>NZ_KV827376.1:0-58274 GCF_001836065.1 Corynebacterium sp. HMSC035E02
CCGTGTCCAAAAACTCCATAGACATCACACGAGAAACCTAGTAACCGCCGTTGGCCTCCGCGTAGGCGGCGGCGTGTTCCAGAATCTCGTCTGCTAGCTCCGGGCGGCAGATCAGCAGATCCGGGATGAAGGTGTCCTCGTTATTGAACTTGATGGGGGAGCCGTCCAGACGCGAGCAGTGCAGGCCCGCAGCCAAAGCCACGCCCACCGGGGCGGCCTGGTCCCACTCGTACTGGCCACCGGCGTGGATATAACCGTCATAGTCACCCAAGAGCACGTGGATGGCCTTCGCGCCTGCGGAGCCCGCGCCTACCGTCTCAAAGCCCATCTTCTCCGCGACGTAATCCGCCACCTTCGGCGGGCGGTTGCGGGAAACCACGAACTTCTTCGACAGCGGGCCGGTCACCGCGCGCACGTCGGAAGACTTAAAAGTCACGCCCATGTCCGGCATGCCGACTGCCGCGTGGGTAGGGGTGCCGTTTTCGACCAGCGCGATGTGGACGGCCCAGTCCTGGCGGCCGGTGGCGAACTCCTTGGTGCCGTCGAGCGGGTCAATGATCCACACGCGTTCCTTCTTCAAGCGGCTCAAGTCATCGGCAGCTTCCTCCGACAGGACGCCATCCTGCGGGCGGTGCTGCTCTAGGACGCGGGCGATCCATTCCTGAGCGGCCTCATCACCGGCATCACCCAGCGCCAAGCCGCGCAGCAGGCCACCGTTGCGTACGCCTTTGAGGATCTCGCCGCAGCCTTCGGCGAGGGAGTTGGTTAGACGGGAATCAGAAATCTCAACGGTCATAGTGACCAGATTAGCGCGCGCGATAGAGTAGGGCATGTCTAAAAACGTTCTGGCGAAGTTCCGCCCGCAGGTGGCCGGTTGGTTCCAGGACGTTTTCGCCGCCCCCACCCCAGTACAAGAACAAGCGTGGCAGGCTATTTCCGGTGGTGCGAATGCACTGGTTGTCGCGCCAACCGGTTCCGGTAAGACGCTCGCGGCTTTCCTGTGGGCCCTGAATTCCTTGGTGGAGCGCGAAGGCCAGACCGCGCTGCCGCTGAGCAATGAGCCTTCCCGCGAGGGCGCGCATGATGGCGTGAGAGTGCTGTATATCTCACCACTCAAGGCTTTGGGTGTGGACGTCGAGAACAATTTGCGCGCCCCGCTCAACGGCATCGCCCGCACCGCCGAGCGGCTGGGCCTGGAGGTGCCGGATATCACCGTCGGCGTGCGCTCAGGCGATACCCCGCAGACTGAGCGCGCCCGCCAGGTGCGCAAGCCACCGGACATCCTCATCACCACGCCGGAATCGGCCTACCTCATGCTCACCTCCAAGGCAGCGGGGATTTTGAAGACCGTGGATACCGTCATCATCGACGAGATCCACGCCTTGGCCGGCACCAAGCGCGGCGTGCACCTGGCGCTGACCTTGGAGCGCCTCGGGCTCATCGCCGGGGAGTTTCAGCGCATTGGTTTGTCGGCGACGGTGCGCCCGCTGAGTGCTGTCGCCAACTTCTTGGGTGGCGACCGCCCCGTGGATATCATCGCGCCACCGGCGAAGAAGCGATGGCAGCTCGACGTCCACGTGCCGGTCGAGGACATGTCGGACCTGCCCACCCCGGAGCAAGGCTCGCCCATCGGGGAGGCGACTGTCGACGACCCCCTGGGCATCACCGAAGGCCCCCAAGACGCGGTACGCGTGCACGCGTACCGCAAGGAAGAAGGCGGGGTGGGAGACTCCGCCCTGCCCACGGCGAAGTCCATCTGGCCCTTCATCGAGGAAGAGCTTTACGCCGAAGTCATGGAGCACCGCTCCACCCTCGTCTTCGTCAACTCGCGCCGCACCGCCGAGCGACTTACCAGCCGGCTCAACGAGCTCTATGCCCAGGAACACGATCCAGATTCCTTGAGCCCAGCCACCCGGCGCGACCCGGCCCAACTGATGAAACAGGTCGACGTCGCCGGGAAGGCACCTGCCGTTATCGCCCGGGCGCACCACGGTTCGGTGTCCAAGGACGAGCGCGCGCTGACGGAGACGATGCTCAAGGAAGGCACGCTCAAGGCCGTGGTTGCCACGAGCTCCCTGGAGCTGGGCATCGACATGGGCGCGGTGGAGCTGGTGGTGCAGGTGGAATCGCCGCCCTCGGTGGCCTCGGGCCTGCAGCGCGTGGGCCGCGCCGGGCACTCCGTCGGCGCGGTCTCGCACGGATCCTTTTATCCCAAGCACCGCGCGGATCTCGTGCAATCAGCACTCACCGTCGCCCGCATGGAGGAGGGCCTCATCGAGGAAATGCACTCCCCGCGCAACCCGTTGGATGTCTTGGCACAGCAGACGGTGGCGGCGGTGGTGGCGTCGGCAAGCGCGGGCACGAGTGAGGGACTAGAGGCCGACACATGGTACGACACCGTGCGCCGCGCCTGGCCTTATAAGGACCTGGCGCGCGAGGTTTTCGACTCCGTGCTGGACCTGGTGAGTGGTGTGTATCCCTCGACGGATTTTGCGGAGTTGAAACCGCGGGTGGTCTATGACCGTGTGACGGGCGTGCTGACCCCGCGCCCCGGCGCACAGCGTGTGGCGGTGACCAACGGCGGCACCATTCCGGACCGCGGCATGTTCGGGGTGTTCCTGGTGGGAACTGGTGAGGCCGGTTCCGCGCCGCGCCGCGTGGGTGAGCTCGATGAGGAAATGGTCTATGAAACCCGGGTGGGGGACATCTTCACCCTCGGCGCAACGAGCTGGCGCGTGGAGGAGATTACGCGTGACCAAGTGCTGGTGACACCCGCGCCGGGGCATACGGGGCGTTTGCCTTTCTGGAACGGTGACCAAGCTGGGCGGCCCTATGAGTTAGGCAAGGCGCTGGGCGCATTCCGGCGTGAGGCGCACGCGGATGCGTCTATCGTGCGCGACGCTGACGAGAACGCGCGGCGTAATATCTCCGCCTACCTGCAGGAACAGAACGAGGCCACCGGGCTCATCCCGGATGAGAAGACGCTGCTGCTGGAGCGTTTCACGGATGAGCTGGGGGATTGGCGCGTGCTGTTGCACACCCCGTTTGGCCGGCCGGTGAATGCGGCGTGGGCGCTGGCGGTGGGGCAGCGCGTGGCGGAGCGTACCGGGATGGATGCGCAGGCCGTGGCGGGCGATGACGGCATCGTGCTCCGCCTGCCGCAGGGGGAGGCGGACCCGGATGCCGCGCTGTTCCTGTTTGATGCTGATGAGATCGCGGACATCGTCACCGACCAGGTGGGAAACTCCGCGCTCTTTGCTTCTCGTTTCCGGGAGTGCGCGGCGCGAGCGCTGCTTCTGCCGCGGCGTAACCCGGGCAAGCGCGCGCCTTTGTGGCAGCAGCGCCAGCGCGCGGAGCAGCTTCTCGACGTCGCCCGCAACTACCCTTCTTTCCCCATCATCCTGGAGACCGTGCGCGAGTGCGTGCAGGATGTCTATGACCTGCCGGCGCTCACGGAGGTCATGCGGGAGCTGGCGCACCGCCGCATCCGCATCGCTGAGGTCACCACGGAGCAGCCTTCGCCCTTTGCGTCTTCGCTGCTGTTCAACTACACCGGCGCGTTCATGTATGAGGGCGACTCGCCGCTGGCGGAAAAGCGCGCGGCGGCCTTGGCATTGGACCCGGCGTTGCTGGCGAAGCTGTTGGGGACGGTGGAGCTGCGCGAGCTTCTCGACGGCTCCATCATCGCCGAGGTTCATGCCCAGCTACAGCGCACCACCCCGGAGCGCCAGGCGCGCACCACCGAGGAGGTCGCGGACCTGCTGCGCGTGCTGGGCCCCATCCCGGTCGATGAGTTCGGCGCGCACGCCACGGTGCCATTGAGTGCACTCGATACGCTCGGTGCGCGGATCATGCAGGTGCGCATCAACGGCTGCGAGCACGTGGCGCAATCATTGGATGCGCCGCTGCTTCGCGACGGCCTGGGCATCCCCGTCCCGCCCGGCATCCCCGCCCAGCAGGCCACGATTACCGATGCCGTGGATCAGCTGGTCAGTCGCTGGGCGCGCACGCGCGGGCCGTTTGTGGCGCGCGATGTGCAGGAGGCCTTTGGCCTCTCGGCTGCGGTGGCGCACTCGACGCTCAACGGTCTGGACTCCATCCTGGCGGGGCACTACCGGCAAGGCGTGGAGGAGCAGGAATACTGCGCGGCTGAAGTTCTCAAGGTCATCCGCTCGCGCTCGCTGGCGGCAGCCCGGGCGGCCACGCAGCCGGTCTCGCCTGCGGCCTTCGCGCGCTTCCTCCCGGACTGGCAGCAGGTGGCCGCGGTAGGTCGGCGCCCTGTGCTGCGCGGGGTGGACGGCGTCTTTGCCGTCATTGAGCAGCTGGCCGGCGTGCGCCTGCCGGCCTCTGCCTGGGAGAGCCTTATCTTGCCTGCGCGAGTGGGGGATTATTCGCCGACGATGCTGGATGAGCTCACCGCCAGCGGCGAGGTTCTCATCGTGGGCGCGGGTAAGGCTGGCTCCAACGACCCGTGGATCATGCTGCTGCCGGCGGACTATGCCGCGCAGCTTGCCCCGCAGGTTTCTGCGGAGGAAGCGGGCTTGTCCATGCTGCAAACCCAGCTGCTGGAGGCCTTGCAGGGCGGCGGCAGCTACCTCATTTCCGATATCCAACCGCAGCTGAGCGGTACGGCCGAGGAGGTTCGCGAGGCCCTCTGGGGTCTGGTGGAGGCAGGGCTAGTCAGCCCCGATTCCTTCGCTCCTATCCGCGCGCACTTGGTGACGGGGAACGCGGGGCGTACGGCGCATCGCGCGCGGCGTCGGCCATCGCGCTCGCGCCTGCGCATGGGGCGCACGTCCTTTGCGCAATCGCTCAATGTGTCTGGTGCGCAGGCCGCACCAGACGTGGTGGGGCGGTGGTCGCTATCCGTTCCCGCGGCCACGGATGCAACGTCGCGCTCCATCGCGCACGGCGAGGCCTGGCTGGACCGCTACGGCGTGCTTACCCGTGGCTCTGTGGTTGCCGAGGACGTCCTGGGAGGTTTCGCCCTGGCCTATAAGGTGCTCTCCGGTTTCGAGGAATCCGGCAAGGCGATGCGCGGCTATGTCATTGAAGGACTGGGTGCCGCGCAGTTCTCCACACCCGCGGTCATTGACCGCCTGCGCGGGGTGGATGATTCGCCGGACGTCACCGGTTGGCCCTCCGGAACCCGCGAGCCGCAGGCCTATGTCCTGGCCGCGACCGACCCTGCCAACCCCTATGGTGCGGCGCTGCCCTGGCCCACTACCGATGCCGGCGAATCCGCGGCCCGCCCCATCCGCGCCGCGGGTGCCTTGGTGGTGCTCATGGATGGACTGCCGGTGGCTCACCTGACCCGGGGCGGAAAGACGTTGACCACGTTCTTCAACGCTTTGCCCGAGGGAATCGAGCGCACCGAGGTACTAGCCGCAGTGCTTGCAGGCCTCAACGAGCTGGTGGCCGCCGGGCGCTTGAACAAGCTGGTCATTGAGAAAGCGAACGGGCGGCCCATCTTCGAGTCGAAGCTGGGCGGTGAGCTGCGCGCACTGGGCGCGGCACTGACCCCGAAGGGCGTGCGGATTACTGGCTCTGCCCACACCGCCTCTTCCGGCCGTGCAGGACAGCACGGCAAATCTGGAGAAGCCACGCGCTCCGCTGAACCTTACCGTCCCGCACGTCGCGGTGGGCGCCGCGCCGTCGAGGCGATGGAGGAGCTGTCCTTCGATGATCCGGAGGATTCCACTGAGTCTGGTGGCCCATCGACTACGCCGGGAAGCCCAGGTGGTTTCCGCCCGCGCCGTCGACGCCGCTGAATGTTAAACCTCAGCGTTTGGGTGTGGGCATTTCAGAGGCCTAACCTCAGAAGTTGATAGCCCAATAGAAAAAGGAGTCTTGTTTCCATGCGGCTAAAGCGCCAACTGCCCAACGTGTCCGAGCTCAAGAACCTCATGCGGTTCGAAGCACCCAACCTCGACCGCCGGACAGCACGCCTGGCAGAGGCCGCTGATGTGTGGGATCTGCGCAAGATTGCCAAGCGCCGCACACCCAAGGCTGCCTTCGACTACGTCGACGGTGCCGCCCGCGATGAGGTCAGCTACCGCGAATCCCGCGATTTCTTCCGCGACGTTCGCCTCATGCCCAACGTGCTCAATGGTGCGCACGACATCTCCTTGAGCACCGAGATCGCCGGAGAGCCCGCGGCCCTGCCTTTCGGCATCGCGCCGACCGGCTTTACCCGCTTCATGCATGCCGAAGGCGAGGACGCTGGTTCCCAAGCCGCCCGCGACGCAGGCATCCCGTTCACGCTCTCCACGATGGGCACGCGCTCGGTGGAGGAGGTCGCGGCGTCGCAAGGCACTAGCGGGCGCCGCTGGTTCCAGCTTTACCTGTGGAAGGACCACTCCGCCTGTCAGGAGCTCATCGAGCGCGCGGCGGCTAACGGCTATGACACCCTGGTGGTCACCGTGGACACGCCCGTAGCCGGGCAGCGCCTGCGCGATACCCGCAACGGAATGCGCATCCCGCCGCGCCTGACCGCAGGCACCGTCTTCGATGCCGCATGGCGCCCCGAGTGGTGGTTCAACTTCCTCACCACGGACCCGGTCACCTTTGCCTCCCTGACCTCGACCACCGGCACACTAGGCGAGCTGGTCAACACCATGTTTGACCCAGGCCTCAACTTCGAGGACCTAGCGTGGATTCGCAAGCAGTGGACGGGCAAGCTCTTCGTCAAGGGAATCGTCAACCCCGAGGACGCCCGCAAGGTCATCGACCTTGGCGCCGACGGCATCGTGGTCTCCTCCCACGGCGGGCGCCAGCTCGACCGCGTGGTCAACACCCTCCAAGCCCTTGAGGCCGTGCGCGCGGAGGTAGGCCCGGACGTGGAAATCATCTACGACTCCGGCATCATGTCCGGCGTCGACATCGCCATTGCGCTGTCTCTGGGTGCGGATTTCGTCCTCATCGGCCGCGCCTACCTCTACGGGCTGATGGCCGGCGGCAAGGAAGGCGTCGACCGCGTCATTGAGCTGCTCGCGGAGGAGTTCAAGAACACCCTCCAGCTGCTCGGCGTGAAGAAGATCGAAGACCTTTCCCGCCAGCACGTGGTCACCCCGTGGGAGCCGGGTGCGCTGGCATTCGGTGAAGGAAGGAACACGCCGGTAGAGTAGGCACCCGTTTGGTGAGGAGGTTCTGCTGTGCCCGAGGGTGATTCCGTACTGCAGCTGTCGAATCGGCTGCAGTTCATGGAAGGCCGGCGCGTAACCTCCTCCTCCCTGCGCGTGCCGCGCTATGCCACCGTGCGTTTCGACGGGCTGGTGTGCGAGGAAGTCTGGCCCTATGGCAAACACCTCTTCATGGATTTCGGCGGCGAGCTCATCCTGCATACCCACCTCAAGATGGAAGGCACGTGGGCCATCCACTACGCCGGGGACCGCTGGCGCAAGCCCGGCCACAGCGCCCGCGTGGTGCTGCAGATGGAAAACACCCCGCGTGATATTGAGCTGGTGGGGCACTGGTTGGGGCTGGTGGAGGTTTTCCCCACCCGCGAGTTTGAGCAGCGCATGGCGCACCTAGGCCCCGACATCCTCGCGCCAGAATGGGCGGAAGGCGGCTTTGAGGAGGCCGTACACCGCATCGAGTTGCGCCCCGAGCGCAGCATCGGCGCGGCCCTCCTGGACCAGCGCAACGTGGCAGGCTTGGGCAACGAATACCGCGCCGAGGTCTGCTTCCTGGCCGGCGTTCATCCAGCAACACCTGTAGCGCTTGTCGACGTCCCCCAGATCCTCACCATCTCCCGCCGCCTCATCTGGGCCAATCGAGACTCGCCGGTACGTGTGACCACCGGCGTGAAAAGGGCAGGGGAGACCACCTATGTCTTCGGACGCAACCGTCAGCGCTGCCGACGCTGCGGCACGCTCATTGAGAAATCCACGCTGGGTGGTGTGGACGCCGGCGGCGATGAAGGGGAGTTAGAGCGCATCATCTGGTGGTGCCCGCACTGCCAGCCGCGTCGCTAGGCTGGGATGCATGAAGATCATTTTGAACATCATCTGGTTGGCAACTGGTGGCCTTGTCCTCGCACTGGGCTACTTCCTCCTCGGCATCCTGGCCTGCATCCCCGTCGTGACGATTCCTGCCGGTGTGGCCTCGATGCGTATGGCGAATTTCGCGCTGTGGCCCTTTGGGCGCTCCGTCATTCAACCGGTCAAAGGCACCGGTGGCATGTCTCGGTTCTCTAACGCTGTCTGGTTCCTTGTCGCTGGCCTGTGGTTGGCTATCGGCCACGTCACCACTGCAGCGGCGCAGGCAGTGACCATCGTGGGCATCCCGGTGGCTCTGGCCAACCTGAAGATGATCCCGGTGACGTGCTTCCCGTTCGGCCGCAAGATTGTGGACTCTGACCACATTCCGTTCGGCTGGGAGTCGATGATCAAGCTCTAAAATCTCTGTCTCCGGTTGCGGGGTTGCCTAGGGTGCTTTAGTGTTCTGAGGCATGGGGGATTTAGAGACCTATTTCTCCTACCGCAACTCGGGGATTTCTTTGGTGGAGCAGGCGGTAGGAGGCGAGGAACGCTTGCGCGCACTCGGCGCTTCACCTGCCGATGCCGCCGAATTGGCTGGCTTGAACCACATCTACTTCGGCGCTACCAAGTTCACGGGTAAGCAACGCACTGCCCGCAGCCGAGCCGCCGAACAGCGCCATGATCTGGCCACGTTAAGCCTCATTGAGTCCTACACGAAGAAGCTGAAGAACCAGCTGCATGCCTGGAACCTACGGATCAAGCTCGCCGGCACATCAGCATTGAACATCCCAGCCGTGGCGGCCAAGCGCTTAAAAGAGCTCAAGCCCAAACGCGTGCCCACACCTGGTGTGCGCATGACCTATCGCGCTGATGGTCCGCACTCGCTGACCATTACCGATGACCCCATGACCGTGACCGAGATGCGCGGCGTGCTGGAATCCATCAACCAGAACAACCTGCTGGAAGCAGCCAACCACGTCTTCTTCAACAAATCCCATGGCGGAACCAAACCAGCCGTGCTCACCAGCGTCGTTGTCACCTTGGACAAGCTCGACAAGATTGTGAGCGGCGACGGCGATGACATCGTCCTTGAGCTGACCAATGGCGGCCGCATGACCGGCACGGAATTTCTGAACTATAAGTTTGCCGAGATCGGCTACGTAACCCTCATCCACCCCACGATCGGGCCGGTATGGCTGCACCGGATGAAGCGCTTAGCCGGGTTTGAGCAGCGCATGATGGCCAGTGCCGAACATCCGACCTGTGCCAGGAAGGGATGCAATAAGCCCGCTGATTATGCTCAGGTGCATCACCTTGTGCCGTGGAAGGCAGGAGGGGCTACCAACCCGCCGAACCTGACCATGTTGTGCGCCTATCACAACGGCATTAATGACGATGACCCGGAGAAACCAACAGGTGCTGGCTACGTGTTTAGGATTCGCGGCGATGTGGACTACATCCCTCCCTGGGGAGAACCGATAACCGCCCAGGCTGCGTATCAAGCCGCGCAACGCGGACTTGGACCGCCCGGCGGGTAAACCGCCGCGCGGGCGAGCCCACAGGGGCCGCCCGACAGGTAGATCGTCACGTGGACGCCCACAGGGCCTCCGCGGCGTTGGCGATCCCACATGTCGATTGCGCGTCAAAAACGGGTGAACCCCCGGCCGTTTGGCCGGGGGGACGTCGCCAAGCAGTGCTTAGCGGTGGTTGCGGTACCAGCCGATCAGAGCATCGGTGGAACCGTCGCCGGATGCGGCCTCCTCCTTGCCGGAGACTGCCGGTGCCAGGTCATTGGCCTGCTGCTTGCCCAGCTCCACGCCCCACTGGTCGAAGGAATTGACATCCCAGATGATGCCCTGGGTGAACACGATGTGCTCGTAGAGCGCGATCAGCGCGCCGAGGGTCTGCGGGGTGAGCTCCTCCGCCAGAATCGTGGTGGTGGGGCGGTTGCCCGGCATCACCTTGTGCGGAACGAGGGCTTCGTCTACGCCCTCAGAGGCAATCTCTTCCGCCGTCTTACCAAAGGCCAAGACCTTGGTCTGCGCGAAGAAGTTGCCCATGAGCAGGTCATGCATCGAACCGGTGCCGTCGGCGGTGGGGAAGTCCTCCTTCGGGCGGGCAAAGCCGATGAAGTCCGCCGGGATGAGGCGGGTGCCCTGGTGCATGAGCTGGAAGAAAGCGTGCTGGCCGTTGGTGCCCGGCTCGCCCCAGTAAATCTCACCGGTGCCGGTGGTGACAGCGGTGCCGTCGCGGCGCACGGATTTGCCGTTCGACTCCATGGTCAGCTGCTGCAGGTAGGCGGGGAAGCGGCCGAGGTCCTCGGAGTAGGGCAGCACCGCGTGGGTCTGCGCGCCGAAGAAGTTGGAGTACCACACACCGAGCAGACCCATCAGCGCCGGAACGTTCTGCTCCAGGGGCGCGGTGCGGAAGTGCTCATCCATGGCGTGGAAGCCCTCGAGGAAACGCATGAAGTCCAGCGGGCCGATGGTGCACATCAGGGACAGGCCAATGGCGGAGTCGACGGAGTAGCGGCCACCCACCCAGTTCCAGAAGCCAAACATGTTCTGGGTGTCGATGCCGAACTCCGCGACCTTCTCCGCGTTGGTGGACACCGCAACGAAGTGCTTGGCGACGGCCGACTCGTCACCATCAAACTGCTCAATCAGCCAGCGGCGTGCGGCGTGAGCGTTGGCCAGGGTTTCCTGGGTGGTGAAGGTCTTGGAGGCCACGATGAAGAGGGTGGAGCCGGCGTCGAGGCCGTCGAGAGTCGCGGCGAGATCCGCCGGGTCGACGTTGGAGACGAACTCCGCGCTAATGCCCGCCACTTCGTAGGAGCGCAGGGCCTTCGCGGCCATGGCCGGGCCCAAGTCGGAGCCGCCGATGCCGATGTTGACCACCTTTTTGATGGTGTGTCCGGTGTGGCCAAGCCACTTGCCGGAGCGCAGCGCAGTGGCGAAGTCGCGCATGCGGCCCAGCACCTCGTGGACGTCGGCAGCGACGTCCTGGCCGTCGACGCTCAAGTCCTTCTCCACGGGCAGGCGCAGCGCGGTGTGCAACACGGCGCGATCCTCGGTGTTGTTGAGGCGCTCGCCGGCGAACATTGCGTCGCGGCGCCCCTTGACGTCGGCAGCCCGGGCGAGGTCCACCAGTGCGGTGACTACTTCCTCATCGATGAGGTTCTTCGACAGATCCACGTGCAGGCCCGCGGCGTCGAAAGAATAGTCTGCGGCGCGGGAAGCGGAGTTAGCAAAAAGCTCACGCAGGTTGAGGTCCTTCTTGCTTTCAAAAAGCGAGGTGAGCGCGGCCCACTGCGGCTGAGCGGTGATGTCCATTGCAAAAGCCTTTCTGGCAGGTAGCAGACATGAAACTTACTGTGTCCACCGTAGTCCAGAAATCCCTTCGCTGCCGAGGCAGAAGACCGTACTGCGTTGAGCTAGGAGTAGAGCTTCAGGTTGAATTGCTCCATCGTGTTTCCGATCTCCATGGCACCAGTTTCGGGGCCGGTGTAATCATCGTAGTTGCCAAAGGACAAGACACCTACCGCGTACAGTTTGCCGTCGATGGAAGCGTAGACAGGACCGCCGCTATCTCCGGGTACGCTCTCGCTGCCAAAGGTGAAGAGTCCTTGGTTTTCGAAGCGGTCAATGAAATCGTCGCAGGCAGCGCCTCCCGCGGAACCGGCAAAACACATCGTGGGCTTCTTGTGCGTGACATCCTCGAGGCTCATCCAACCGGCCAAAGGCGCATTGAAGGCCGGTGCGGTAGATACTTCGGCGGCTGGGTTGGACACTTCGATCAGTGCAATGTCGGCCGAGTTGATGCTATCGGTGTTGGTGTTGCGGGCCTTCTTCACCATCTGGCCTATCTCTACCGTACTGCCGGATTGATCCTCATAATAGAAGGTGTCGCCCGTGTCCCCGCAGTGCCCGGCGGTGAGGATAAAGAGGCGCTGCCCATCGCCAGCGAAATGACCGGTGGAGCACCGGCCACCGTTTGTGCCGTTGTAGATGGGCGCACCCGGCGTCAACACCCCCAGGCTCATGAAGTAATCGGCAGCTTCAGGAGCTATCAGGTTACGTCGGGGCTCCGGTCGCTCCGCTTGAGGGATTTCGATGGTGTTATCCCAGAGCGCATCGCCGTCGAGGGGCTCCTCGAAGCCTTGCGTTGTTCCGGATGCTGCGGAACCCTGCCTGCGGTCGGAGTTGCTGACGGCGGGAAGATTGAGCGTCGTGGTGGAAATGGTGGTCCCAGCGGAAGAAGAGGTGCCGCAGGCGGATAACACGAACGCAGCGGTGGCCGCGGCGAGAATCGCAGCCAGGCGAGAGGAAAAGCGCATGGCGCGAGCCTAACCCACCGCATGTTTAAGGGCGCGTGGGCTGGGGACTAGTCCGTGCGGCGTTTGATCAGCCGAGCTTGCCGCGGCCTAAGCGCAGGAGAGCGGAGGCGATAGCGGGGCCTTCCTCCCCAAGCTCGTCGCGGAACTCGTTGAGGATCGCGATTTCGCGGGTATGCACCAAACGGGTACCGCCTGAGCTCATTCGCGTCTTACCAATGGTGCGCGAAATGTCGGTGCGGCGCTTGATGGCGTCGAGAATAACGCGGTCGAGGCGGTTGATCTCTTCGCGGTAGCGCTGAATCTCGGCATCACTCAGCGGGTCATCGGTGCCCGACGGCATGCGAATGTCGAGCCCATTGTCCACGACGTTGGGGTCTTGGTGCTCGGGGCTCAAGCCAGAGTCTGCGTTGCCAGGATGTGAAGAGCTCATGACATCAGATTGTGCCACCACGGCGGGAGAAAAGGGGAATTACCAGCTTTCACGTCGACCAGAAGTGCGGTGAGGGGCAATGTCCGGTGGTGCTAGTAGGTTGGAGAGCATTATGAATAACAAATCTCCTTTCGTCCCCCGTTCGTCTTCCGATTCTTCCGCCGGCGGCCTGTTTCCTGTGCCCGAGAGCAACGTCGACGCCCCTTCCGGTCAGGGCTCTGATCCGTTGCTCGAGGGCTTAAATCCGCAGCAGGAAGAGGCCGTGAAACATTCGGGCTCGCCGCTGCTTATTGTGGCCGGCGCGGGCTCGGGCAAGACTGCAGTGTTGACTCGCCGCATTGCGTACCTTATGCGGGAGCGCGGGGTGGCCCCCTGGCAGATCCTCGCCATTACCTTTACCAACAAGGCAGCCGCGGAGATGAAGGAGCGCGTCGGCCAGCTTGTCGGCCCCGTCGCGGAGCGGATGTGGGTGTCCACCTTCCACTCGATTTGCGTGCGTATCTTGCGCAATAACGCCCAGCTCGTACCGGGCTTGAACACGAATTTCACCATTTATGACGGCGATGATGCCCGCCGGCTGCTCACCATGATTGCGAAGGACATGCAGCTGGATCTGAAGAAGTATTCGGCGCGTGTTCTGGCTAATCAGATTTCCAACCGCAAGAACGAGCTCATCTCCCCGGAGCAGGCGCGCGCGGAGGCAGAGAGGACGAAGAATCCTTTCGAGCTCACCGTGGCGAGCGTGTACGAGGAATATCAGCGCCGCCTGCGCGCGGCGAACGCGGTGGACTTCGATGACCTCATCGGGGAAGTAGTGCGCATCTTTAATCAGCACCCGCAGGTGGTGGAGTTTTATCGTCGCCGCTTTAAGCACGTGCTTATCGACGAATACCAGGACACCAACCACGCGCAGTATGCATTGGTCTCGGCTTTGGTGGGCCGGGGCGAGCTGCCGCCGGATGCTCCGGAACTGTGCGTGGTGGGTGATTCGGATCAGTCGATTTATGCCTTCCGCGGAGCCACCATCAGGAATATCCAGGAGTTCGAGCGGGATTACCCGCAGGCGCACACGATTTTGCTGGAGCAAAACTACCGTTCGACGCAGACCATTCTGAACGCGGCGAACGCGGTCATCGCGAAGAATGAGGGCCGCCGCGAGAAGAACCTGTGGACCGCCCACGGCCAGGGCGAACAGATCGTCGGCTACGTGGCGGATAATGAGCACGATGAGGCACGGTATATCGCCTCGGAGATTGATTCCCTGGCGGATAAAGGTACGGCGTATTCCGATATTGCGGTGATGTACCGCACCAACAATGCCTCCCGCGCGCTGGAGGATATTTTCGTGCGCTCGGGCATCCCGTACAAGGTGGTCGGTGGCACGCGCTTCTATGAGCGTCGCGAGATCCGGGACATGGTGGCCTACTTGCGCATCATGGATAATCCGGATGACACCGTGAGCCTGCGCCGAATCATTAACGTGCCGAAGCGCGCTATTGGTGATAAAGCGCAGGCGCAGATCGCCCTGCACGCGGAGAACCTTGGCGTGAGCTTTGGTGCTGCTCTCCGTGATGCGGCGGAGGGCAAAGTAGCCGGACTCGGCACGCGGGCAGTGAATGCCGTAACCAAATTCAACGAGATGATGGAAGGCGTACGAGCGCAGATCCCGGGCATGGTCAATGAGGTGACGGGCCAGCCGGATTTGGGGGAGTTGCTCAACGCGCTTCTTGACGCCACCGGCTACCGCGCGGAGCTCGAGAACTCCAACGATCCGCAGGATGGTGCGCGCCTGGATAACCTCAACGAGTTGGTCTCGGTGGCCCGCGAGTTCAGCTCTGAGGCCGCTAATGAGATGGCATTCATGGGTGCGGACGCAGAAGAAGCACCCGAGCTAGCAGAAGGTGAAGCCGCGCCGGGCTCGCTTCAGGCGTTCCTTGAAAAGGTCTCACTCGTGGCGGATGCGGACCAGATTCCGGACCACGAATCCGGGGTGGTCACGCTGATGACGCTGCACACTGCGAAGGGCCTTGAATTCCCCGTCGTCTTCCTCACTGGCTGGGAGGACGGACAGTTCCCGCACATGCGCTCCCTGGGTGACCCGAAGGAGCTGAGCGAAGAACGCCGCCTTGCCTACGTGGGTATTACGCGTGCTCGGGAACAGCTCTACCTCACGCGCGCGATTCTTCGTTCGTCCTGGGGTAACCCGGTGACGAACCCGGCCAGTCGCTTCCTCGCCGAGGTCCCAGAGGACCTCATCGACTGGCGCCGTGAAGAACCAGACAGCTCGCTGTCTGGCGCGTGGGGCGGAGATGATTCCTACCAATACGGGCGAACCTTTGGCTCGGATAGCGGGTTCTTCCGTGGAGGCGGCTATGGCTCGCGGAGCGCTGCGTCTTCCCCTTCGCAGCGCTCGCGCAAGCCGGCCTCGGCAACGTCGATGCCGAAGAATAACCATCTCAATTTAGTTGTGGGGGACCGCGTCAACCACGCGAAATACGGGCTGGGCACGGTCATCGAGGCCTCCGGGACCGGCGCGCGGGCGACGGTCACCGTGGACTTCGGTTCAGCGGGCAAGGTTCGCCTCATGCTCATCGGCGGAGTGCCGATGGAAAAGCTCTGATGCTTTAGATGAGGATGCCGCGCTCGCTGAACCAGTCCACCGGATCGACGGCCGCGCCGCCGCCCGGGTGAACCTCGAAGTGCAGGTGCGGGCCGGTGGAGTGGCCCTCGTTGCCGATGACGGAGATTTGGTCGCCGGCCTCGACGCGGTCGCCGACGTCGACCAGCAGCTGGTCGCTGGGCATGTGGCCATAGACGGTGATGGTGCCATCGTCGTGCTGGATGCGGATCCAGTTGCCAAAGCCTTGGGCAGCGCCGGAGGAAATGACCTCGCCGTCCATGACAGCGTAGATGGGGGTGCCAATGGGGTTTGCCACATCGATGCCGTTGTGGAAGGAACCCCACCGCGGGCCGAAGCCAGAGGTGAAAGTTCCGGAGGTCGGAAAGACCACGGTGTTACCGTCCGCGTCCTGGCCGCGAGTAGGGGTGAGGCCGGAGTGATCGCCCTGCGGGGCGAAGGCCTCGGCGAGACCAGGAATGCTGGAGGGATCGAGGGCGATCTCGAAGCCGTCCTGCGTGGTGTTGACCTCTGGGACGGATGCCCCGTTGAGGGCACCGGCTGTCGAAATGAGCAGCCCCGAGACGGCTTTGAAGAGGTCGGCCTTGGATTCTTCCTTGACTTCGACGTCGGCAGCGGACGGGTCCTTGGAGGACCCGTCGGAGACGTCCACGCTTGCTGCCGGTTCGGCGGCGAACGCTGGGGTCGTCACGGTGGCGGTGCTAACCGCCACGGCGGCGAGTGCGCTGAGCGTGCGCTTCATAACTTCACGTCCTTAAGTCCTGCTGTGGCCCGCTGGGTATGCGGCGGAAGCCTGTGAGCAATAGGGGAGCGGCCGTATCAGCCGCAGTGCGCCTTAAAGCCCGCGACACGCCGGTGCGGTTGCAACCGAGTGCTGAGGCTGTGTGGCAACGAGATACAAACTATCCCGCGGGACCACCCTGCGCAACGCTTAAAAATGCAGGTAAATCCAGGAATTGTTCGAAAAACTATCGAACAGCCCAGCGTGTTGCGCGTGTGAAAGGAGTGAAAATTGTTACAGGGGTAAAGTAGAGGTTTAAAGAATGGGGGTGAGATTTGGGGGGTGAAAAGTGCAGCGCTCCCGGCCAATCTTTCAGCCGAGAGCGCTGGGGTTGTGGGCGCTGCTACTAGGTCAACGCTTTTAAGTTAGGGAACGTGATTCGCTGCGATCCCGCGCGGTGAGCGGGGCCGTTTTGTCGCTGCGGTTGATCGCAGCCGCGAGGGCGGCAGCCAACAGTGGCACGACGAGCACGGCGAGGAATTGCCACCAATCCGGGGTGAAGTAGTCCTGCGGGCGCAAGCCATGGAGCGGCGTCGAGAAAACGTATCCTGAGCTATCGGCAAAGAAGTACGTGCCGAGATGTCCGGCAACCACACCAAAGAGCATGCTTACGGTGGCCAGCATCCACGTCTGCCATGCTGCCACCTTGGACATCAGCGAAGGGTCGGCGCCGATGGATTGCAGCACGGTGCTTTCCTGGCGCATGCTGCTCGCTGCGTTGGCAATGATGAGTGCGAGCACGATGAGGCAGACGATCCCCATTCCGAGGCCCAGGTAGTAGCGGAAGCTCTCGGGAGTAGAGACGGCGAAGCTTAGCGAGTATTGCGATTGCGAGGCGCTCGCTGTCAGGTCTTGTAGCTCCTCACGCTCTGACTCGCTCGGTGGCTCGTCGAACGCGAGGGCTTGGCCCACGTAGAAGGGCTCCATGTTCAGCTTTTCTGCTGCCTGCTGGCTAATCAAGACCACGTCGCGGGCCGCGGTGGGTAGTGCCTCTACAACCGGCAGATCCGCGTCCTGTGCCCCGCTCGGTTCTTGGCTGTCAATGCGGTTATAGGATTTTACGGTCACCGTGCCATGAGTCTTATCGCCGACGTGGCTGCTGTGGGGAAGCACGATGCCGCCAGCATCCAGCGTTTGTGCCGCTGCGCGTCGATCTTCTTCTGAGTCGAACTGCCACAGATTGAGCTGGGAAGAATCCGTTTGAACCATCCTGCTTTGATAGATCAGCGGGTTATAGGGGAACGATGTCATCAACTCGTGGGCGCACTCCTGGCGAGCCTCTTCGGACTCATCGGTGCGCCGCCCCTGATTATCCACGAACACTGCCCTCTCAACCGGCTTGCTGAGATCGACCTGCTCGCACTGGTAATCAAACTCGGTGGTGAGCTCGTAAAAAGTGCCATCCTCTGGAAGGCTGTAGGACGTCGTCCACGAGGGGAAAGTGTAGAAGGGGTAGGTACGGGCAGTGGTGGTCTCCAGGATGGCCTCTACCGCTGCGCGTTCTTCCGGCGTGGACACCTGCGTTGGTTGCTCAAACGTCGCCTCCTCAATCAGCGCAGAAGTAGGCGGCATGACGAGCTTTTCTTCGGCGGTGGTCTTTGCGCTATCCGTCATGATGCCCACACCAAACAGGGAGGCTACGAAGGCAACTGAAACGAGAGCGATGGACGTCGGCAAGGCATGCATGCTGCGCCGGGTCAGGCCGCGTCCAGCCAGACGCAACGCGAGGGGGCCGCGGCGCGACAGCAGGGAGCACAAGAAGACCAAGGCCGGGGCAGACGCGGCAACCGCGATGACTCCGAAGAGAGCCAGCACCGTGGGGATGTACTGTCCCCAGGGGGTGAAGCTGAATAGCACGAGCAGAAGCAGGAATGCAGGGCCGATGGCCATCCACCGCCGGAAGCGCAAGAGGCGGTCGGGAGCAGCGCCCTGGATTGCGGTGGATAGGGCACCACGTTGCGCCAACCACGCGGGAACGATGGAGACAATGACACAGCCTGCCACCGCCACGATCCATGCAAGGCCAATAGCTAGGAAGGGCGGGTGGGCAGCAAAGTCCGGGTAGCGGGCTGCCCACCACACCCACGAAGCCGTGAGTCCAACAACCACGCCGATGGTGGCGCCGATAAGCCCCATCAGCAAGCCATAAGCCATCACCGCGAACATGATGTGGCGTGGTAGTGCGCCCTGGCTCGACATCAGCGCGTACAGCCGGGTATTGCGTCCGGTAGCCAGCGTGAAGACGGGCGCGAGAAGGAAAAGGATGAGCAATCCGGCGATGGCGTAGAGACCGACGAAGAAGAGTACGAAAAGAATACTGCTCAGGGTTCCGCCAAAGGAATCCGGCTCAGAATCGGGGCGGTCCGTATCTCGCAGCTCCGCTGCCCAGATTTCCAGCCCAGCTTCACGGGCGCGGTCGGCATCCTCCTCGGTCAGCGTTGTATCACCCACGATGGCCCAGGTGGTGCGTGTTGTAAAAGAAGGGTCGCTGAGGGCCTCATTGAGGGTGGGGGAGGTGACAAAATCAAAGTTTTCGGGAGCAATGGCCGCGACTGTGGCTTGGTGGTCACTGCTGAGGGCGTTGGTGCGCACGGTGATAACGTCCCCCACGGAGGCGTCGATCTTGCGCGCGGTCGAACGCGATAGAACTGCCTGGTTGGGGCCAAGGTTGAACTTGTCGACGGCCTCCTGCGCCGGCTCTGGCGGATTCTCCGCGTCGAACTGATCTACCCAGGAGTTGGTTGACTTCCCATTATGGATTAGTGACGTGCTAGAAAAAGTGGTGACCGGGCTGACGCTGAGGCCCTCAGGAAGCACCTCGGCAGCCAAGCGTGGTACGTCTTCGTTGCTAATGTCCGAGCGCTCGGCGCTGATCTGCCGCTTGGGTGAGCTCAAGGCCGCGGAGAGCCGACCGGAGGAATTATCAAAGAGCGCCATTCCAATCACGAGTGCCACTGGCAGCGCGATGAGCAAAACGGCGGCTAGCGTGCGCCACGGGTGGCGCCACAAGTCGCGCCTCGTCGGGCGGGTGGCGGCATTAATGCCGGACATACTAACGCACCTCCTCGCCGGTTAGGCGCCCGTCGCGAACCATGACGACACGGTCGGCCCAGCCCGCGAAACGCGGCTCGTGGGTAACCAAAATGCCGGAGGCGCCGGCGTCGATACGCGCGCGCAGGACCTTCATGATCTCTTCGCCCGTCGAGGTGTCGAGGGCGCCGGTGGGCTCATCCGCAAGCAGCACCTTGCGCGGTCCGATGAGCGCGCGGGCAATGGCCACGCGCTGGGCCTGGCCGCCGGAGATTTCTTCCGGGAAGCGGTCGATGGTGCCGTCGAGGCCAACCTCGCTGAGAGCTTCCTCGGCGGCCTCGCGGCACTGCGCAGGCGAAAGTCCGTCCAGTTCGAGGGGCAGGGACACGTTCTCTCCCACGGTGAGGGAGGAGACCAAGTTGAAGTGCTGAAACACCAGTCCCAAGTGGCGGCGGCGGGCGATGGCCGCTTTAGCTTTGGAGAGCTGGGAGGCGTCGGCGCCGTCGAGAAGCACGCGCCCTGATGTTGGCGGCTGCAGCAGGCCCGCAACGTTGAGCAACGTGGACTTGCCGGAACCGGAGGGGCCCATGACAGCTACCAGTTCGCCCGGCTGCAGTTGCAAGTTCACGGAATCCAAGGCAGTTACCTGGCGGGCACCGCTGCCGAAGACGCAGGTAATGTTTTCGAGCTCGAGAGGAAACGGCAAGTGCTGGGTCGTGGGCACGGAGTTGGGGGTCATCGCGGGGCCTCCTCGGTGGTGGTTGGGTTGGTTAGGGATTCCACGCGGTCGAGCCAGCGTGAGAGAGATTCCAGGTCGAAGATTTGGCGCTCAACAGCCAAGCGCTGGGCGCTGCGCTCTGCAGGCAGTTCCGAGGCTTGGCGGTTGAGCTCACGCAGTTGGCGGACGGTGGCAAACCGCTGGGCGTCGAGGACGGCAATGACGTCGACGTCGGAGCGTCGCGCTGCAAGCGATACTTTGAGCACGAGCTCATCGCGCTCGATGGCGTCGTTGTGCAAGGTGGACATCCACCACTGTGAGAGTTCTTCGCGGCCGGCGGGGGTGATGGCATAGCTGGTGGCGCGCCGCCCCGTGGGGCCGGTGAGCTCACCGTCGGTGGCGATGAGACCATCGCGCTCCAAACGGCTCAACGTTTGGGCGACTTGGCCCATGTTGAGCGGCCAGAGGTTGTCGAAGGTCTCAGCAAAGCGGTTTTTGATGTGGCTGGCAGTAGCGGGCTCTTCACTCAGCAGCGCAAGCACGGAATGTTTGACGGACATGGTCACCTCCTTGGTGGAGGGCAAGGGAGGAAATCTTTCGGTACATACCCAGTAAGTTACTGGGTAACCTTCTGTCCGGTCAACGGTTGGGGCAGGCGGGGGTGGAAGGTGGGGGAATGCACAAGGCGGTATAGGGCAACAGTGCCCTATACCGCCTTAGCGCTGGAGGAAGGATTTAAAAGCGTGGCTTAGCTGATGTTGATGCCGCGCTCTGCGAGCCACGGAATCGGGTCCACGGCGCCCTCACCGGTGGGGTGAATTTCGAAGTGCAGGTGGGAGCCGGTGGAAAAGCCCAGGGAGCCCATGCCGGCGATCTTCTGGCCAGCGTGGACGCGCTCGCCCACGGCGACGTCGAGGGTCTGCATGTGGCCGTAGACGCTCATGGAGCCGTCATCGTGCTTGATGCGGATCCACTGGCCGTAGCCGGATGCCGGGCCGGAGTCGATGACGGTGCCGCCCATAACGGCAAGGATGGGGGTGCCCACGGCATTTGCGATGTCAATGCCGGAGTGGAAGGAGCCCCAGCGGGGGCCGAAGCCGGAGGTGAAAGTGCCCTCTGCCGGGCGGGCGATGGTCGGCGCGCGGTTGGCTTCATCGGCGGCGGCGCGGGCATCGGCGGCCTGGATGGCCTTGTCGAGCTGCGTAGCCAAGTCGGCGACCGGCTTGGACTCGGCGATGGCGAGGATCTGCGGGGCTGCGTCTTCGACGGCAGCCTGCGCGTTCTTCAGCGGATCGGTATCTGTCTGCAGGGTGTAGTCGACGGACTGTGCCTTGGTTTCCCCGGCGCCAGCGGATTGGATAGTACCTGCTGCTGCGCCGCCAACGCCTGCGGTGGATACGGCGCCTGCCGCAACAGTCATCACTGCCAGACGTCCCTTCGCGGTCTGTGCGGTGGTGATTTTGCGGTGGCGTCCTACGCTTCGCTGAGTCTTGCTTCGCATGAACTCTTCTTCCGTCCTCAATTCACTATCGCCCGCCCAGAGCAAACGTTACGTTTCAATCTGGGTGGTTATCCGATTGTGACCTTCCTGTTACCAACGAGATGTAACAGTAGCGTCTCGGCGAATGCAGAGCAACCCAGATTGCGGTTTTTCTTCTGGATATCTGGGAAGAGCCGCACATAATGAAACGACAGCTGATTCCTGTGAATAAAGTGAATCGATCTCCGTGGAGTCGTCGGGGCTTTCCGTTGTCGGCATGAGTAGTGCGCACTCGTGAAGTTTTCCTTCGGGGGTGCACCGCACCATTTAGCGCTTACCTCGCCGCGCCACCCCCGGTGGGGGAGGGGGCCGTGGCAAAGTGGACGCCGATGAATAAGAACACGAGTCCCCAGTCCAGGTCGTCAGCTCGCCCACGCGCGCACGTGCGTGGGCGCGGTGATAGTGCTGAGCACTCTGAGCGCGGGCACCGCAGAGATCGTCGAGATCCAGCGCAGCGCATCAAAGGGGTCGAGTCCGACAAAGCTCGCGCCCGCCGCGCGCAGGCCCCTACCACGCTCCGCGGGCGTATTCGCCGCATGCTCATTGTCGTCGGCGTTCCGAACCTCGTCGTCGTGCTGGGCATTCTCGTGGTCGCTATCGCGGCACTGCTTCTGACAAGTTCCCCGTCGGCATGGCTGCCCACCATCGTCGGGGAAGCATGGATGGTCTTTAACCTTGCGCCTATCCGCGCGGGCGGTGTTGACGTGGGCTTTATCCCGGTTCTGCCTGCGCTGCTCCTAACCTGGCTGGTGGGGCGGCGCGTGCGGGCGGCGGTTAAGGATAAGGCAAGCATTAATGACCTCATCGTTTTGAGCGTGTGCGTGTTGCTGGTTCCCTTAGCCCTTACTGTCATCGCATGGCTGATGCTGTGGGACGCTGGCAAGGTCTACGATGTTTCCCCTCCGGAGCTGTACCGTGTGCTTCCCCGTATGTTGTTATTGCATGCGGTCGCCCTCATTGGTGGAATGGGCCCACGCCTGTGGAAGGCCCTGGCCAAGCGCAGCGGGGTCCCCCGCGTGTTCGTCGATGCCGCCCAGATAGGCTTGAGCTACCTCGGATACCTTTTTGCTGCTGGTTTCATTCTCGCGGTGGTCTTGTGGGGAGTCGGTTGGACGCGTCAATCAGAGATGCTCGCCGAGTATCCAGTCCTTAATGCATTGGGAACCGCCGGTCTTTTCCTGCTGAGCGTTCTCTACCTCCCGAACGCTGCCGTTGCTGCGGGAGCGGTGCTGAGCGGTTCGGAGCTACACATCGGTGAAGGCACCAGCGTGAGCCTCTTTAGCGGCCACGTGGTTCCGCTTCCACCGCTGCCGTTGGCTGCCGCAGTTCCACCGTCGATTAGTTCCTGGGCTGCTGTCCTGCTGATTGTTCCCGCCGTTGCGGCGGTGGTGGCGTTTTACCGTCGCCGCGCACTGGTCTCCTTCCAGGTTGCGCTCGTGGCCACCGTCACCGCCGCGGTAGCCGCACTCGTGGCTGTGTACGGCGTGTCCGGCGCGCTGGGCGTATACGGCTACACCGGTCCCGAGGTATGGACCGCAGTGGGTCTGAGCTGTCTGTGGTGCCTAGTCGTGGGATGTGCATTCGCAACGGCACAGGCAGTGACGGCGTGGCGTGCGCGCCGCGCGGCTGCCCCTGAAGCGCCCACAGAGACTGAAGAGGCCGTGCACACACCCGTCAACGCGGCGAACGCTGTGCCGGTTTCTGCCTTGCTTGACGACGCCCCCGACACAGCCGTTGCCGCAGAGTCCACGACCGAGACCGAGACTAAACCCGAGGATGACGTGGACGAGGACAGCGAGCCCGAGCCCGAGGCCGAGGCCGAGCCTGAAGCCGAGCCTGAGGTCGGCAGCGATGCGGATGCTGAGGTGATTGACGCCGAAGTCGTCGAATCGGACGAGACCGAGGGGGACGACGAGCAGCCAGTCGAGGAGGCAGAACCAGAGGAAGAAGATGTGTTTGAGGCAGAGGACGAGGCCCCCTCAAAGGAGTAAAATTCCCCGGTTCAGGGCGGCAGCGGCTAGGCTGTAGCGCGTGACTACACCGCACCAGCCCGCTGCTTCTGCCCGCCTTAACGTCGTGGTACTTGTTTCTGGAACCGGCTCCTTGCTCCAGGCCATCCTCGATGGCCAGGATGAGCGCTATGGCGTCGTGAAGGTCGTCGCGGACGTGCCCTGCCAAGGCATCGAGCGCGCGCAGGCGGCGGGAATCGCCACCGAGGTCGTAGAGATGGGTGCTGACCGCACCGAATGGAATAAGCGTCTGGTTGCCGCAGTGGATTCTGCGCAACCAGACGTTGTTGTTTCTGCAGGTTTTATGAAGATCCTGGGGAAGGATTTTCTGGATCGCTTCGAAGGTCGCACCATCAATACCCACCCCGCGCTCTTGCCCGCCTTCAAAGGCGCGCACGGCGTGCGCGATGCGCTGGCCTACGGCGCCAAGGTCACAGGCTCGACCGTCCACTTCGTAGATGCCGGCGTCGATACCGGCGCCATCATTGCCCAAGAGCCCGTGCGGGTCTTGCCGGGGGATGATGAGGCCAGCTTGCACGAGCGCATCAAAGTGGTCGAAAGAGAACTCATCGTTGCCGTCCTTCGCGCCACGCGCGTGAAGGGCGAGGAACTCAGTATTCAGCTCTAACTACCTCTCATTACCGCAAGGAAGGCTTAAGTCCCCGTACCATGAGCGAAGATCGTAAGAACATCAAGCGCGCACTCATCAGCGTGTACGACAAGACCGGTTTGGAGGACCTTGCCCGGTCCCTGGATAAGGCCGGCGTGGAGATCGTTTCCACCGGTTCCACCACGAAGAAGATCGCGGACTTGGGCATTGAGGTCACGCCCGTCGAGAAGCTCACCGGCTTCCCGGAGTGCCTCGAGGGTCGAGTCAAGACCTTGCACCCGCGCGTGCATGCGGGGATCCTGGCGGATACCCGCAAGGAGGACCACCTGAAGCAGCTGGAGGAGCTGGAGGTGGATCCGTTCCAGCTCGTCGTGGTGAACCTGTACCCCTTCCGTGAGACGGTGGCTTCCGGCGCGGACTTTGATGGCTGCGTGGAGCAGATCGATATCGGTGGCCCGTCCATGGTGCGCGCGGCTGCCAAGAACCACCCGTCTGTTGCTGTGGTCGTGGATCCGGCTCGCTACGGCGAGGTGGCTGACGCTGTGGCCAATGGCGGCTTTACCTTGGAGCAGCGCCGCGGTCTGGCCCGCGATGCCTTCCTGCACACCGCTGATTATGACGCCGCGGTGTCCGCATGGTTCGTCGATCAGCTCAGCGAGGGCGAGGAGACCACCCCGCTGCGCTACGGCGAGAACTCTCACCAGTCCGCGACCGTGACCCGCATCGGTACCACTGGTTTGGCCAACGCGAAGCAGTTCAACGGCAAGGAGATGAGCTACAACAACTACCAGGATGCGGACGCCGCCTGGCGCGCCGCCTGGGATCACGAGCGCCCGTGCGTGGCCATCATCAAGCACGCCAACCCGTGCGGCATCGCGGTGTCTGAGGAGTCCATCGCGGCTGCTCACCGCGCGGCTCACGCCTGCGACCCGATGTCTGCCTTTGGCGGAGTCATCGCTGTGAACCGTGAGGTCACCGTGGAGATGGCCGAGCAGGTCAAGGAGATTTTCACCGAGGTTATTGTGGCTCCGTCCTACGAGGAAGGCGCCATCGAGGTCCTCAAGGCCAAGAAGAACCTGCGCGTGCTGCAGGCAGAGCATGAAGCGCCGAAGGAGGAAGTTAAGTTCATCTCCGGCGGCATGCTCACCCAGGAGCCGGATACCTACCAGGCAGAGGGCGATAACCCGGCCAACTGGACCCTGGCTGCTGGTGAGGCTCTGAATGAGTCCGACCTGGCGCAGCTGGAGTTCGCTTGGCGCGCCGTTCGTGCGGTGAAGTCCAACGCCATCTTGCTGGCCAAGGACAACGCCACCGTGGGCGTGGGCATGGGCCAGGTCAACCGCGTGGACTCTGCAAAGCTGGCAGTCGAGCGCGCTAACACGCTGGCCGACGGCGCCAACCGCACCGAAGGTTCCTTCGCTGCTTCCGATGCCTTCTTCCCATTTGCCGATGGTCTCGAGGTTCTCCTCGAAGCCGGCGTGAAGGCCGTCGTGCAGCCGGGTGGCTCTATCCGTGATGAAGAGGTCATCGAGGCCGCCAAGAAGGCTGGCGTGACCATGTACTTCACCGGCACTCGCCACTTCTTCCACTAAGCCTGGCAAAGGCGCTGCCATGGGCAGCACACAGCCGCTTCCTTTATTCCTGCGCACCACTGCGTGGGAACGGGAGGCGGCTTTCGCGTACACGGGAGCTTTCCCTCGAGGACAACAACTGCCCTAAACGACGAAGTTATGCGCCGCCACCGGGCGAGCCTATAACTTTGGCAACAAGGGCAGCTTCGGCGCCACGGCGTGATGGCCCGGCGGTGCGCGCTACTGCGCGTGGAGGGAAGCCACCGCGAAGCCAGTGTTGTCCGCGGGATTGCCGCGGGCGTCCTTATAAGTAAAAGTAAAGCGCAGTTCCTGGTGGTCTGCGATGTTGATGGGCATTTCGAGAGCTTCCTCTGCTGGAACCTCGAAGGAGGCCAGCTCAGCACCGTCAGCGCCGTTGACGGTAACGGTGGCACTGGCAACGTTCGTATTTGCGCGGTCATCGCTAAATCCAAAGACAGCGATAAGTTGGCTGTGTCCTTCGCTCAGCTGCACGTCAGCGATGTTGGTGCTGCCGGACTGCGAGACATAGGAATCCGGGAAGAACGTGCGGGCAATGACTACGCCGCCTGCTTCCAAGTCGGTGTCGATGCGCGCGGACGTGGTGATTGGAGCTCCCGCGAGCGAGGCGGTCGTCGTCGGCTCAGAGGAGGCACCGGTCTGCGAATCGTCGGAGGATTCGCGGCCCCAGATAAACCACGCGCCCACACCGAGGACCACAGCCAGCACGATGAATAGGGAGATCAGCGCCGCAATAGCGCCGCTGAATCGTCCCTTGCCTTGTGGAGGAGCAGGCGCGGAGTACTGGGACGGCTGGGGTTGGGGCGGCGGTGTAGGTGCGCCACCACCGAAGGAAGGCTGCGCCGGGGTGCCAGTGGGCTGCCCACCAAACGGCGGTGTGTTGCCAAAGCCACCCGGGCGAGCCTGTGGCTGGCCGGGTGGAACGGGAGAACCGCCGGGGCGGCCAAACCCGGGGGAACCGAAGCCGGAAGGGCCGGAGTTATGCGGCGGCGTGCCCGAAGGGCCGGTAGGAAAAGTCATGGCGGGAGAATAACAGCCTTTCCGTGCGCAGGAAGGTGGAGTATAAGAGGTACCTCTAACAATCTAAACTCTGTGACACCGTCTGTGTGGTGTGAGGGACACTCCCGTGGGAGTACTCCCCGCCACGTTCGAACGCCACCGTCACCAGTGCGGCTGTGTAAAGATAGTAAAGATAGAAACGTGCCCACAGGGCGCACTTGACATGTCTAGATCTACGGAGGCCCCGGTGACTGATTCAGATCGCAACCACGGATTCGGCTCCCAGCACTCGCAGGGAAATGGTGGCCAGCCACAGCCTTCCCGCAAGGAAACTCACCCGGACACTGTGGATTTTGAGGCCCCGCCCACCCAGGAACGCCCCGTGCACCCTCGGGCCTTCCCACAGGAAGGTGAGCGCAATTACTCCAACCCCTTCGCCCACTCCGGAGCGCAAGGCAACTACGCCCAGCAGCAGTTTCCCACCCAGCAATTCCCGCCCCAGTCAGCAGCGCAGGGCGGCGGCCAGTACGAACAACAACCGGTTGCCTATTCCACTGCCTACCCGGAGAGCGCGCCGGCGCACCGTGGTTCCGGCAACGGCGGAAAGTATGTGCTCATCGCCGTGCTGATCCTGGCGGTGCTGCTCGTCATTGCCGCGCTGGCCTACCTTATCTTCTTTAAAAATAGCGGCATGGGAACTCAGGCTGATGCACCCCTGACCACCGCGGCGCAGCTCACCGAGGACAACGACGACACCCAAGAGACGGTTTCTGCGGCGGATGAGGCGGAAAAGACCACGGAGGAGACTACGACGAGCTCCGCCTCACAGAAACGCCCGGAGCACCCCGACTTGCCTGCGGGGGCGATACCGGCGAACGACGCCGCGCGGAAAAATGAGCCCGGCGGCAACTTCAACAGCGTCTACCGCGGCACTGAGGTGACGTCGGAGCCATTCGCCAACGCTGTGCGGGACGAGTACGTCAAGCACTGGGTGGATACCCATGAGTATGACGCCACGATTGAGGCCTACAGCCCAACCACCAAGCAGAACTACACAATGGATTGCTCCGATAACGGTGAATTTGTCACCTGCAAAGGTGGCAACAATGCGGTTGTGTACATCCTCTAATGCGCAGGCGGTCAACGATGAAACAAGCAGCAGCACGAGTGGTGATCGCGGGGATTGCGGTGGCGTCGCTAAGCGCCTGCACCATCGGCGATGTCTCCGCGCCGGAGCAACCCACGGCAGCGAGCAGCCCCCAGCCCACCCTGCCTGAGTCCACCCCCGAAAAGGAGCCACCCGTGATTGAGGCCTCCGACATCCACGAAGCCCTCGAAGCCATCGCGGCCGACAACCCGGGGACCGGAATCGCGGTGGCCGGCGCAGATACCGTCGCCGCAGCAGGCATCACAGACCCGCAGTCCGCATGGTCCACAGCGAAGGTGCCGCTGGCCATTGCTGCCGAGCGCGCCGGCGTGGCGGATCCGGAGACCGTGTCGCGGGCGATTACCTTTTCCGATAATGCCGCGGCCGATTCCCTCTGGGAGTCACTCGGCGGGGGAGATCACGCCGCGCAGGCAACCCAGGAGATCATCGGCACGGCAACTGTCCCCGCCACGCCACCGCGCCCCGGCTTTAGTGCATTTGGCCAAACGCAGTGGCCGGTAGCCGAGCAAGCAGAGTTTGTCGCCGACCTGGGATGCCAGCAGGGCACTGACCCCGTTCTGGCAGCCATGGGACAGCCCGATCCCGCACAGCAGTATGGGCTGGGCACCCTCGAAGGATCAGTCATGAAGGGCGGCTGGGGCCCAGCCGCGGACGGGGCCTATGAAGCCCGCCAGATGGGGCTTATCCCGCTGGGCGGGAACACGGTGGCGGTTGCCATTTATGCCAAGGCCGAGTCCGGGGACTACGGAGAAGCCCAGCAGATGCTCACGCACCTAGTCAAGCAGCTCGCCGCCGCCGAGGTGGAATGGCCCGATGCAGGGTGTCAGCAAGGCGCGGTCTAAGGACCCCTAGCGCGGCCAGTAGTCCTCGAAGGCCCCCGCCTCGCCATCGATGTCATAGTCCGTGCCGCGGATGGTGAGCACGGAACCGGTGTCCTCGCCGCTGGTGGGGTCGAGGATGGAGGCGGTATAGGAGCTGCCCTCACCCCGGGCCGGTCCGAAAGCGGCACCGTTAGACCACACGCCGCGGTAGAAGAGCGAGTCCTGCTTTTCGCAGATAACGATGTGCGAAACCGGATCGGAACCTGCGGCGGCGAAGACCATGTCCTCGCCCTGCTGGCAACGCGCCTCCGGGTAGTCGGACCAGCCGGCCGCGGTTAGGCCCTCTGGGACGTCAGCAGCTCCAGGGCTGGCTGAGGTCTCTGGTGCTTCCTCGCTCGGCGCGCCTTCCGTGTCCTCTTCTTCGTCGTCTTCTGGTGCGGTTTCTTCCGCGGAGGATTGCGCTTGCTCCGAGGATTCGGCGGTACTGGGGGTTTCCTGGCCGGTGGAGCGGACGTGATTCCAGATCACGGCACCGGAAATCAGGAGTGCGATAAGGATGGCGATCGCGCAGATGATCGGAACGAGGTTGCGCTGGTCGGGCTGGGTCTGCTGAGGCCCGCCGTGCACAGGGCTCGTGTGCTCGTAGGGGTTAGTGCCAAATCCTGGGGTGGTCATAGGGTCCTTGGAAAACTATAGAGAACAACAGGTAGCATAACTGGCTCCCGCATGCCTGACTGAACCACGGTGAAGTCCCCTCCATTTGGGGGCGATGGGACATGGCACCCTCATGCTTGGTTGTGCATATGGTGCAATGGGGCGGTGACTAATTCCTACTTCGTGCAATGGCTGACCCAGCAGAAGCGGTACACCAACGTGTACCTGCTGGGTGAAGGCGGCATGGGGCAGGTCTTCCATGCCACCGATCCGGATCTTTCTCGTGAGCTTGCCGTCAAGGTGCTGCTGGATGATGTCCGCGATGAAGCCTCCCGCGCCCGCTTCAACAACGAAATGAAGGCGCTGACCAAGATTGGCAGTCACCCGGGAGTGGTCCAGTTCTATTCCAAGGAGTCCACGCCGCGCGGTGACGACGTCATGATGATGGCGTTCATCGACGGCGGAACCCTGGCGCACGCCATCCGGGAACGCGCGCAGGAAGGCCGGGGGTTTAGCGTGGCTGAGGTGGTCTACTACCTCACGCCGATTGCTTCGGCGCTGGACTACATGCACCACGAGCTACATCCCGGGTGGGTACACCGCGATATCAAGCCCGCAAATATCCTGTTGCGCAAGACCCCGGGCAGCCTGCCGCCTGCCGTGCTCAGCGATTTCGGGATCAGCATCGAAGAGGGGCAATCCCGTCTGACGAAGGTTGGCCACATCGTGGGCACTGAAAAGTACCTGGCCCCGGAAAATAATGGTCATGCCTATGGCGATGACGATATGTCGGCGCGCGCGGATGACTACTCGCTAGCGCTTATTGCATTCGAGATGCTCACGCTGCATCACCTTAAGGACACGATGCCGCGCAGTGAGTGGGAAGGGCAGCGGCGCATCCCGGACTTGTCTAGTGATGCTTTCACGACGTTCCTGGCGAAGGACACCGCACGGGTGGTGACTCAGGTGCAGACTGTCCTGAACAAGGCGCTGGATAGCGTGCCCATGCAACGCTATGCGCGCGCCCGGGATTTCATTGCCGCGCTTGACGACGTCTCCCGTTCCCAGCCCACCACCAACCAGGCGACGGAACCCGCGCAGCCACGGCAGGCAAAAACCCCTGGGCAGCCGACGCAATACTGGCCGCGACCTGCCGGTTCCTTTGGGTCTGTCGAGCAGGCTATGCCGACCGGTTTTGTAGCTCCCGCTAACCCTGTCGCCTCACCCGGGACGGTATCTCCCTCCACGCCGGTGACTCCTGCGGTACCGGGGGCTACCGTTCACAAGCGTGCCGCGGCAGAGCCTAGAGCTGCCAAACCAGCCACAAAGGATAATCAGAACGCTCTGATCATCACAGTCACCGTTGTTGTCATCATCCTCATTTTCGTGGTGACATGGGCCATCGTGTCCTAGTCCCCAACAAGCTGGGGCAAGCGGCTTGTCCCCGCAGTACTGTGGTGAGAGCCGCTACACTGTAGGGCATTGTTGAGGCATATCGCCGAGCCGAAAGGCGATGTGCGCGAATTTCCAGCCGCCTACGGAGGTGTCCATGAGCCAGCAACAGCCACTCCCATCGCACGACGCGCCCCGAGGGCCCAGGTTGCGCATCGATGACCTGATCGGCGGCGTGCTGGTCATGGCACCGGGCGAGGAAGTCGTCGTCGGTCGCGCTGGTGACTTCCGGGTCGGCGAGGGGGACCTCACCCTGCACCGTCAGCTTTTCCAACTGTGGTACGGCGGTCAAGGCTGGATGATCTGCAACGTAGGCAGCCACATTCCGCTGCGCATCGAGCTGCGCGGGGTTAAGGGATTCTCCCGCATCGATCTCGGCCCGCGCTCGGTGGCGGCCGTGCCGCCGGGCCCGTCACGAATTACGTTTGAAACCCCGGAATGCCCCTACGAGCTCTATATCGATGTCGAAAACAGCAACTACTCGCGCCGGACTAAGCGCGAGCAGGACCTTGATGAAGAGCGCACCCGCACCCGCCATGTGCCCAACGATGAGCAGGAGGAGCTACTGCGCCAGCTAGCCAGCTACCTCAAGAAGCCGGGTTCAACTGATGCCGATATTCCCTCGGTGCGCGAGATTGCTGAGGCTCTGGACTGGACCGAAAAGAAAACCAACCACAAGATGGATCGCCTCGTGGACAGTCTTCGGGCGGACGGCGAAAAGGCCTATAAACCGTATAAGACTTTCTTGGCGCATTACGCCATCCGGCACGGTCGTTAGCGCGTCGTCTTCTTGCGGTCGGCCGCGGCAGCGGCGGATGCCGAGATGGAGTCGTTGCGGTTCTTCAGCAGCTCCAAGGTAGTGGCTTCGGCGTTGTCGGGAGGGGTGGTGCCGAGGACGGCTAGGGCGGCGTCGGCAAGCATGGCGGATTGCTCCGGCACGCGCTGCGAGGCGTCGAAAGGCGCGGTGCCATCGTTGGGGCGCATCTCAATGACGGAAAGCGCGATGTGGAAAGGAAGCTCCACGCGCGGGTCATCATCACCAACAATGCCAGCGGCGGCAGTGCGGAAGTGCTCCTTGAGGCGATCACGCTGCTCGTGGTACTCGCCGAACTCCGGGGAGTTAGCCACCGGAAGCTGGTACAGGCGGCCCACGTTCCACGCCGACGTCAAGAGCAGACGGGACTCCGCGGCCACCAGGGACCACAGGCGCTGCGCCGGCGCGGCATCCGAGGCCGCGAGCTCCTCCGCCAGCTCGAGTGAGGGCTCGATGGTGGAATTCAGCAGCGTGAGGAAGATATCCGTCTTGGAAGGGAAGTGATAGTACAGCGATGCCTGCCGGATGCCGACGGCATCGGCGATTTGGTGCGTCGAGGTTGTCGCAAAGCCCTGGGTGGTGAAGAGCTCGGATGAGGCATCTAGGATTTCCTCGCGCGCGGTGTTTCCCCGGCGGCGTGGGCTATTCTTCCTTGGCCTGCCAACGCTACCTGCCATGAGGCGGACTCCCTTCGATAAAACTCATGTAATAACTGACAGCAAGTCAGTAATCGTACACCCCGCCGCGAACGGCGTTCGTCAAAGCGTAGCTTTGACTTCAGCTAACCACATTACCGTGCCGGATCATTATGGATTCGACGGCAGCGGAGACTGTGCGGCACGCCGAGCCGTAGGCGGTGCGGTCCAATGGCGGAAGGTCTTCGAGAATAACGCTGTGCTTGTCGACGCCCTCGTACCACCGCCCCAATTCCAGCGCGATGCCCGTGCCCCACGCCAGGCTCAGGCCTTCTGCCTCGGCTGCGGTGAGCAATTCGCGCTCCACGCCAATGGCAAGGCGGTCAGGGGTGGGCCGAGGTGCCGGCGCTGCCCAGCGGGCGATGGCCGAAACGGGGGCGAGTAGGGAACGGCGAATGGACACCTCGGCGGAGCGGTCCGGCAGCCCATCCACGAGCTTGAGGGGCGCTGGCCGCTGCGATACAGCCTCGGCATAGAGTTCCTCCTCGCCGCCGGTGCCCAGCGGCAGGCCGGCGTCAGCGCGAGTTGAGGCGCATTCCGCGACTGCGCCGCAGGGCAAGCCAGCCTCGATGATGACCTGCTCCAGCTGCTCGTCGGCGCCCAGCCAGGTGATGGGAAGTGAAGGGAGAAGATCCCCGCGGGCGGCAGCGCCTGTCAGCCGCACAGGGCTAGCAAGGCCTGGGGAGCGAACAATATCGGTGACCACGCGGGAAAACCACGCCGCAAGCTCGACCCCGTCAGCCCGGTGGGCGGTGGCATTGCGCAGAAGGTCCTGGGCTTCTTCCAATAGTCCACGCGCATGGGCGGGGGAGTGGCAGTGGGCGGCTAGTTCGCTGAGATCGGTAAGGGATTCGTGCAGCGGCATCAGGTGTTAGTTGCCTTTCCGTCAGGGGCTTTCTAGCTCTTCAATGTAGCACTGGGAATTTGCGGGGCGGCAGAGCAACTGCCCTAACCGCGAAAACGACGACCGCCGCCTACCTGCCCCGAGGTGGGGAAGGAGGCGGCGGCCTGAAAGCTCTTTTGTCCTGTCCTAGTGAGTCACGAGTACAGCGGCAAAAGTGCGCTGTTGAAACCAGCTAGTGTTTAGCGGGACGTGAACGGCAGGAGAGCCATTTCGCGTGCGTTCTTGACGGCAGTAGCAACCTGACGCTGCTGCTGCGGGGTCAGACCGGTGACGCGACGGGAGCGGATCTTGCCGCGGTCGGAGATGAACAGACGCAGGGTCTTGATCTCCTTGTAGTCAACCTTCTCAATGCCTTCGGCCTTGAGCGGGTTCTTCTTCGGGCGGCGGGTCTGCTCCATACGGAACTTCTTGTGGTTATTACGCTTGACAGCCATTGTATGGGTACCCCTTTACCAGCTGGACTTGCGAACGCCCGGCAGCTCACCACGGTGAGCCATGCCGCGCATACGGACACGGGACAGACCGAACTTGCGGAGGTAACCGCGCGGACGTCCATCAGCGGAGTCGCGGTTACGGACGCGGACGCGGGCGGCGTCGCGCGGCTGACGGTTCAGCTCGAACTGCGCCTCGAGGCGCTCTTCGTCCGGGGTGTTCGGGTTCTTGATGATTGCCTTGAGCTCAGCGCGACGCTCCGCGTAGCGGGCGACGATTTCCTTGCGCTGCTCGTTCTTGGCGATCTTTGACTTCTTAGCCATAAATTATCGCTCCTCGCGGAATTCGACGTGCTTGCGGACGATCGGATCGAACTTCTTCAAGGTGATGCGATCCGGGTTGTTGCGCTTGTTCTTACGGGTCACGTAGGTGTAACCGGTGCCCGCAGTGGACTTCAGTTTGATGATTGGACGGATGTCATTACGTGCCATCTTTAGATCTTCTCCCCACGTGCGCGAATCTTAGCCACGACGGACTCGATGCCATCGCGGTCGATGATCTTCATGCCCTTGGTGGAAACGGTCAGGGTGATGGTACGGCCCTCAGAGGGCAGGTAGTACCGACGACGCTGCACGTTGGGGTTCCAACGGCGCGAGGTGCGGCGGTGCGAGTGCGAGACCTGCTTGCCGAATTCCGGCTTGCGGCCCGTTACCTGGCAAATAGCCGACATGGGTCTTCTTTCTCCTAGCCGCCCACATCGAAAGCGACTAACGGAGGCCTATTTCCGCGGTGAGGCGCGGCGCTCGAAAAAGTGAGGTTGAGCAGGAGGCTTAATCCGTTGAACACCAGTTGATGGGGGCGTAAAACGATTACTTTGACAACAGCAAGGGGAAATCTTACATGCCACAGCCTGCAGAACCTAATCACCGCCGGCGTGCGGGCCGGTGTGGATACCTCTGATCTATACCTGAGCTACGGCTGATCTATACCTGATCTACCGCGCGTTCCTGCCGAAGGGGCAGGTGAGGGGTGTGGTTGTGGATTCTGTCCGTCGGAGCGCGGCGGTGGAGGCCAGAGCGATTTCGGTTTTAATGCTGGTGGCCTGTAGGATATGTCAAGTTGTCGGCACGAGCCGCACAGTTTGTAAGTATAGAGACCCAACTCGGGCACGATCCTTTCACACTTCCTTCCACGCCGGAGATGTGTTGCGGAAGGAACCGACCCGTAGTTCAACCCTGAGGGAATCGACATATGAAGAAAGATATCCACCCGGATTACCACCCGGTGGTCTTCAAGGATGCCGGTACCGGCCACTCCTTCCTGACCAAGTCCACCGCTACCTCCGATCGCACCGTTGAGTGGGAAGACGGCAACGAGTACCCGCTCATCGTCGTTGACGTCACCGCTGAGTCCCACCCGTTCTGGACCGGTGCCCAGCGCGTTATGGATACCGCTGGCCGCGTTGAGAAGTTCAACCAGCGCTTCGGTGCAATGGCTCGCCGCAAGAAGAAGAACGCGTAAGGAGGATAGGAAAAGATGGCAACTCCTAAGTTTAAGAAGTCCCGCGCGAACACCCACTCTCGCCGTTCCCAGTGGAAGGCTGACAACGTCGCCCTCCAGGAAGTCACCATCGACGGCCAGACCGTGCGCATCCCGCGCCGTCTGGTGAAGGCCGCCAAGCTCGGCCTGGTCGACGTGGAGCAGTTCTAAGGCTTTCTAAGCCTCAAGGCTGCAATTATTGCCCCGAGAGATTCACCCTTTCTAAGTGAATCCCTCGGGGCATTTGTGTTGGCCTAGTTGCCCGCTGCAGTGACTCATTCTCGAGGCTGCAGTGCTTGGCTGCGGTGCCTTTCTTGTCTGGGCGTTCGCTGATGCCACGGGTAGTGGGGTGAATAAAATCTTAAGGGGTGATTTAAGGGGGCGAAAGAACTAGGCCCACTTCGTGAATGCGCCTTAGATAGGACATAATTGGAAACATGAAGATTCTTGTCGTGGATGACGAGCAGGCCGTACGCGAATCGCTTCGCCGCTCCTTGAAGTTTAATGGCTACGACGTAATGTTGGCCGCCGATGGCGTAGAGGCCGTCGAGATGGTCCACAGGGAGAACCCAGGACTGCTCATCCTCGATGTGATGATGCCGAACATGGACGGCTTGGAAGTCTGCCGAACCTTGCGCAGTGAGGGTTGGGACCGTCCAATCCTCGTGCTCACGGCTCGTGATGGCGTGTCTGACCGCGTTGCAGGCCTCGATGCGGGTGCCGACGATTACCTGCCCAAGCCTTTCGCTCTTGAAGAGCTTTTGGCTCGTGTTCGTTCCCTGGTCCGTCGTGCTGCTGCGGAGTCGATCGGCAAGCAGCAGCCCGTTGAAACCCAGCTGAGTTTTGAGGACCTCAAGCTCGATGCCGATACGCGCGAAGTCACCCGTGGTGACCGTCAGATTTCACTGACGCGCACCGAATTCGCCTTGTTGCGCTTGCTCATGGAGAACCCGCGCAAGGTGCTCTCCCGCAACACCATCCTGGAAGAAGTATGGGGCTATGATTTCCCTACCTCAGGCAACGCTCTCGAGGTGTACATCGGCTACCTGCGTAAGAAGACCGAAGAAGATGGCGAGCCGCGACTTATCCACACCGTGCGTGGCGTCGGCTATGTCATGAGGGAGGCTATCGCGTGATTTTGCGGAGGCCCGCGCCCGACGCGGTGCCTTCTGAAGACCTAGATTCCACGGCGTGGTTGGGCCTGTCAGGTCGTCGCGGCTGGGCTTCGCGGGCGCCGCTTCGGTGGCGCCTTTCTTTGGTTACTGGTGTCGTTGTCGCTGTCTCGGTGGCAGTGATGACGTTGGTGACCTACTGGTTGGTTGCGGCGTCGATGACGGCGAGCGTCGACAAGCAAATCATGCAGCAAGCGGACGTGCTGATGGAGCAGGCACAGGATCCGCGCTTCGTGGAGAATATCGATCAGGAGATCGCTTCTTTTAAGCTCTACAATCCTTCGACTCGGGTCTCTATCTCTCCGCCAGCAGCTACCTTTTCCTATGGTGACGCCTTGCCGGTGGGTGGGGACTTTAAACCGGACGGGGACACCATGGAAAGCTCCATCCGCACCCTGGGTGGTGAGCGCGTGCTGGCCAAGTCCCAGGAAGGTGGCGCCACGGTAGTCCTGGCCAAGGACCTTGGTCCCACGGAGGAGATTGTGTCCGCGGTGGGCTCCGCGCTGCTGATTATCGTGGCCTTTGGCGTGCTGCTTTCCGTCTTCGCGGGAATGGTGGTGTCCAAGACCGGCATGGAGCCGATCGCTCGCCTCAAGCGGGCTGCTGATTACGTGACGCAGACCAATGACCTGCGGCCGATTGCCGTGGAGAGCAACGATGAAATGGCACAACTTACTGTGTCCTTTAACCGAATGCTTTCCGCCCTGCAGCACGCGCGCGTGCAGCAATCACAGTTTGTGGCTGATGCCGGCCACGAGCTTAAGACCCCGCTGACGTCCATGCGGACGAACATTGAGCTTCTCATGATGCTCAATAAGTCCGGTGGCGGGTTTGGCATCAGTGAGGAAGACCGGCGCGACCTCGAAGATGACGTAATGGCGCAGATGTCGGAATTGGCCACCCTGATCGGTGACTTGGTTGACCTAGCGCGCGAGGACGCCACTGAGAAGGAGCCGGAGCCCGTTGAGCTGCACGAAGTGTTGGAGAATTCGCTCAACCGCGCCAAGCGCCGCCGTCCTGACGTGGACTTCCGCGTGCGGTTTATCCCGTGGATGATCGACGGCGATCCTTTTGCGCTGGGCCGTGCCACCCTCAACCTTATGGACAATGCTGCGAAGTGGTCCCCGCCGACGGGGACCGTGCGCGTGTCCATGCGGCAAATCGCCCCTGACAAGGTGCGCCTGCGCGTTGACGATTCTGGCCCCGGCATCGCTCCGGAGGAACGGGACAAGGTATTTGAGCGCTTCTACCGTTCTGCTGAAGCCCGTGCCATGCCGGGATCAGGATTGGGCCTAGCAATCGTGAAATCCGTGGTGGAGAGGCACAATGGAGAGATCACCATCAAGGATTCCGCGGACGGCGGAACGCGCATGGAGGTTATCCTGCCCGGGCACCCCACCGAAGGTGATGCCTTGGTGGACGGGCTGGAAGACTTGCCCTACGATTTCCAGTCCGAACTCTCCGCTGAGCAGCAGTCAGCGGGGCAGCTACACGACCCCGCGGTCAGCCAACCGAAAGAGCGCAACGACCGCGGCCATATCTTTGCGGAGCGGTGGTTCAATCAGGGCTAGTGTGCCAGGGATCACCCCAGCTCAAGGCGCACAGGAAACGTCCAGCTTCTCGTAGCACACTGGCAGATTAGTATCAGATACGCGCCAGCGCGATGGTGCACACTACCTGACATGAATATGAGGAATTCGAACATGGATAACCCCATGGATAGCCCGCAGAACTTTGACGGACGGGGACAATCACAGCAGCGAGGCGAGGTACCTTCTGCGGGAAGTGAATCGAATGGCTGGAATCAGCCGCGGTCGGATACATCGAGGCAAGGCGGACAGTCGCCCTACGGAAGCCAGGCGGGGCAGGGAGCCCAGGCTTCTTCTTTTGGCAACCAGCCTTCCCAGGCGCCTTACGGGGCGCAGGCGCCGTATGGCGGTTCGAATTATGGATTCGGTCAACAAGGTCAGCAGCGTTTGGCAGCACAGCAGCCTTCGGCAGGGCAGCACTCGCAGGAGGGAACACAGCCTTATGCCGGTCAGCGCTACACTGCGGCGCATGCTGGTAATCAGAACCAGTTCTTCGGCGGCCAAGAGGGGGCAGGCGTACGGGTCGTGGAACCGAGCGATGAGCCTAAGGCCAAGCGCAAGGTCGGCCTGGGCACCGCGCTGTCCATGATGCTCGTAGCCTTCATCGCTGCCGGCGGTGTTACCGGCGTGGTGGTCGGAACGGTGGGCAAGGACAAGTCCTCCACCTCGACGGTCAATGAGGTCTTGGAGCGCCAGCCGGTGGCCAACAGCACCGGTAAAGAGCCTGCCGACGGCTCCGTCGAGGACGTGGCATCGAAGGTACTTCCAGCAGTGGTATCCATTTACTCCATTACCCGCTCCGGCGGTGCCGAGGGCTCGGGCTCGATTATTTCCCCGGACGGCTACGTGTTGACCAATCACCACGTCGTCGCCGGCGCGGATCAAGGCGGGCGCTTGGAAGTGACCATGAATGATGGTTCCCGCCATAGCGCCACGTTTGTGGCCTCGGATGCGACCACGGACGTTGCTGTCATCAAGATTGATGACGTTAACGAGCTTCCCTTCCTGCAGTTCGGTGATTCGGACGCTGCCGCGGTGGGGCAAGAGGTCGTTGCCGTCGGTTCCCCGCTGGGACTCAACGCTACGGTGACTTCCGGAATTGTCTCGGCCAAGAACCGTCCCGTCCGTGCTTCGCAGGAAGGTGGGGAGTCCTCGCTGATCGACGCCATCCAGACCGACGCCGCCGTCAACCCAGGCAACTCCGGTGGTCCCTTGGTGGACATGGAAGGCAACATCATTGGAATGAACTCGATGATTGCCTCGCTATCGGGTAGCTCGAATTCCGAGGGCGGTTCCATCGGTCTGGGATTCGCTATTCCCTCCAACTTTGCCAAGCGGATGGCCGATGAGCTCATCAACAATGGCAAGGTCAAGCACCCAACCTTGGGCGTTAAGGTCCGCGCGCAAAGCGACACCCTTGGTGCGGAGATCGTCGATGTAGAACGCGATAGCCCAGCCGATAAGGCAGGGCTCAAGTCTGGTGACGTGGTCACCCGCGTCAACGATCGGCTTATTGAAAGCTCTGATGCCCTCATCGCGGCAACCCGTTCCCAGGAGTTCGGCGCGACCGTGACCTTGGAGGTACGGAGCCGAGACAGCGAAGATGTGAGAAAGGTAGAGGTAACTCTGGCAAGCGAGTAAGTTAACAAATACTTGGGCGGTGCGTGAGCGCCGCACGAACACCGCACCCTGAGACCTTGTGAAGAAACCACTACCGGAAGATTCCGCCCCTATCTTTAAGGAGAACCTCCGTGGCAGAAAACACCGACGCAACTGAGTTGCTGGGGCGCGATGCCTCACGCGAACTCGATGATGTCACCGAACCAGATGACGCCTTCCTCATCGCGAGCGAACAAGAACAAAGTGTGCAAGCACCGCGCCGCGCGCTCGTCGTGATCGTCACCGACCACCCAGATGATGCAGCGCAGGACACGTCGCGCTTGGCGGGCGAACTGTTGGCTGAAGCTGATTTCACCGTCGACGGCGCAGTAATCGTTCGTTCCAAGAAGTCCAAAATCCGGCAGGCGATTGAAACCGGCGTGGTCGGGGGCGTTGACCTGGTCCTCACGATTGGCGGCACGGGCGTTGGCCCGCGCGATAAGACCCCAGAGGCGACTCGCGCGGTGCTGGACCAAATGGTCCCTGGCGTGGCCCAGGCCCTGCGCTCCTCCGGCCAAGCATGCGGTGCGGTGGATGCGTGCACATCCCGCGGCATTTCGGGAGTGTCTGGTTCAACGGTGATTGTCAACGTCGCATCTTCCCGCGCGGCGGTACGCGATGGCATGGCTACGCTGACCCCCTTGGTGCACCACCTCGTCGATCAGCTGCAGAAGTCCAGCGTCTAATGGCTGATTCCACACCGCGTACCCCGCGGGCGCGCCGTCGCGCGAAGCGTCCTTCGACGGCCGAGAATTACGATCGCAGCTTCGATGTTCCTCACGGGCCAATGTCTGGGGCCGCTGGCTCTTCTTCCGCCGCAGGGGCCGATGAGCTGCGCACCGTGAGCTTTGAGGCGGACGCAGGCGGCCCCGGTGGTGACAGCGAGGACGAGGCCACGGGAGAGGCCTTCTACCGCGAGAACATGCCGCCGCATTTTGGCACCACGCAGTAGTGCGTGAGCAGCGGGCGGAGGCAAAAGAAAATCCCGCAGAACTTCGGCGAAATGCCGGTTCTGCGGGATTTTTAGGCTTGGGGCTGCTGGCTTAGATGCTGGAGCCAGGCTTGTTGGTGGTGGTGCCACCGTTTTCAGCAGCGAGCAGGTCGCGGATCTCGCCGAGCAGCTGCTCGGTGGTCGGAGCCGGCTCCTCCGGGTCAACGCCCTGGCGGCGCTTAGCGTGCTCGGTGACGGCGTTGATCGGAGCAACGATGACGAAGTAGATGACAGCGGCAACGATGAGAAAGTTGATAAGGGCGGTGATGACTGCACCGAAGTCCAGGAAGGTCTCCGGGTTATCGGTAATTGCGAAGCCCAGGCCACCAAAGTCTGGGGAGCCGAGGGAGTTAATCAGCGGCTGGATGATGTGATCGGTGATGGAGGTGACGATCGCGGTGAAGGCGGCACCGATGATGACCGCTACGGCCAACTCGATGACGTTGCCGCGCAGGATGAAATCTTTAAAGCCCTTGAGCATGGTGGTGGTTGTCCTATCTACGGGGGTAGGTGCTTCTTGTGTCTTAAGCGTCTGCTCTGTGTAGTCCGGACTGTGCGCCCGAACGCTGTTCAGAAAAGTCGGAGAAGAGCAGGCATAGAGCCATAATGCTCTCTAAGAGAGGCCCTAGATGCGCAGGGGCGCCAACGTAAGACGAAGCATGTGGAAATACTGGAATAGCGAAAGCCACTTTTGTGCGCCATCCTGCAGGTGGTGCCGCGGGGTCGCGCGGCAGTCGCGAGACTGCAAGAGCATAAAGCGCCTGAGTGGATGTGCCTATAGTAGGCAGAGTTTTCGTGTCACGGCAACATTCTCTAACAACCTTTTTACATAAATGCGGCGATTCTCACAGGTCAAGCTAGCTGTGGGCGCGATCGCCCACAATGACAACCGTGAGCGGTTGTGCCAGTGACGCGGCTGCCACAGCTTCGGCTGCTTCGGCTGGTAGCGCAACGAGGAGTGTGTGCGTGCGGGCATCCTCTCCGCCGGCACCCACCGACACGACGCGTGCGCCACGGGCAATCGTTGAACCGCGGGCGGGGAGGGAAGCGTCGTCACCACCGTCGAGGGCACCGACAATATTGACCGTATCGCCGTGATGGAGGTTGCGGGCAACGTCTGGCTCGGCGAGCGTGAGTGGGATAAGGTGGCCGTCTTCCATCCCGAAGTCTGCGATGAGGTCCGAACTGAGCAGCCGGGTGGTGGTAAGTATTTCGCCGGCGCTGGCCGCCGCCACCAGAACTCGCCCCACCGCATCTTCCGGGTTGCTCCCCAACGCCGTGGCGGGGAGAGCGGAGGAGGGGACGCGGGCCACGGAGACATCGCCAAGTGCCAGCGTCTCCCCGGCGGCGACGTCCCGGGCCATGACCACCACGCGCGGCTGCTCACGGGTAGAAGCGAGCGCGCTGGCCGCCGCGGCCACGAGCAAGACTGCGGCCGTTACGCGGCGCAGAAGAACGCTGCGGCGATGCCCGGGGGTGCGCAGAACGTGAAGAAAGTCCATACCTTTTTAGACTGCGCTCCGACCCGCGCGGTTCCCAGGCGGCGGCATGGAATCTGAGAAGGGGCCGATTAAAGCCAGCGCATCCCGCGCTCGGTGAGGATGCCATCGACGGGACGGTCGTGTTCCTCGAAGGGGACGTCCCGGACCTCGCTGGAGTGGACGAGAGCCACGACAGGCGGGTTCCCAGTGGGAAGCGGGGTGAGTGCGCGGTCGTAGTAGCCGGCGCCTTTTCCGAGGCGCATGCCTGACTCGCTCACCGCCATCGCGGGCGCCAAGATGAGGTCGAGGTGCGCCAGGATTTCGCTGCTATGGCGCTGCCCGACGGGCTCTGCAATCCCTAATGCCCCTGGGCGCATGGCCTCCGGCCCGCCATACAGCGTCCACAAGAGCTCACCGTTTTTGCCTGAAATGGGAAGGTAGACCTCCTTGCAGAGTGCGGACACGGTCTCCACGAAGTCGGGGCCACCCGGCTCTGTGCCCAGGGGATGGTAGGCGGCAACACGCATCGCAGGAGTGAGTAATTCACCCACACCGGCGCACCACGCGGCGTTGTCATCAGCGCGCTGCTCGGCGCTGCGCTCGCGCCGCGCGTTAAGGAGTGAGGATCTTAAGGCGTCCTTGGGGGAGGTCGTCATGGTTGTCAATCATAGCGAGACGGCGTAGCGCAGCACGGGAGCGGGAAGGGCGCATTGTAAAGTGGAACTTATGGCTATTGCACACGAGGATTCCCACACCGGGATCGCTACGGTCGTTGTCCCCGCTGCTGGCATGGGCACCCGCTTCTTGCCCGCCACCAAGACCGTACCGAAGGAGCTGCTCCCCGTCGTTGATACGCCGGGTATTGAACTCATTGCGGAAGAGGCCGCGTCCGTGGGCGCCCAGCGCCTTGCGGTGATTACCGCGCCGAACAAGCAGGAAGTGATGCGGCACTTTGATGAGTTCCCCGATCTCGTCGAGACCCTCCACGCCCGCGGCAAAGACGAGCAAGTGGCCAAGGTCAAGCGTGCTGCTCAGTTGATCCACCCGATTTCCGTGGAGCAGGAAAAGCCGCTGGGCCTGGGCCACGCGGTGGGCTTAGCGGAATCCGTGTTGGAGGATGACGAAGAATTCTTCGCCGTCATGCTGCCGGATGACATTGTCCTGCCGGCCACCGTCATGGGGGAGATGGCCCGGGTTCGCGCCGCCCTGGGCGGCAGCGTGTTGTGCGCCTTCGAGGTGTCACGCGAAGAGACCTATAACTACGGGGTCTTCGACGTCGAGGACACCAACGCGCCGGGCGTGAAGAAGGTTGTGGGCATGGTGGAGAAGCCGGATCCGGAAGATGCGCCTTCGAACCTCGTGGCCACTGGGCGCTACTTGCTCGACAGGAAGATTTTTGATGCCCTTCGCCGTATCAAGCCGGGCAAGGGTGGGGAGCTGCAGCTGACCGATGCCATCGAGCTCCTCATTAAGGAGGGACACCCAGTTCACGTCGTAGTTCACCAAGGCAAGCGCCACGACCTTGGCAACCCGGGCGGTTATATCCCAGCCAACGTGGACTTTGGTCTGCGCGATGAGAAATACGGTCCCGCGCTCTACAAGGCGATTAAGAAGATTGTGGAGGATTACGAAGAAGAAAAGGGGCTGAAGGGCTAAGCCTTCGCACGCCTAGCGCGCTAAGCTCTACTCCAGTAACTTCCATCCCTTTAGGCCCCACATACCCCAGAGTAAAGGCAGGCGGTACATGCGTTCGGTCGATGACCAGATGGCGTTCATTCTTGATGCAGCGATGACTCCCGAGCCGGTACGCATCGCCATCGCGAATGCCCTAGGTCTCAAGTGCGCGGAGGAGGTGCAGGCAAACCAGCCGCTCCCGGGGTTTCCGCAAGCAGCCATTGATGGCTATGCCGTGCGCGCCGTGGACGTTGGGGGAGAAAAAGCCCTCAAGGCACGCTCCCGCCACGACATTGAGGATGCGGATGCACCCGCCACCGAGATGGAGATTGAGCGTTCCCTGCCTGTAGTGGGGGAGGTTCCCGCAGGTTCGCGCCAGCCTTTGCGTTTGCAGCCCAAGCAAGCGGTGCGCGTGTACACGGGCGCGCCTCTGCCGACGCTTGCCGACGCCGTCCTTCCCCTCGAGTGGACCGACCGTGGCCGCAAGCGCGTGACCTCGCACCGCCCGGTGCGCTCGGGGGACTTCGTGCGCCGCGTGGGCGATGATATTCAGCCCGGGGATGTTGCCGTATCCTCCGGTACCATCTTGGGCCCAGCGCAGATTGGCCTGCTTGCGGCGGTGGGGCGTTCGAAGGTGCTGGCGTACCCCCGCCCGCGCGTGACCATCGTGTCCTTCGGCAAGGAGCTTGTCGACGTCGACCGCGAGCCCGGCCTAGGTCAAGTCTTCGACGTGAACTCTTATTCGCTTGCAGCGGCCGCGAAGGAGGCGGGCGCGGACGTGCACCGCGTCGGCATCGCCGCCGGCGAGCCGCGTCGCGTGCGCGAGGCTTTGGAAACCTACCTGGCGCGCAGCGAGGTGCTGGTGATCTCCGGCGCCGTGGGTGGCGCGGGTTCGGAAGAAATCCGCGAGGTCCTTGATGAGTTGGGAGATGTGGATACCTCACGCGTAGCCATGCACCCGGGATCGGTCCAGGGCTTCGGCCTGTTGGGGGAGGAGCGCATCCCGACCTTCCTGCTGCCCTCGAACCCGGTGTCCGCGCTGGTTATCTTCGAGGTCTTTGTGCGCCCGCTGATCCGTCTCTCGCTAGGCAAGCGCAGCGGCCAACGTCGCGTGGTGCGCGCACGTGTGCTCAACCACATGGAATCCCGCCCGGGACGCCGCGGCTACATCCGCGCCCGGCTCATGCGGGATGCCGAAACCTCTGACTATCTGGTGGAAGGACTGGGCGGTGCGGCGGGTGCGCCGGCGCACCTGCTCGCAGGGCTCTCGGAAGCGAACGCGATGATCCGCATTCCGGAGGAAGTGACAGAGATCCGTCCCGGGGACGTGGTGGACGTCCTGTTCCTGACCCAGCGCAGCTAGCCGCCGGCACACACGTCATGCTTGATCCTTTTGGTACCGCCGCGGGGCGCTTTTCTACTCCCGCCACCGGTGGGGTCAACCCCGATCATCCGGGTTGGCCAGAAGCTACACCCGCGGTACGGCTGCGGGAGTCTCGTGTCTTCCCGCGCGGGGCGACGCTACGTTTGCGCCCGCTGTTGCGGAGGGACGGTGCGGCGTGGCGACGGCAGCGCATCGAGGATAGGGATTTCCTCAAACCGGTGGAGCCGACGCTGCCGACGGGGTGGGATGCGGCGCACTCCCAGTCGGCTTGGTGGAATCACCTGATGTTTCTGCGTGACTCGGCCCGGGCCGGGACAGTGGTGCCGCTGGTCATTGAGGTTGATGGCCACTTCTGTGGGCAATTGACCTTAGGAAATATCCAGCATGGAGGGGTCAGCGAATGCTGGATTGGCTATTGGGTGCATTCCGCGGTGCACGGTGCGGGCGTGGCTACTGCTGCCTGTGCTCTTGGCGTGGACCATGCCTTTTATCGTGTGGGGCTGCATCGTGTGACGGCGACCTATCTGCCGGAGAACCCCGCTTCAGGCAAGGTGCTGCACAGCAACGGGTTCCGCGATGAAGGGTTCCTGCGCCGCAACCTGCATATCGACGGCGCGTGGCGGGACCATCACTTTTTGGCTCTTAATCGCGAGGATTTTGCCTCTGGGGCGGTGGAGCGCCTCCGTGCGGCGGGACGAATCGCGGGGGCGTAGCAGGTGGCTTAGCTGTTGCTAAGCCGGTGATGGGTTGGGAGATTGTTTAGGTCAACTACCTCTGCTTTCACTTGAGTAACAACCTTGTAATTTAGGGGTTCGTTGGTGCCCACGGGGCGGGGTTGGGCAGCTAGAGTAGGGGCCTAGTTATATTCCCTTTTTTCGTCGACCCCTGAAAGTGGGACTCAGCCACATGATGACTGCCGTGCCGATCATTCTCGTAATCGTGCTGTGGCTCTTCATCCTCGCTCCGTTGCTTTTGCGCTCGCAGCGTCCGATGAGCCACACAGGTGAGGCCTTTGAAGAGACCCGCGTGCTCTTCGAAGGAGATTCCGGCTCCGTGCCGGGCCGCCGTAAACCGCGCCTGGGCAAGGAGGACATCCGCCCGCACGCCCCGGCAGCAGCGGAGGCCAGCGATGAGGAAGCCGAGTATGAGCTGGTTGAGGCCGAGGGGGTTGCTGATACCGCGGAGTCGCTCCAGGGCGATGGCGAAGGAAAGAGCGCTGCCGAATCCGTAGTGGCGGACACGATTGATGGCGAAGTCGTAGAAGCTGAGGACGCCGAGACGGACTTCGAGCTCGAGGACGATTCCGACGACGCTGCCGAGGATGATCATGGGTCGGAGCAGGAGGCTGAGAACGTTGAGGCGGATGCTGCCGAGGTATTCACGGCTCCTGCCAACGCCGGCGTGGCCGAGGATGCCTATGACTTCGATGAGACCTATACCTCGCCGGTTGATCTGATGTATCCGGGTGCCATCGACGCGGTGGAGGAAGCACCGGCTGCGTCTGATGTGAGCAACTCCGACGAAGCAGCGGTTGAAGCGGAGAGCGCTGATGCCGAAGACACAGAGGAAGGCTCGGACGCAGTCCCGCAGGGCGGGGACCTTGTTGCTGCTGAGACTGAGGACGAGGATGTGAGCGGAAGCGATACCGAGCTGTCCGCCGAGGAACTGGCCTTCGCCCAGCGCCGCCTGGGCCGCGGTGGCTGGGATCCGGTGAAGGAAAAGGAAGCCTCCGCCACGCGTTATCAGCGCCGCCAGCGCACGCTCATCGGCTTGGCGGTAGCAGTGGTAGCTACGGTGTGCCTGGGCATTGTCGTGGGGAGCTGGACGTGGTGGCTGGCGGGTATTGCCGGCGTTATGACCATGGTCTACCTGGTGGCCCTGCGCGCCCAGGTGCGCCGCGAGCGGGAGCTGCTGCGCCGACGCGTCTACCACCTGCGCCGCGCCCGTTTGGGTGTGCGCAATGCGGAGAACCCCGCCGAGTCGCTGCCACCCAACCTGCGCCGCCCGGGCGCACTCATCTTGGAAATCGATGATGAGAGCCCGGACTTTGACTACCTGCCCGTCTACTCGGAGGGCGATAGCGACGATGGCTTCGACGGTCCCCATCCCTCTTCGCGCCAGCGCCGCGATGACCTAGCAGCCCGCCGAGTTGGTTAATCCACCCGGCCCCTAGGCCGGCCAGATGCCGGATGTGCCGCGCCGATGGGAGCCTACTAGGTGGGCGTCAACCATCCCGATGGCCGTCATCAGGGAGAAACACGTCACTGGGCCGACGAACTTGAAGCCGGCCTTCTTCAAAGCCTTGGACATGTCCAAGGCTTCTTGCGTGTATTTTGGAATATCCTCTTCGCTTTCCGGCGCAATCGTGTCAGCGGGCAGGAAGCTCCAGATGAATTCATCGAGCCCGCCTGTCTCCCGCAAGGCCACCGTGGCCTTCGCGTTGTTAAGCACCGCGTTGATTTTCAGACGGTTGCGGATGATCCCCGCATTGTTCATGAGGCGCTCGACTTCTTCCTCCCCGAAGCTGGCCAGTAGGTCTGCATCAAAACCCACAAAGGCAGCGCGGAAGGCTTCGCGCTTGCGCAGCACTAGTTCCCAGCTCAACCCGGCCTGGAAACCTTCCAGGCAGAGGCGTTCCAGCAGGGCGGATTCCTCATGGACGGGCATGCCCCATTCGGTGTCGTAATACTCTTGGAGAAGCGGGGAGGTCATTGCCCAGGCGGGGCGGCCAAGCCCTGCGGAGTCATAAACAAGTCTCGTATCGTTTGCCATCTGTGTACTAGTCATGCCTTTTTAGACTGCAGAATCGGTTCATCGGTTCCCCACGGCTCTCACGGCCTCGTGCCGCAGAGCGTGGCCTCATGCTCCAACAGCATCTGCTTCGCGGCTGTGCCCCCACGATAGGAACCGAGGCTGCCGCTTGCAGGAACGACGCGGTGGCACGGCACCACGATGGGAAGCGGGTTCGTAGCACAGGCGCTTCCAGCAGCGCGGGCGGCCTGCGCACTACCGGCGGCAGCAGCGAGGCGCGAATAGGTCCAGCGCTCACCGAATGGGATATCGCGCAGCGCACGTTGCGCGCGGTCGCGGAAGGTGTGTGGGGATGCGGGGACGTCGAGAAGCAGCTCAAAGTCCCTACGCGTGCCCGCAAAGTATTCGGTGATCTGCTGGGCAGCGGCGACGAGAGCGTCGGCCCCCGCAACACTAGCTCCCGCAACACCAGCGTCCGCAAAACTGTGGTGTCGGGCGCTGGTAGGGCCATCGGGGAGGCGCTGCAGACCGCTGAGATCCGGGGATTCACCGGGGAAACACACCCGTGACAAACCCCGCTTAGAGGAGACAAGGAGAAGACGGCCGAGCGGAGTGTCCAGCGAGGTCCACATGTGCATGGTAGGAGGGGAGTCCTTTCGGAGGGAGGTGGTCATCCAGGGTAGTCTATGAACCATGAATAGACCCGCCGTACGCGATGCCGCGCTGCTCATCTTCCGCGCGGTGCTGGGAGTTATCTTCGTCGCGCACGGTGTGGACAAGATGTTCTTTAGCGGCATGGACGAGGTAACCGGTCAATTCTCCGCATGGGGAGTTCCGCAACCGCAGACCTCGGCGTACTTGGCTGCCTTCGCAGAAATGCTGGGCGGGGCGGCCCTCGTAGTCGGCCTGCTCACCACCTTTGTGGCAGGGGCATTGGCGCTGCTTATGGCCTGTGCGTTGTACTTCGTACATATGGGCAATGGCCTCTTCGCCGCCGATGGTGGCATCGAGTACCCGCTGGTGCTCATCGTGTCGCTGCTCATGATCGTTGTCTTCGGCTCCGGCCGGGCGAGTGTGGATGGGGTGTTGAGCCGTGCTGACGCATGAGCAGGTGCAAGCGGCGATCTCCGCGCAGCTCGATGGGGAAGCCCCGCAGCTGGCGCCTGATGTCATTGACGCGCATGTCTCCGGCTGCCCGGAGTGCGCCGCCTTCCGGGAGAAGGCGGCGGCCTTGTCTCGCTCACTGAGCCTCGTGGAACCTGAGGGCCTGCCGCCGCAGGACTTGTCGGAGGTCATCCTGGCTGGCGTGGAGCCGGAGTGGCAGCGGGCCTCCAGCGCACGGCAGGCATCGCTCACGTTGGCACGGGTAGCTCTCGGAGTGTTGGCCGTGGCGTTTCTGATTTGGGCGATCGTGGTCGTCGTCAGCGCTTCCGGCTTGACCACCCTGGGCAGTGAAGGAACCCTCGCCGAAGGGGCCGACCCGGAGCGCGCACACCTTGTGATGGAGGCTGCGGCGCTGCGCTTCGGCCTGGCGAGCGGTTTAGCCTTTGCCGCCTGGCGCCCAGCCTCAGCTCCTGGATTGCTGCCGGTGGTCTGCACTATATTCGCGTTCTTGTGCGGCTTTACCATGCGCGACTTTGCCTTGGGCAGCGTTGTCGCGGAGCAGGTTTATATCCTCATCGGCACCGGTCTCGCAACGGCCAGCCTGGGGTGGGCGTGGGCGGCCGACCGGGGCTTTTTGCTACGGGACGTGTATAGGACGTTGTCCGCTAACCCGCGCTAAGCCTTAAAGGCCACGTCTACGAGGCCGAGCCTAAGGGCCCAAGCCTAAGTGGCTTGGGCCAGAGTGTAGGGCCAGGGGTTTAGGTCCAGGACGGTAGCCACATCATGGAGTGATACCAAGAATCCGGGATGAGGTAGCCGTAGAGAATCGGGGAGAAGTAGGCAAACATTGCCACGACGAGCGCGGCGTAGCACACGGTAAGGAAGGTGCCCAGCGGCATCGCGGCCCCAAAAAGCTCCGTGAGCCAGCGCCATTGCAGAACCCGTCCACGTCCAATCATTTGCCCCAAAGCCAGAGAGATCAGCACGATGACGAACGGAATGAACGCCGTGGCGTAGAAGAAGTACATCTGTCGGTCAAAGACCATGAGCCAGGGCAGGAAACCCGCCGCGGCACCCACAAGCGGGATGAGGAAGGCGCGGTTGCGTCGCACGAGCAAGGACCACAGTCCCCACAGCACCGCCGGGATGACCAGCCACCAAATGACCGGGGTACCAAAGAGGTACAGCATCCTGCGGCAGGATCCGCCGTCCCCGCAAGAGATGTCCGTGGAGGAGTAGTAGAGGATGGGGCGTGCGGCCACCAGCCAAGCCCATGGCTTGGAGTCCCAGGGGTGGCTGTGGCCACCTGAGGAGGTCAAGGAGGCGTGGAACTCCAGCACAGAGGAGTGGTAGTAGAACCAACCGGCAAGAGGCTCGGGGAGGTGGAGCAACCAAGAGCCATCCTCGATCGTGCCGTCAACCTTCGCGTGGCGGTAGACGGCGGTCTCATCGGCAAACCAAGCGCGCCAAGACCACGCATACAGGGCTACGGGGACCGCAACGAGTGAGGCCAGGGCTGCTGGGGTATCGCGTACCAGCGTGCCCACGATGTAGCGGCGTACGCCATACAAGCGGCGCAGAGCGAGATCCGAGAAAACGCTCATGAGACCGAAGAACATGATGTAGTACAGGCCTGACCACTTCACGGCCAGCGTTAGCCCCAGGAAAACGCCGGCAGTAAAACGCCACCACCGGAAACCAAATCTGGGGCCGAAGTCGGAGTCCCCCATCGTGCCTGACAGGAAGGCGGCGTGCAGGCGCTCGCGCATCTGCTGGTGATCCCGCGCCAAGGCCCAGGCAGCGGCGACGATGAAGAAGACCTGGAAGATGTCAAGCATTCCGAACTTGGAGGCCACGAGCAGCACGCCGTCGCACACGGCGAGCAGGCCGGCGAGGAAGCCCACCTGCCAGGAACCGGACAAGCGGCGTGCCAGCGCCATGGTGAGTAGCACGGTGCCCACGCCAAAGAGCGCGGCCATGGCCCGCCAGCCCAGTGGGGTGTAGCCGAAGATGGCCTCCGATATCGCGACAATCTGCTTGGCCAGCGGTGGGTGCACAACCAGGCCGTAGCCCGGGTTGGACTCGATGCCGCCGAGGAAGAGGTTGTGCCAGCTGGTGACCATGTCCCATGCCTGCGGCACGTAATGCTTCTCGTCGAAGACGGGAGTTCCCTCGGAGACCGGTGCGGCGAGACCTGCAAACCGCGTGATGAATGCCAGCACAGCGATGATGGCGGTGCTGATCGTGTCGGCCTTGGTCCAGGTGTAGTGCCGGGGAGCAGGGGGAGCTGGCCGGCTATGGATGCCGCGGGCGGCGGGGACGCGCGCGCGGCTGGTGCGGCCAGATCGATCAGTAAGGATTGCGATACTCACGCGGAAGAGTCTAGCGTGCGTGTGCCATGCTGGGGGTATGAGTCTTCAGCTTGAACCCCTGCCGCGTGGAGTCATCCTGGCCGCCACGCCGCTGGGAAATCCCGGTGATGCTTCTGCCCGATTGATGCAGGCGTTGGGCCACGCGGATGTGATCGCTGCGGAAGACACCCGCCGCGTTCGTAACCTGGCCCAGGCGCTGGGGGTAGAGATCCGCGGCAAGGTGGTTTCCAATTTCGACCACAACGAAGAGGAGCGCTCGCGCGCGCTCGTCAACGCTGCCCGGACGGGCACGGTTCTCGTGGTGTCGGATGCTGGCATGCCGCTGGTCTCCGATCCTGGGCACTCCATCGTCACCGCTGCGGTGGAAGCGGATGTGCCTGTGACCTGTTTTCCGGGGCCCTCGGCGGTGCCGACTGCGCTTGCACTTTCCGGACTGGGGGTGGGGCATTTCCTCTTCGATGCCTTCCCGCCGCGCAAACCCGGACCGCGTAAAGCCTGGCTGGAGTCCCTCGTGGGGGAGCGCCGTGCCATTGCTTTCTTTGAATCCCCGCACCGTCTAGCGCAGACGCTTGGCGACGCCTCAGCGATCCTCGGCGCGGAGCGCCGCGCTGCGGTCTGCCGTGAGCTGACGAAGACCTACGAGGAAATCAAGCGTGGCACCTTGGGCGAGCTTGCCGAGTGGGCGCAGGAGAATGCGCGGGGTGAAATCACCGTCGTCATCGAGGGCGGGGATGCCGCACCCGTGTCGTTGGAGGCCCTCGTGGAGCAGGTCCGTGCGGAGGTTGAGCGGGGCGTGCGGGCCAAGGATGCCTGCAAGCAGGCAGCAGCGGGAACCGAGTGGTCCAACCGCGAACTCTATGATGCATACCTCGCCGCGCGCGGCTGAGCTTTAACAATAAATTCTGGTGATGCCCGTCTCTTTTGGGCCAATCGTTATGGCATCGTTATGTGACCCGGCGTGGCCGCGGCATGCGCGGTAGGGATGCCATACCTCGGAAATGCCTCCGAACAAGCTGGCAAGCTGCACAGTTGCGGTACAGATTCGGCAGCTGCGGTGGAATAGCGGTCGTTCAAAGAAGCTCGTGAGAGACGCTTTAGGAACGCTATATGCCCGAAATGCATGTGGTGAATAGTCTTTTTGTTTCCGTTTTAGTTTGACTAGTTGATGAGACAGCACCAAGGTCGGGAGGTATGACAGACTCGACGAATGCAGACAATGTAAAGGATACGGGGGTGTCTTCGGCTGTGCCCCAAGGCGAGAGCTCGCCGGCCGCGGTAGAGGAATACCGCACCGTCGACGAGCGCCTCGAGGCTTCCTCGGCCACGAGCCAGCTTCAGGATATGCTCACCAACAAGGCGTTCAATCCTGAGGCGGCTCCCGCGCCAGTGGAGGAGGAAGAGGACGAGAAATTTGGCCCAGGCGGCATTGATTCACCGATCGACTGGACCATTGTGGGAATCGCCGGCCTGCTCGTTGCCGCCTTTGTGGCATGGGGCTTGGCCGCTCCAGAGAGCTTTGCCTCCTTCTCCAGCAATGCTCTGAGCTTCGTGGTGAATAACTTTGGCTGGGCCTATGTGCTCTTCGGGACCATTTTTGTGGTTTTCGTTATCTGCGTTGCGGCCTCGAAGTTCGGCACCATTCGTTTGGGCAAGATTAACGAGGAACCGGAATTCTCCACGGTCTCTTGGATTGCGATGATGTTCGCTGCCGGCATGGGCATCGGCTTGATGTTCTATGGTGCTTCCGAGCCGCTCAACTACTTTAAGAACGGCGTTCCGGGCCATGGTGAGAATGAGGTAGGAACCTCAATGGCCACGGCCATGTTCCACTGGACCCTGCACCCATGGGCCGTGTACGCCATCGTGGGGCTTGCCATCGCTTATTCCACCTTCCGTATTGGCCGCAAGCAGTTGTTGAGCCAGGCCTTCGTGCCGCTCATTGGCCAGCGCGCCGCCGACGGATTCGCAGGCAAGATCATTGATATCTTGGCCATCTTCGCCACCGTCTTTGGCACCGCTTGTTCGCTGGGCCTCGGCGCGATGCAGATTCAGGCAGGCCTGCAGGCCTCCGGAATTATTGAGAACCCCACGCAGAACGTCGTCATCGGCATCGTTCTCGTGCTGACCTTGGCCTTTATTCTGTCGGCCATGTCGGGTGTAGGCAAAGGTATTCAGTACCTCTCTAACACCAATATGGTCTTGGCGGCTCTGCTGGCCATCTTCGTGTTCGTCTTCGGCCCAACCGTGTCGATTTTGAACCAGATCCCAGGCTCCATTGGTAACTACCTGGCGAACTTCACCGAGATGATCGCTCGTACCGCTGAGTCCGATAACGGAAACGCTGGCGAGTGGCTATCTACCTGGACCATTTTCTACTGGGCTTGGTGGGTTTCCTGGTCGCCGTTCGTGGGCATGTTCCTCGCCCGCATTTCGCGCGGCCGTTCCGTCCGCGAGTTCTGCGTTGGTGTGCTTCTCGTCCCGGCTGGTGTCTCCACGGTGTGGTTTGCCATCTTCGGCGGTACCGCCATCCACATGGAGCAGAACGGCAACTCCATCTCCGGTGAGTCTGCCGAGCAGGAGCTGTTCAACCTGCTGCAGAACCTCCCCGGTGGTTTCATCGCGGGCATCGTCGCCGCCCTGCTCCTTGCCACGTTCTTCATTACGTCGGCCGACTCGGCGTCGACAGTCATGGGCTCGATGTCCCAGTCTGGCGCTACCACCGCCAAGCCGTGGCTGTCCGCGGCATGGGGTGTGCTCACTGCGGCTGTCGGCCTGACCTTGCTGCTGTCGAGCGAGAATGCCCTGTCGAACCTGCAGAACGTCACCATCGTGGCGGCGCTGCCATTCCTCTTCATCCTCGTCGGCCTCATGTTCGCTATTTACAAGGACTTGAGCAACGACGTAATTTACCGCGAGTACCGCGAGTCCCAGGCCTTCCAGCGCAAGCTGGCGCGTGAGCGTCGCCTGCACCGCGAGTTCCAGCGCGAACAGGCCTACAAGGCCCGCCGCCGCCAGCACAGCCACAAGAACTAGTTCTGGCGCGAGCATTTCTCTCATACACCCCCTCACTGCATTGCCGGTGAGGGGGTGTTCGATAGAGTAGGGGCCATGACTGAGACAGTTGTCGTTAATGTTGCTTGGCCCTATGCCAACGGACCCCGCCACATCGGACACGTGGCGGGTTTCGGTGTTCCTTCCGACGTGTTCGCCCGTTTCCAGCGAATGCGTGGCAACGACGTCCTCATGGTTTCCGGTACCGACGAGCATGGCACCCCGTTGCTCGTGCAGGCGGATAAGGAAGGCGTGACGGTTCGTGAATTGGCGGATCGCTACAACCGCCAGATTGTCACCGACCTGGCTGGGCTCGGCCTGTCTTATGACCTCTTTACCCGCACCACCACTCGCAACCACTACGCGGTGGTGCAGGAGCTGTTCAAGGGGCTGTACGAGAACGGCTACATGATTAAGGAGACCACCCAGGGCGCCATTTCGCCGTCCACGGGCCGTACCTTGCCTGACCGCTATATCGAGGGAACCTGTCCGCTGTGTGGTGCCGATGGCGCGCGCGGTGACCAGTGCGATAACTGCGGCAACCAACTCGATCCGGTAGATCTCATCAACCCGGTGTCCAAGATCAACGGCGAAACCCCGAAGTTCATCGATACCGAGCACTTCCTGCTGGATCTTCCTGCGGTCAAGGACGTCCTCGAAGAGTGGCTGAAGACGCGCGAGGACTGGCGTCCCAACGTTCTCAAGTTCTCCCTCAACCTGCTGGAGGATATGCGCCCGCGCACCATGACCCGTGACATCGACTGGGGCATTCCCATTCCGGTCGAAGGCTGGGAGGATAACGGCGCGAAGAAGCTCTACGTGTGGTTCGACGCGGTGATTGGTTACCTGTCTTCCTCCATCGAGTGGGCCCACCGCACCGGCAACCCGGAGGCTTGGAAGGACTACTGGCAGAACCCGCAGGCACGCCACTACTACTTCCAAGGCAAGGACAACATCACCTTTCACTCCCAGATCTGGCCAGCAGAGCTCTTGGGCTACGCGGGCAAGGGCTCCAAGGGCGGTGAGCTGCACACCTACGGTGAGCTCAACCTGCCCACGGAGATTGTGTCTTCGGAATACCTGACCATGTCCGGCTCCAAGTTCTCCTCCTCCAAGGGCGTCGTTATCTACGTCAAGGACTTCCTCGAGGAGTTCGGCCCAGACGCACTGCGCTACTTCATCGCCGTTGCCGGCCCAGAAAACAATGACACTGACTTCACCTGGGATGAGTTCGTGCGCCGTATCAACAACGAGCTTGCCAACGGCTGGGGCAACCTGGTCAACCGCACCGTGTCGATGGCCCACAAGAACTTCGGCGAGGTCCCGGCCCCGGCCGCGCTGGAGCAGGCAGACAAGGACATCCTGGCACTGGCGGAGGAGACCTTCACCACCGCCGCGAATTTCCTCGAGCAGTCCAAGTTCAAGCAGGCCATGACCGCCATCATGCACGTCGTCGGCGAGGCCAATGCCTATGTCGCGGCGATGGAGCCGTGGAAGCTGGCCAAGGATGAAACCCAGCGCGAGCGTCTGGCCACCGTGCTGTGGACCGCACTGCAGGTGGTCTCCGACTGCAACGTAATGTTGACCCCGTTCTTGCCCTTCACCGCACAGAAGGTGCACGAGACCCTGGGACGTGAGGGCGTCTGGGCCGCACAGCCGCGCATTGAAGACGTGGTGGATGATATGCCGGTCGAACTCGTTGGCGTAGACCTCCCGCCGGAGAATCACCCGTACCCGATCATCACCGGTGACTACGCGGCGCAGCAGGCTGCGTGGAAGCGTGTCGACATTACGCCGGGGACGACGCTGCAGAAGCCCAAGCCGCTGGTGGCTAAGCTCGACCCGGAGCTTGGTGAGACCGGCCCGGAGTGGGCCCCGGTTCAGAAGTAAAGGCGTGGGCTCGGCGTTTCGGCGCTCGCTTGCGCCCTTCCTGCTCTTTTCCGTTGTTTGCCTCACCGCGCTGAACCTGCGATCCGGTATCGCTTCGGTGGCACCGGTGCTGGGGCAGATCCAGAATTTCTTTGGGATCAGTTCTGGGCAGGCAGGTTTGTTGACCGCGCTTCCTGGCCTGTGCTTCGCGGCCATGGGTTTGGCCGCCGTGCCCATTGCTCGGCGGGGCGGGCTCAGCCGTACCTTGACCGGCGGCACGCTGGCCCTAGTGGTGGGCCTGGCGCTGCGTCCGTGGGTGAGCAGCTTCCCGCTGTTTATTGCGTTGACCCTGTGCGTTGTCGGCGGCATCGCTCTAGCCAACGTTCTGCTTCCCGCGTGGATCAAGCAACATGGTTCGGGCCGCACGCTGGTGGCGTTGATGACCACCTACACCACGATGCTGGGCGTATCCAGCGCCCTTGGCCCGCTGTCCGCGGTGACGCAAAGCACGTGGCAAGGTGCGCTGTGGATCTGGTGCCTGCCCGCCATCGCGCAGCTGGCGGCGTGGATAGTGGTTCTGCCGCAGGCTGGCAAGGACGTCGCCCACGGGGCGATCGACGGTGCCGGCGCGCCAAAGCCCATGTACACTTCGCCCACGGCGGTGGCCATGCTCTTTTTCTTCGGGCTGCAGTCCTCCATGGCCTATGTCCAAATGGGTTGGCTGCCGCGCATGCTGGTAGAGAAGGGCGTGAGTGAGGATACCGCCAGTGTGGCACTTGCTGTCATCGGTGTCTTTAACATCGCCGGCGGCGTGATCATGCCCTGGCTAATTTCTCGCCTGGACCGCCTAACACCCGTACCGATTGTGCTGGCGCTGTGCACCTGTGCTGGGTGGGGTGGGGTCCTTGTGGCTGCCGACGTCGCCCCGCTCGCCTGGGCCTGCATGATGGGGATCGGCGGTATGTGCTTCCCACTGGCTCTGGCATTGCTCACCGCCCGCACTCGGAGTGCGCTGACGACCGCACGACTCTCCGGTTTTGTGCAGCCGGGCGGCTACATCTTGGCGGGGCTGTTGCCGCTTTTCGTGGGCGTTGTGCGCGGCGCTACCGGTAACTGGACGGCCGTCCTGATTGCGCTGATGGTGCTCAGCCTTTGCATGCTGATGGCGGGTTTGCGCGCGACTAGGCGGGTCTACATTGACGACGAGCTCGCTGCCTAGCGGGGTCCTCCTTAGTTGCGGTAACTTTTGTATTGCAGCGTTAGTTAGAGTTAACGCCTCGCGTTATTGACGTGTCGCGTTATGGGGGGTATGGTGCATTTATGATTCAGTCGTTCGCGGATAGGGATACAGAGCGCTTATGGAATCGAGAGAGGGTGTCCTCGATAGATTCACGTATTCACTCGGTAGCTCTTCGCAAACTGAGGCAATTGGGCTATGTGCAGAGGCTAGATGAGCTTCGGATTCCTCCGGGGAATAGGCTCGAAGCGTTGAAGGGCGATCGGCGGGGTCAATATAGTATTCGTATCAATGACCAATGGCGGATCTGCTTCCGGTGGACCGCTTTAGGGCCAGAGGAGGTTGAGATCGTTGACTACCACTAAAAAGCTCCCCCCAGTGCACCCAGGTGAAATCCTGATGGAAGATTTTCTTAAGGAAATGGGGATTACCCAGCACAAACTCGCGGTTTCGATAGGGGTCCCGCCTCGACGTATTAACGAAATCGTCCACGGAAAGCGGGCTATTACCGCCGATACGGCTCTTCGCCTTGCCAAGTTTTTTGGAATGTCCCCACAGTTCTGGCTGGGGTTGCAGACCCATTACGACTTGGATGTCGCAGAGGACAAAATTCTTGCCGAGCTGGACGATATTGTGCCGCTTCAGGCAGCGCCGGCTTAACGCGTTTGCCGTCTGTGACCGCGTAGCGCAGGGTGAGTTGCTCAAGCCGAAGTCGCCGTTGTTGCCAAAGTTTCTCGCCTCGCCGCGGGATCTGGCCAGATCTTTGGCAACAATGGCA
>NZ_KV827376.1:58374-153153 GCF_001836065.1 Corynebacterium sp. HMSC035E02
TCTGGCCAGATCTTTGGCAACAATGGCAGTGCCGTCACTGGTGGTGGGGCGGCTGGCACGCGCCTCCCTGAGTTAGTGGCCATCAAACCGCTTTAGGAGCGGTCGAAGTCGCGCTGCAGGTGCACCAGCCCGAGGCGCACGCCGTCCTTGGTGTGGATATTGGGCATGCGGCCGGTTTCCACGAACCCGAACTTCTTGTGCAGGGCAATGGAGGACTCGTTGGTGTCCACGATGTAGGTAATCATCGTCTCCACGTAGTCATTTTCCTTCGCGTGGTCCATGAGCGTGTCCATGAGCTCGCTGCCCACGCCCTTGCCCCGTGCGGACTCCGCAATATAGATGGAATCCTCCGCCGTGCCGTAGTAGATAGCTGGGGTGACAAACTGGAAGTAGGCGGCCCAGCCAATGATTTCGTCATCGTCCACCGCCACATAGACGGGAAAACCTTCCTCCTCCATCTGTGCGAGCCACTTTTCGCGGTCCTCGACGGACTCCTGCCACGTGACTAGGTTGGTGGCCGGCTTCGCGGCGGAGGCGGCATTATAGATGGCGGCGATTGCGGGGGCGTCGGCAAGCTCTGCGGGACGTACGTGCATGATGTTCCTTAAACCATGAGTTGCAAGTGGGTGAGGTCTATCCAGCGCCCAGCTTTGCGGCTGACTTCTTTTAACGTTCCTACAGTGGCAAAGCCGAACTTCTCATGCAACTTGATGGATGCGACGTTGTCCGCCACGATGAGTGCCAGCAGCGTATGGACCTGCTCCGCCTCGCGGGCATGCTGAACGACTGCATCGAGCAAGCGCGTGCCTACCCCGCGGCCGTGGGCGGTGGGATCAACGTAGATCGTCGTCTCGTAGCAGCCCAGCCACACCTTAGGATCGCGGTAGGGGCGGTAGAGTGCCCAGCCCAAGTACGCGCCATCGTCATCGAAAGCCACGAAACAAGGACAGGCTTCGCGGCGCAGCTGGTGGAGATACTCGGTGCGCTCTTCCACTGTGGCGGGTTCGCTGCGAAAGATGAAGTGGGTCTCCCGGATGGCCCAGTTTAAGGTGGCGGTCATTGCGGGGACGTCGGCGTCCGTCGCTTCACGGATTATCATGCGCGCAAGACTACACTCGCAGCCATGTCTAAGAAGAAGCCACGCCCCATGCCCGTTCCCGCCGAAGGTTTGAGCCAGCTTATCGACGCCCACACGCACCTCGCCTCTTGCCGCGACGCTGACGCCGACCTCGTTGAGCGTGCCCGTGCCGCAGGTGTTGAGCGCATCGTCACCGTGGGCGATGGCCTAGCGGAGGCGGAGAAGGCTTTGGCCGCGGCGCAGGAATTCGACAACGTGTACGCGGCCTGCGCTATTCATCCCACCAAGGCGCATGAACTCGACGAGGCCGCCCGTGCGCGCCTGAGCGAAATGGCTGCGGACCCGCGCTGCGTGGCCATCGGGGAAACGGGTCTGGATACCTACTGGATTTATCATGAGCCGGAACGAACTGCGCCGCTTGACGTCCAGGAGGAAGCGCTTCACTGGCACGCCGAGTTGGCAGCGAAGGTGGGCAAGACGCTGATGATCCACAACCGCGAGGCCGATGAGGATCTCATGCGCGTGCTGGGGGAGTGCGCTGAGGCGCCGAAGGTCATGCTGCACTGTTTCTCCTCGCCACTTGATGTGGCCAAGGAGGCTCTGGAGCGTGGCTACGTTTTGTCCTTCGCCGGCAACGTGACGTTCAAGCGCAACGAGGAGATGCGCCAAGCCGCAGCGCTCGCGCCAGCCGGGCAGCTGCTCATTGAGACGGACGCGCCGTACATGACCCCGGAGCCCTTCCGTGGTGCGCGTAATGAACCTTCGTTGATTGGTCATACGTACCGCTGCGTGGCGCAGGCGCGCGGCCAAGAAGTGGAAGACTTGGCCGCAGAGGTGGCTGAAACCTTCGCCGAGGTCTTCGGAGTGTGATGATCTTCACTCAAAGCAAAGGTGCTGCTCAACGGTGGCGCGCGTGTTTGGTGTGACGAGTGTGTTGCCAGTGGTGGCGGCGTGTGAGAACGTCTCGATCGTTACGCTCTGTTACCGTATCGTTATCCAAAGTTAGTCCGGCCTTGATGTTGCCGGCTGGCGTGCACTTGCACGCCACGTCAGGTGCTGAGGAGAGTGCAAAGGCCTCTCTGGGCACGAAGCAACGCAGAGACGAGTAAAGGTTTATGTCCCCGAAGAAGCAGATCAAGCGAATCAACAACTCCCGCTCCCTGCCGCTGCGCATGGCCACCGGCGGTGTGCTCGGCACGTTGGCTGTGGGTGGTGTCGTTGCCGTCGGTTCTCAGAAGGACATCACGCTCGACATCAACGGTGAGACCACCCAGCTGGCTACCTTCGCCGGCGATGTTAACGCGGCTCTCGAGGCTGCAGGTGTGAGCGTTGGCGGGGAGGACGTTGTCTACCCGGCGCTGTCTGAGCAGGTCTCCGATGGTGACTCGATTACCGTTCGCACCGCCAAGCCGGTTGCGGTGACCATCGATGGCGTGGAGACGAAGATGTCCTCCACTGACCTCACTGTGTCTGACCTGCTGGGCGGACTCGACGGCATCGTCCCGGGCGCTGCTATCACCTCCGGTTCCAAGACCGTCGAGGATGATGAGGTTCTGACTGAGGGAATGAACCTTGAGGTGGTATCCCCGAAGATCATTAAGCTCTCTGACGGTGGCTCTGTGTCCTACGCCAGCGTTGCGGCTAAGACCGTGGAGGACGTACTGGAAGCCCGCGGTATCACCGTGGGCAAGGATGACCGTGTGTCGCCGGACCTCGACACTCCCGTCAAGGCCGGCACGGCCATCACCGTGGACCGCGTGGACATCTCCGAAGAGGAGAAGACGGAGGACTTCGACGCACCAGCTACCTACGTTGATGACCCGGAGCTGGAAGAAGGCACTGAGGAAGTCCGCGAGGAGGGCACCCCAGGTTCACGCACCGTGACCCGCAAGATTGTGAAGGTCAACGGTGCAGAAGAGTCCAACGACATCATCAAGGAAGACGTGCGCACCGAGGCCGTCGCCGCAGTCATCGCGCGCGGTACCAAGCCGAAGTCCACCGCACCGGCCGTTGCTGAGGGCTCCGTATGGGATGCCTTGGCACAGTGTGAGGCCACCGGTAACTGGTCCATCAACACCGGTAACGGTTTCTCCGGCGGCCTGCAGTTCACCCCGTCGACCTGGGCTGCCTTTGGCGGCACCGAGTACGCCCCGCAGGCCTGGCAGGCCTCCCGCGAGCAGCAGATTGCGGTGGCCCAGAAGGTTCAGGCCGCGCAGGGCTGGGGCGCATGGCCCGCCTGCACCTCGAAGCTCGGCCTGCGCTAAAGCTTCAGCGCCCTGCGTATTAGTCTGGATGACATGACACAACCCCACCTGCTGGGCCCGGTGGAGATCCGCGAGCTCGCCGCTGAGCTCGACGTGACGCCGACAAAGAAGCTGGGCCAGAACTTTCTGCATGATCCCAACACCATCCGGCGCATCGTGGCTGCCGCGGACCTGCAACCGGAGGACCGCGTGGTGGAGGTCGGCCCTGGTTTGGGTTCGCTGACCTTGGGACTACTGGGCGAAGTCGAGCACGTGACGGCCGTGGAGATTGACCCGCGCCTGGCAGGCAAGCTCCCAGATACCGTGGCGGCGCGGGCAGCCAACTTTGCGGATCGCCTCACCGTGGTGGAGAAGGACGCGCTCACCGTTGCGGCAGGGGAGTTGGGGGAGCCGACCGCCTTGGTAGCCAACTTGCCCTATAACGTGGCGGTGCCGGTGCTGCTCCACCTGCTGGAGGTCTACCCATCCATTCGCCGCGTCCTGGTCATGGTGCAGCTGGAAGTAGCTGAGCGCCTCGCCGCCGCGCCAGGCAGCAAGGTCTATGGCATCCCCAGCGTGAAAGCATCCTTCTATGGACCGGTTCGCCAGGCCGGCACGATTGGCAAGAACGTGTTTTGGCCGGCACCCAAGATTGAGTCAGGGTTGGTGCGCATCGATTGCACCCGCCCCTTCGACGAGACACTACGGCCGCGGCTCTTTGCGCTGATCGACGCCGCCTTTGCCCAACGCCGCAAGACACTTCGCGCCGCCCTGGCAGGTTTCTATGGTTCCGCCGCAGCAGCCGAGGAAGCGCTGCGCGCGGCGGATATCGATCCGCGCCTGCGCGGTGAGAAGCTGGGCGTGGAGGACTTCGTCCGATTGGCGGAAGCCTCATGAGTAGGACAGGAGACGACTCCCCGCAGATCTGGCAGGCGCGCGCCCACGCCAAGGTCAACCTGCACCTGGGGGTGGGGGAGGCACGCGCGGATGGTTTCCATGAGCTGGCCACCGTGTTTCAGGCCCTCGACGTACATGACCGCGTGAGCTACCGCTGGGGCGAGAAAACCGCAGTGGAGGTCACCGGCAACCACGCGAAGGGTGTGCCGGCGTCAGCCGAGAATCTTGCGTGGCGCGCGGTGGAACTGGTGGCCCACAACCTCATGTTGCCAGCTGCTGGCACGCTCACGATGGAAAAGAACATCCCCGCCGCCGGGGGCATGGCCGGTGGCTCTGCTGATGCCGCGGCCGCCTTGCTTTTGGCCAACCAATCTTTGAGTACCGAATTCGGACGTGAAGCTCTCAGCATGGAGAAGCTCTACGAACTCGCCGCGGAACTGGGCTCCGACGTGCCTTTTACCCTCATGGGCGGCACGGCCTTGGGGCGCGGGCGCGGCGAACTCTTGACCCCGATGCTCTCGCGCGGGCGCTATATCTGGGCAATCATCACCAATGCGGAGGGCTTGTCCACACCCTCTGTCTTCCACAAACTGGATGAGCTGCGCGCTGCCGGCCGTGGAAGCACGCCACACTTGGACACGGAAGCCGTGGGCCAAGCCCTCGTCGGCGGCAACCCCCACGAACTTGCCGCGGTGATGCACAACGACCTCCAGCCGGCAGCACTCTCTCTGCGTCCGGACTTACGCAAGATTCTCGACACCGGTGAGGCCGCCGGCGCCCTCAAGGGCATCGTTTCCGGGTCTGGGCCGACCTGTGCTTTCCTCTGCGAGGACGAGGAGACCGCACAGGAAGTGGTGGCCCAGGTCTGCGCCGATAACCGCGGAACCCGTGGCCTGGTGACCACAGGCCCCGCAACCGGAGCAACGCTGGTCTAGCACCCGCGTTGCATTAGTTAGCGGTCCTTAAAGAACGGCCATCTCCACGGGCTTGAAGTCGAGCTTGTAGCGCTGTGCTTCCTGGTCGCCGAGGAGGTCAAGGACCACCAGTTCTTGCTTGTTCGCATCCGTTACGTAGGCATAGCCGTTTGCCGCCTTGAGGATCGGACCCGGCTGTTGCCACTCCTCGTTTTCCTTCCACTGGGAGATAGCGTCAATCTTCTTTGTTACCTCGCCGGAATCTGGGTCGATGACGTTGAGTTTGCCGTCGGTCGTGAGGACTAGTGCCTCACCCAAGGGGCCGCGGGCCAACGAGCGGAACCAATAGGATTCGCCCAGCTCGACCTTCTTGGCAGAGTAGTCCTCCGTATTGATGAGGGTCACTGAGGTGGGACGCTCGAAGTCGGCATCCTTGTCGGTCTTGTTGTCTGCCAAGATGATCTTGGATTCCTCCGAACCCGCAGAATTGCCGGAGCGCTGGTATCCGTCCTTGCCCGCGTATGCGGAGACGTCGATCTTGTGGAATTCAGTGCCGTCGAAGACGACGGGCCCATCCTCGCAGCCGAAGAAAAGGGAACCGTTGCCGGCGGCAGCTTCGCCGTGGACGCCAGGACACTCAGTGGTTTCCGCAAGGACCTTGCCGGATTTGTCGAGGTGCTGGATGGTGTGGCGCTCGTCTTCCGTGCCCTTCGTGGTGACCACGGAGCCGTCTTTCAGCGGGACGGCCACACCGTGGTGCGCAGCGCCTGTCTCGACGGTGTTGACAGGCTTGGCGTCTTCCTTGCCGATGTCCTCGGTCTTGTAAATCCGTGCCACACCATCGCCGTCGGAGAAGAGCGCGGTAAAGCCGTCGTGGTGAACCACGTGACCGGCGTGCGGTGCGTCGATGGCTGCGCTGAGAAGCTGCGGCTGCGCCGCGTAGTAGTGCTTGTGGTCGCCGTGGGGCTTAGTGATGCGCCCCGTGTCGAAGGTGAGGAAGCTATCGCCCTTGGTCACCATGATGTGGCGGTTATCGCCGGCATCGCTTAGACGGAGGAATGCTTTCAGATCTTCGCTCTCGATGACCTCACCGGTTTCGCCGTCGAGCGTGGTGAGGCCGTTTTTGTGCGAAAGAAGGATACGGTTTGGCAGCTCGGCTACCTCAGTCTCACCTTCAGCGGCTTCGAAGCCGTCATGGCTGTGCTCCCCGTCATGGCCATCGCTGTGCTCGGCATGCGCGTGGGAGGCTTCAGTGCTGGAGGGCGACGTGGATTCCTCGCTGTCAGGGGAGGAGCAAGCGGACATGGTGAGGATCGTGGCGGAAAGTGCGGCGCACAGGGCGAGACGTTCTTTTTTCATAGTGCGCCAGAGTATTGGAAGTGAAAATCAATAGCAATAAAGGTAATGGTGCGGGGGTAACCGCGCTGAGGCACTAAGATGAACTCTCGATATGGCGAACCTCATTAACCTTGAAAACGTAACCAAGTCCTTCGGTCTTAAGACCCTGCTGGACGGGGTCTCCCTCGGCGTGCAAACCGGTGATCGCATCGGCATCGTCGGCGTCAACGGCGGCGGCAAAACGACGCTGCTGGAAGTTCTCACCGGTATCGAATCCCCAGACTCGGGCCGCGTGTCCCACAACTCGGAATTGCGCATGGCGGTGGTGACCCAGCGCTTTGAATTAGAAGAATCGCTCACCATCGCCCAAGCCATCATTGAGCCGTTGGGCTTGGAGACTTTCGAGTGGGCATCCAACGCGAAGGTGCGCGATGTCCTCGGCGGCCTCGGCATTGTTGACCTAGGGCTAGACACCCCTGTGGGCTCGCTCTCCGGTGGTGAGCGCCGCCGCGTCAACCTGGCTGCCGCACTCGTTCAAGACCTCGACATCGTGGTGCTCGATGAGCCGACCAACCACCTCGACGTCGAAGGTGTGCAATGGCTGGCCAGCCACCTGCTTTCGCGCAAGCTAGCGGTCGTCGTCGTCACGCACGACCGCTGGTTCCTCGACACCGTGGCCACCACTACCTGGGAGGTGCACGACGGTGTCGTCGATGCCTACGAGGGTGGCTATAACGACTGGACCTTTGCCCGCGCCGAGCGCGCCCGCCAAGCCGATGCTATTGAGCAGCGCCGGCAGAACTTGGCCCGCAAGGAGCTGGCGTGGCTGCGTCGCGGAGCGCCGGCGCGTACCTCGAAGCCGCGCTATCGCATCGAGGCAGCCGAGGCACTCATCGCCGACGTCCCCGCACCGCGCGACAAGGTCGAGCTCATGGCCTTTTCCAAGCAGCGCCAGGGACGAGTCGTCATTGAGCTCGAGGACGCAAAGGTCACAACCCCGGACGGTCGCACGCTCGTGGATCACCTCACCTGGCGCTTGGCGCCGGGCGAGCGCATCGGCCTCGTTGGTGTTAACGGTTCGGGCAAGACCACGCTGCTGCGCGCCCTTGCTGGTGAAGTCGAGCTTGCCGCTGGCAAGCGCATCGAGGGCAAGACGGTGCGCCTGGGCTGGCTGCGCCAGGAGCTCGATGATCTGGATCCGGAGCGCCGGCTTCTCGACGCCGTCGAAGACGTCGCCACCTACGTTCACCTAGGCAAGAAGGAACTGTCCGCGTCCCAGCTCGCGGAGCGCCTGGGTTTTTCCGCCAAGCGCCAGCGCACGCCGGTCGGCGACCTCTCCGGCGGTGAGCGCCGCCGTCTGCAGCTGACCCGCGTGCTTATGGCGGAGCCAAACGTGCTGCTTCTCGACGAGCCCACGAACGACCTCGACATCGATACTCTCCAGGAGCTGGAGTCTCTTCTGGACTCGTGGCCGGGCACCTTGGTGGTCATCTCGCACGACCGCTACCTCATCGAGCGCATCGCGGATAACACCTATGCGCTGTTTGGGGATGGCAAGCTCACCAACCTGCCGGGCGGAATCGAGGAATACCTGCGCCGCCGTCAGGAGATGGAGGCCGCCACCGCCCGCGGCGTCCTTGATTTAGGAGAAGCCTCCAAGAACTCTGACGAGCAGAGCGCGGATGCCGCCCCGGCCAAGCGGTTGAGCTCCCAGGAAGAGCGCGAGCTGACCAAGAAGATGAATGCGCTGGAGCGCAAGATGGGCAAGCTCGACGATAAGACGGCGAAGCTGAACGAAAAGATGGCGGTGGCTGCAGAGAAGATGTCCTCCGGTGAGGGGGACAGCGGTGAGCTAGCGAAGCTCGACTCCGAGCTCAAGGCCATTGCCTCTGAGCGCGAAGAGCTAGAAATGGAATGGCTGGAGTTGGGGGAGAAGCTCGAGGGGTAGGCCCAGCCCTACCCGAAGAGAGCCGCGATGCCCAGCATCGCCGGCAGCGAGAGGAAGGTGGTGAGGAAGACCGTATCGCGCGCCACCGTTTCTCCCGACTGGTAGGTCGCGGCATAGTTGTAGACGTTCTGTGCGGTCGGAAGCGCGGCCAAGATCAGCGCTGTGTAGAGCTCGTTGCCGCTCAGCCCCAACGCCAAGCCGGCCGCCAGCGCAATCGCCGGCATAGCAATGAGCTTGAGAACCGTGGCGGTAATCGTCGGCAGGCGGTCAACGGCTAACAGCCCGTCGCCGGTGAGTGAGGCGCCAAAGCTCATCAGGATCATCGGGATGGAGGCACCACCAAGGATCTCGAGCGGAGCCATAATGACGTCGGGGACGTGCCAGCCTGCGGCGGACACGATGAAGCCGGCGATCGCCGCGATGACCACTGGGGCTGTCAACCCTGAGACCACGGAACTTAAAATCGAACGCAGGCTTGTTCCCTGGGCGTTGAGGCCGGCAATGATGAAGGGCGAGAGGACTGCCATTTGCAGCACGAGCGCTGGCACCACAAAGGTGGCATCACCGATGACATAGGTGGCGATGGGCAGCCCGATGTTGACCGAGTTGTAGTAACTGGCCGCGGCCGCGCCGGCCATGGTTTCCGCTCCGCTACGCCGGAAGAATAACGCGCTCAGCACCCAATACAAGGCCATCGTGGCGACCGAAGCTATCGCGATGACGGCGACAACCGGCGAGGCAAAGGCCGAGGTGTCAGAGGTGGCCACGCTGGAAAAGATCAGCGCTGGGGTCGCCGCCCAGAACGCCGTGCGATTGAACTGCAGGCGCGCCTCACCTTCGCCGATAACGCCGCGCCGAGCCATGATGAAGCCCACGCCGATAACCACAAAAATGATGGCGAAACCGGTTAAGACGTCCAGCAACAGTGATCACCTTTCGGATACTCGTTAAAAAATCCATACTAAAGCCAGCCTTGGCTATTCTTCCATGCCGGCATGCAGCCACCGGCAAGTGATAACAAAGTGGTATCGAAAATCCCACATGAGCGGGAAGTCTTTTTCCGCCGAAGCATTTTTGTGGCACGGTGGAAGGCATGAATTCTTTCCGTCGTGTTTCCCGCATGTCCGCCACCGCCGCCGTGGCAGCTACCCTCACCACTGCTCTGTCGGTGTCCGCTGCCCAGGCCGCCCCGGTTAACTCCTCTTCCGCACAGCTGCAGGACGTAAACCAGCTGTCTTCCCAGGCCGTTGAGCAGGTCAACTCTTTAGAGATCGAGCTGCCTGCGCAGGCCTATGACCTGGCGAAGCAGTTTAACGTCCAGTTGCCGGGCTTCATTAAGAAGCCGACCCCGGCCGTCGCCGGCGAACTCGTTGGTGCTACCCACGCCCACCTGCTCAAGCAGGGCCACCACGAGGATGCCAACGCCAAGAACATCGCGCAGGAGTGGGCAAACCAGGCAGCAGCTGGCAAGGTCACCTTCCACGACAACGCAGGCGATGGGCTGACCCACCTGGAGGAGGGCAGCGGCAACATTTACAAGCTCACCGAATCTGAGGCCAAGGAGCGCGTGGACTGGCTCAACCGCGACGTGCCCGTGACCAAGACGGATGGCACCGGCTTCGGCGTCGCCCAAGCTTTTGACGGAACCTACGTCTATGTGGCGGAGTACTTCTTCAACAAATAATCCTCCCGAGAGGCTCTTTTTAAGGCCCTGCTGGAATTGGGCTAGCTCAGTTCAGCCATTGGCGGGGCCTTCTGCACGTTTTCGTGGAGAAGGTTACAGTGGGGCCCATGATTTTGATCAACGTACAGTTCCACGTCAAGCCCGAGTATGCCGAGACCTTCCTCGACGAGATCGACTGGTACACCAAGGCCTGCCAGGCTGAGCCCGGCTGTATCGATTTCAAGTGGTTCCGCGATCCGGAAGACAAGCAGCGCTTCCTGCTCCTCGAGTCCTACAAGGACGGCACCGACGTTGACCACGTCAACACCGAGCACTTCAAGCGCTCCTGCGAGGAGCTCCCGAAGTACCTGGTGGAGACGCCGGACATCATCAACACTCACATCGATGGAAAGACCAATTGGGATAAGATGGCTGAATTCTCCGTATAGGAGAGTGAGCAGCTTGGCTTCCAGTAAGAAGGAAGCACACAAGTAACGGCGAAGCGAGAACGGCCGGGGAGGCACATCCCCGGCCGTTTTCTATGTGCTCAGACCTAGAGGCGAATCACGTCAACTGCCCGAGTTGCCAAAACATGTGCTCCCGCCGCAGGATCTGGCCAGAACTTTGTCAACTTTGGCAGTGCTGCTGGGACAATGCTGCTAGCGCACTGCCCTGATTGGAGAGCAGCTGACTCGAGAGCGGCCGAAGGCTAGAGCGAGCAGGCCGTGGTGCTGGACTTGTCCCCGTTGGCGTACTGCTCGAGGGCGTCGGAAAGCGCCTGCACATACAGCGCTGCGCCCTCGGCCTGTGGGTGCACGCCGTCGTCGTAGAGCAACGCCGGGTTCTCTTGGGCCATGCCGCACCAGTCGGCCACGTAGACGTTGTCGTGCTCCTTTGCGGCCTCGATAATCTCTGCGCGCGCCTGACCCATCCAGTCGCGCTCGCCGTAGGGCACGACGAGGATAACCGTGCGATCGGAACCGAGGATGGTGAGGAGCTCGTCCATCTCGCCGTCCGCAGCCGGCCCGTTCGTTCCCAGCCCCACAAAGACGGTGGAACGTAGCTGTTCAGAGTCCTTCAGCTGTCGAATCGCAGGAATCGCCTCCCCATACTGGCGGGAAACCGCCGCATCGATGAGGATTCCGGGGAAGCGCTCGTTGAGGGCTTCGGAAGCAGCAAGCATGACCGAATCACCCACCGCGTTGATCTCCGTGCCCGCAGGTAGCGCCCGCTTCTCCTTCGGCTTCGTGGTTTCTGTCGGCGTTGCTGGGGCCGATGCGGCGGTCTGCTCATTGGCCTGCGACATGCGCTCCAATTCTCGCTCCAGCTCGGTCTGGTCCTGTGACGTGACCAGCCCATAGGCCACGCCCAGCGCGGAGAAGATCACCATGGCGGGCACGGCAGGCCACATGGCCTTGCCGAACCCTTCCTTCATCTCTCCCACAGTGGGGCGCGAAGCCCAGTAAGTGCGCCACGTGGCGACATATCCGGCGCGGCGGAAGGGGTTTTCCACGAACTGATACGTCACCTCAGCCAACAGGCAGGACACGGGAAGCGCGAGTAGTCCCAGCAGCCACGCCGGGGCATCAGACAGCTCGCGGAGGATCATCACCACCGGCCAATGCCACAGGTACAGCGAGAAGGAACGCTGGCCCAGCCACCGCATCACCCGGGTGCGGAAGAGCCATGTGAGCGGTCCGGTCTCACGCACCACGCCCCAGATCATTGCCGCGCCGAGGAGGCTGGTGAGGACCAGGCCGCCGCGGTAGGTGAACTCAAGGTCCGCGCCCATCCACACCAGCTGCGCCAGGTATCCGATTAAGGCAAAGGACCCGATGGTGCCGGCGATAACGCCTGTGCTTGTCGACGCCCACGAATCCGCCTTTGCCTCCTTCGACGTCGAGGTGAGTAGAAGGGATAAAAGCGCACCGATGAGGAGGCCGAAGGCATGGGTATCGGTGCCGTAATAAACACGTGTGGGGTCTTCGCCCGGAGTGAACAGCAGCGCCATCGCGGCAGCGGAGGCGGCGGCGAGGACAAGAGAAAGCGCGATGGGCAGGCGCTTGGGCTGGCGCCGCGACAGAGCAAAAGCTCCAAACATCAGTAGGGGCCACAGGAGGTAGAATTGCTCCTCAACCGCTAGGGACCAGTAGTGGGCAAAGACTTGCACCTCATTGGGTGCAAAGTAGGTCTGGCTGGTGGCGATCTGGGTCCAGTTGTTGACGAAGAAGAAGGTCCCCAAGAATTGTTCCCGGATCCCCACGGCGAGGTCCCCGCCAATCATGGCGACGAGGGCCGTGCACAGGCATAAGACGACGAGCGCAGCCGGAAGGATACGCCGGAAGCGCCGGACCCAGAAGTCGGTGAGGCTGATGCGCCCGCTCACGGCGAATTCGCGCACGAGCAGCGAGGTAATGAGGAAGCCGGAGAGGACAAAGAACATATCCACGCCGAGGTATCCGCCGGGGAGCAGATCCCCGAAGAAGTGGTAGAGCACGACCGCCAAGACCGCGAGACCGCGCAGCCCATCCAAGCCCGGTACCGGGCGCAGGCGCGCGCGACGCTGGCGCGTGACGGTGGCAGATTCCTTTGGCACCGCTGGAGTGTCAGCGCCCTTCGTGTTGTCCTGTCGCGCGGCTTGGCGCTGTTCCCGGGAGGGGCGTGGTGTTTTGAGCTGCTTGCTCGTCGGTGTGCCGACGGGCTGCGAGCGCCGCGCCAAGGCGCGCGATATCTCATTCTCAGGCCGTGGTTCGGGGGAACTCTCGGCGGGTGTGGGCTGAGCTGGGGGCTGCGAAGCGGCCTTGGCGATCCGCTCGACAGGCTGAGCCGGACGGGGCTGTTCGTCGCACTGCGGCCGGGTAGATTGAATACGCTGTGGCCGCGTAGCGCGCGGGAGCGGGCGGCGGCGCGGCGAGGGGGTTTCCTCGGCGGCCTCGCGGGCTTTGTGCAGCTTGGCCTTGCGCACAGCGGATGCCTTGGGGAGGGACCCCGGGTCCAGCTCAAGGGAGGTGTCCGTGGCCCGACGAGGGACACGGGGCCCAGGGGATCGCAGGAACTTCTTCACTGAACACTCCACACGTAAGGGATCGGGGGTCTAGGGAACCGGGGTAATCCTACTCGGGTGGTGGCAGAGAATCGGGAAGGTTTCCTGGGAGCGTGTTAGGTGCGCAGAAGCTGGCGCAGCACCGTGCTCACACCATTGTCGGTATTGGCAGGCGCGATAATATCCGCTATTTCCTTCAGCTTCGGATGCGCGTTGTCCATGGCGATAGCCGTCCCAGCGGCACGCAGCATTTCGAGGTCATTGAGGTAGTCACCGAAGGCCACGGTGGCGGTGATTGGAACGTTGGCAAGTTCAGCGAGCTTGAGCAAGGCTGCGCCTTTATCCACGCCGCGGGCCATGACATCGAGCCAGACCTTGCCCGATACCGCCACGTTGTCCTCCGGTACGGCGCGACGAATCGGCTCGTAGAGGTGAGCCTCGGAACCGGATTCGCAGAAGATGGCGATCTTGATGATGTCGCTATTGGGGACGTCGTCCAAGTCGTCGACCCACGTGACCGCCTTGTAATACTTGGAAATCTCCGCGCGTGCTGCCTGCGTGACATCCCGCGCCACGTAGGCGGTCTCCGGAGAACAGAGAACGACGGTGTGTGCCTCGCTGATGGAGGCTGCGGCCTCGCGCGCCGCGCGCACGGTTTCTTCCTGCAGCGGGAAGGTGGCGATGATCTCGCTGCCGCGCAAAATCACCGAGCCGTTCTCGGCAATGAATGTGCCACCCTTTGGGAACATGTCTTGTAGGGTGGCCAGCTGGCGTCCCGAGGCCGGAACCAGCTCGCAGCCGCGGGCAGTGGCGAGCTCCTCAAGCTCTGAAAAGTCTGCGGGCAGCTGACCGTGGGCATCGAGGAGGGTGCCGTCCATGTCAAGAGCAACAAGCTGTGGGAGCAAGAAATTCACACCAATCTGAAGGTTGGGTTTAGAAGCAGGGGTCGATGTTAAAACCAGCCTCAAAAACAGGTGGCTGAAACATGTGTGATATGGAACACTGGTGCGCATGACTACGACTGATCCAGTACTCGTTTCCGTCCGCAACCATACCGGAGTCCTCGAACTCAATCGGCCGAAGGCCCTGAACTCGTTGACCCCGGACATGATCGATATCATCCGCCGCTCCCTCGAAACGTGGGCGCAGGACGATGAGATTGAGCAGGTCCTGATTTACTCCAATAGCCCTAAGGCATTTTGCGCGGGCGGCGATGTGCGTCACGCGCGGGAGGGAATCGCGGAAGGCAAGCTGGAGGAGGTCGATGCCTTCTTCGCCAGCGAGTACCTCACTAACGGTGATATCGCAGAGTTCCCGAAGCCCTATATCGCCGTCATCGACGGTGTTGTCATGGGCGGTGGATTGGGCATTTCCCTGCACGGCTCGCACCGCGTGGTGACGGAAAAGGCCTTCGCCTCGATGCCGGAGATGAACATCGGCTATGTCACCGACGTCGGTGTGGCCTATGCGGCCCAGCGCATGGTGGGCACCCGCGGTATCGCCTCACCGGGCTTGGCCAAGTTCTGGGGTCTTAGTGGATACCGCATGTATGCCGCAGACATGTTGTGGACTGGCGTGGCAACCCACGTTGTCAAGGATGCACACGAGCTGATTGAGGCCGCCATTGAGCGCGGTATTGATGCCGCGCTGGAGGACCTCGCCCTGCCCGCACCCGAAGAGCCCGCCCCGCTGGAGCAGGTGGCCAAGGACCTGGAGGAGACGTTTGCCCTGCCAACGTGGGAGGAAATCTCCGCGGAGCTGGACAAGCGCCCGCTCATTGCCGGTGAGGTCCGCCGCCTTATGGCAGGGGCGTGCCCAGCTGCCATTATCGCGGCTAACGAGCTTTATGAGGCAGAGGCCGGTGTCGACGACATTCGCGAGGCCCTCCTTTTGGAACTCAAGCTGGGCATGCACATGTACCGCCGTCCCGACTTTTCTGAGGGCGTGCGCGCGGTACTAGTGGACAAGACCCAGGACGCAGCGTTTAACCCGGCCACCACAGAGGAGGTTGACGTCGAGGAGTTCCGCGCCGTGCTGAACTCCTAACGCTCCCAGCCGCTCACGCACTCAGCGCTGTCCGAGCACTTATAGGGGGCGCGCCCGGTGGTAGGCAGCGCGCGCCCGCTGCTCGTCCACGCCTGCCGGCACCGCAACGTTGAGGGTGGCTTGCGTGGCCGCCGGAGTCGGTGCGGGGAGGTGGAACGCGGGGGCATCGGACAGCGCGAGGCCTTGGCGGCCGTCGGGAAGCTGCACTGGCAGCAAGGTCCACAGGCCCAGAACTGGCATGGCCAGCTGTGGCAAGCGTGCAGAGCGTGCCTCAGTGATGGACACGCGGGCCCGAATCAACTCGGGGATAGCCTGGTCATATCCGAAGCGGCGCAGGTTCGCCGCTGCTTGGGCGGACATGGAGCTGGACAGCTCATCTGCCCAGGCCCAGGTGAAGGCGTTCGTGGAGGCGTCGATCGTCGCGATGAGGTGCGCGGGCACCGTGAGCGAGCCGTAATCGGAGTTCACCACGGTCCGCGACGTAACAGGATCAAGGTCCGCCCACAGGTTGGGGAAGCGGGCCTCCAAGAAGAAGTTGTGCTCGGTGGCGAGGAAGTGGGCGTCGGCCAACACCTCGCGCGCGCTGAGCCCAACGCGGCCCGGGGCCTGGGGGAGACCTACGATCCGGGAGCCGTGGAAAAGCGCGAGATTTTCCGCGTGGCTCTGCAGAATGCCCAGGTAGGAGGACAACTCGGCGGTGGCTAGGCGCTCGTCGACCCCACCGGCGACGTCCCCTGAGTGCTCAATTCCGGCCAGGATGCTCACCCGAGGATCCGGGTTAATCTCCGCGAAATCGACGGCGACCAATGCTTCGCCATCGCCCTGTGGGACGCGGACAACAGGCCGGTCGCCCACCAGCCGTCGTGCCAAGCCGCGCAGCAGGGCAGAGTCAGGTTGTGGCCCGTGGAATTCCGGCTGCGGTGCGTGCTCTGCCATGCCGGTGGCCCAGCGAAGCTCCCCGTTGTGGATGGTGGCAAGACGCAGTCCATCGAAATCATAGACCCCGGAATCAGTGCTAAAACGCACGACGGCGCGCTGATCCAGGTCTGGCTGCCCTTCCTCCGAGGCTGCTGATACGGAATCGGTGGGAATGAAATTCACCTCGACGTCGCGAACGACGCCTAGGCGTGAGGCAAACGTGGCGTCGATGCCGGCTTGGATAAAGGCGCCAGCGGAGTACAGGTTCTGGGCTGAATCCATGGGTCTCCTTGACTAGTTTGTATTCCTGCGGAAGGGGTGCTCGATGGCCTCCTCGTAGGCCTGAAGGAGGGCTTGGGTGGATTCTACCCAGGAATGTTTTTCAGCTTCGCGGCGGGCGGCCTGTCCCATCTGCGCCCGGCGGGAGGAATCACGCAGGAGGCCGAGAGCGGCGCTGGCCCACGCGGTGTCGTCAGCGTCGGGCTCGATGAGATGTCCTGTGACGCCTTCTTCGATAACGAAGGGGATGCCGCCGGCATTCGTGCCGATGACCGGAACCCCAGAGGCGAAGGACTCGAGAGCCACGAGTCCCAAGGTCTCTGTGGCGGAGGGGAAGAGGAAGACATCCCCCACGGCGAAGGCGGCGGCGAGCTCCTCGCCGGAGAGGTAGCCCGTGAATACGGTGTGCGCAGGATCGAAGTTGGACTTGAGCTCCTCCAAGGCGGGGCCATCGCCGACGATGGCCAGGCGGGCGTCGCTAAGCTGTGCCCTCACCAGTTCCATCACGTGATCGAGGCGTTCCAAGTCCTTCTCCTTGGAGACGCGGCCGATATAGGTCACCAACGGGGAATCCGGGTTACCGTCGGTCAGGCGCTCGCGCATCTGTTCCGTGGCGCGACTGGGGTGATAGGTCTGCGTATCAACAGCCTTGGGCCACAGCTGCACGTTGCGGATCCCCATCATCCGAGCCTTATCCACCATGGGGCCGGAGGTGCACAGGTTCACCGCAGCCTGGTTGTGCAGATACTTCAGCGCGGCTTCGGTCAGCGGCCTAGTCCACCCAATCCCCAGCGCTTCAACGTACTCGGGGACATTGGTGTGGAAGCTGGCTACCAGCGGTACGGCATCGCGCTGCGCGGCAAAGACGCCGAGGGCCGCGGTCCAAATGGGATTGACCGCGTGGATGACATCGGGATCGAAATCCCGGATTTCCTTGAAGAATTTCCACGAGGGCAAACCGAATTTAATCTCCGGGTAGACCCACAGCGACAAACTGGGGATGCGGGTGACCTCGAAGCCGGCATAGGTGTCAGGGGCCTTGCCTGTGGCAAAAATCCGCACCTCATGGCCCATCGCGGCCAGCTGGTCCAGCGTGCGCGTCAGGCGGGTGACCACGCCGTCGATCTTGGGCAGGAAGACCTCGGTAACGATAGCGATGCGCACGAAGGTTTAAGCCTCCGCAGCGTCCGCGCCGTTGGCCAAGGCTTCGGGAACACCAGCGTGCTGCTGGCGCGTCCACAGCGACTGGGCTGGAATCTTGGAGCGGTCAACACGGTCGGCGTACTTACGCGCGACTTCCTCCACCTCGTGGAGCAACCCCTCCGACAAAGTGGTCGGCTCCAGGCCGAGCTCGAGGAACGTGTCGTTGGTGACGTGGAGTTCATTCTCTGCGGATTCCTTGCGCGGGTTCGGCACATAAGCCACTTCCGCACCAGAGATCTTCGCCAGTAGTTCTGCCAGGTCACGCACGCGGTGGGTTTCGGTCATCTGGTTGATGATCTTGACGCGCTCCCCGCGTGCCGGCGGATTCTGCAGGGCTAGCTCGATGCAGCGCACCATGTCACGAATGTGAATAAAGGCGCGGGTCTGTCCGCCGGTGCCGTGGACGGTCAGCGGATAACCAATGCCGGCCTGAATGAGGAAGCGGTTGAGCACCGTTCCGTAGTCACCGTCATAATCAAAGCGGTTAATGAGGCGCTCGTCCTTCTGGGTCTGCTCAGTGTGCGTGCCCCAGATGATGCCCTGGTGTAGGTCGGTGATGCGCAGCTCATCATTCTTGGCGTAGTAGGCAAACAGGTGCTGGTCCAGGACCTTCGTCATGTGGTAGACCGAGCCCGGGTTGGAGGGGTAGAGGATTTGCTGCTTGACGACGCCATTCTCGCCCGCATCCACCTGCACATCCAGGTAGCCCTCCGGAATCTTCATACCGGCGGTGCCGTAGCCGTAGACACCCATGGTGCCCAAGTGGGCGACGTGGATATCTTGCTCAGATTCCACGATGGCGGCGAGCAAGTTGTGGGTGGCGTTGATGTTGTTATCCACCGTGTAGCGTTTGGTGCGCGAATTCTTCATGGAATAGGGGGCGGCGCGCTGCTCAGCGAAGTGCACCACCGCATCCGGGCGTTCGGTATTCAGGAACTCCAGCAAGCCGTCGTAGTCCTGGGCCACGTCGAGGTTACGGAAGCCGATGGTCTTGCCGGAAACCTCGGTCCACGCGGCCAGGCGATCCTCAATGGAGGCGATGGGTGTTAAGGATTCCGCGCCCAACTCCTCATCGATGGCGCGCCGGGAGAGGTTATCCACGATGATGACCTCGTGGCCTTGGTCGGAGAGATAAAGGGAAGCGGGCCAACCGCAGAAGCCGTCTCCGCCGAGAATCGCTACCTTCATTTTTTGTCTCTCCACTTCTTGGGTCGGGGTCAAAACGTGCTGTACCAGCAGGGGTCTAGTCTATGTTGACACGCGTAAGTTGGGGGTTCGTTACGTGGCACACTTTTTTCGAACATACCGTTTGCTCGCCTGCGTCGGGGGCGCGCGGGGTAAACAGTAGATGAATGTTCTCTAAGAGCCTGTAGACTAGCCCGCATGCTTGAAGCCGTGCTGAATGCCTTCGCCGATTCCGTCAACGCGCTTCTCATCGGAATCCTGGTGGCCATCGGCATCATGCTTCCGCGGGGGAGCTACCGCAAGATCGCGGCCCTCGTCATCGTCGGTGACTGGTTCGGCGTGCTCACCGCCGCTGCTGTGGTGATGTTCGTCTTCGTCGGTATCCAGGACAAGGTGGCCGCCGCGCTGGAATCACCGCTGCTTGGTTGGGGTCTGGTGGTCATCGGCCTGGGGCTGGGCCTTCTGGCCTGGCGCTCCAAGGGCGAACCCAATGACATGGTGCAGAAACTCCTCGGCCCACTGCGCACGCCCTCGGCCAAGACTGTCGCGGTGGGCTATGCCATGGGTGTTATCCAGTCCTTGACCTCCGTACCCTTTTTCTATGGGCTGATGCACCTTGCTGCCGGGGATTTCAGCAACACCGTTAAATACGGAGGCCTTTTCTTCTATGCCACCTTCGCGCTCTCGCTGCCCACGGTGTGCGGGCTTTTCATCGCGCTTGTGCGGGCGAAGCCAGACTCCTGGGCTGGTCGCGCCTTCGCGTGGGCGCGGGAAAACTCTGCAGCAGTGGCACTATGGAGCGGCTACGGAGTGGCCGCCTTCCTGGTGGTGATGGGTCTCGTTGCTCTTCTATAACGAGCCGGCTGGTGGGCAAGAGTTCAAAAGTGAACTGCCCTAGTTGCCAAAGTTCTGGTCAGTTTTTGCGGCGGACTCGGGAGTTTTGTCAACAACGGCAGTTGCGGTGCTAGTCGTAGAGGACTTCGTCGAGGGGGAGGGCGTCGCCATGCGGCGCCTGATTCTTAGCAATGTCGACGTAGCGCGCGGCGTGCGGGATGAAGGCGGCGGATTCCTCAGGGCTCAACGCACGGCGCACCTTGGCGGGCACCCCGGCGGCTAGGGCGCCGGCGGGAATGTTTTGGCCCTCGAGCACCACCGCGCCGGCGGCGATGAGAGAGCCTGTGCCCACGGTGGAGCCGGAAAGCAAAGAAGACTTCATTCCAACCAGCGTGCCCGCGCCCACCCGCGTGCCGTGGAGCATGGCCATGTGGCCCACGGTGACGTCATCCTCCAGCACACACGGCGCAGTGGTTTCGACGTGGATGACGCAGTTGTCTTGGATATTGACGCGGGCGCCAAGGCGGATGGCACCAACATCTCCGCGCAGCACGCTGCCATAGAACACGGAAGAATCTGGCCCGATGGTGACGTCACCGATGATGGTGGCATTCGGCGCAATCCAGGCGCTGCGGTGGATGCGGGGAGTGTGCCCTTGGAAGGGGAGGATGAGCATGGCGGATTAGCTTTCTTCAGGGGGTGGGTTCGACGGACACAGCGAGTGACTCGGAAACTTCATAATCGCCGGGCTCCGCGTTGAGTTGGGACAGCGTCTCTCTTTCTGCAAGCGACAACGGGATGGCCCATCCCTTCTTGGGGTCGTGGACGGGACGCTGTTCTCTAGTCGTGGGGGAGAGATGCACCGTGGTCTGAGGGCCACGCAACTGCGCGGGCTCGCCGGAGCGCGCCACCTCACTGAGCACCTGCGCACCGGCAGGGGAGGTAACCAGGATGATGAGACCGCTCGCAGTGTGCACGGAAAGATGATCGAAAGAAACCTCGACGGCGTGGGGATCCGGGGAGGCCAAACGGACAGTGCTGGAGCCGCCAAGCTTGTCGACGGCATTCTTAACCGCAGAAAACAATCCCATGGCGCGATCCTAGCGCGGGGGTACCATCGGGCACTGTGATTGACGCGAAAGATACAGCACTCGTCATTGAAGGCGGCGGCATGCGCAATTCCTATACCGCCGCGTGCATCGTCAAGCTCCTAAAGGAGGAGGTGGAATTTGGCTGGGTTGGAGGTGTTTCCGCGGGCTCTTCACACACCGTGAACTTCCTCTCCCGCGACGTGAGCCGCTCGGAAGAATCCTTCGTGGATTTTGCCAAGAACCCCAGCTTCGGTGGCCTGGGTTCGCTGCTGCGCGGTAGCGGCTACTTCAATGCGGAGTTCATCTATGAGAAGGCCGCCGATCAGGACATGCCCTTTGACTGGGAAGCATTTCAGGCCAACCCGGCGCAGATGTGTATTTCCGCCGCGCGCGCCGATACCGGGGAGAGCGTGTACTGGGGGCGCAATGACATAAAGACACAAGAGGACCTGATGGTGCGCGTTCGCGCGTCTTCGACGTTGCCGCTGATCATGCCGATGCGTGTTATCGATGGCGCACCGTACGTCGACGGTGCGATGGGGGAATCCGGTGGCATCCTCATCGAGCAGGCGGAGAAGGCCGGCTTTGAAAAGTTCTTGTTCCTTGGCTCGAAACCGCGTGGCTACGTGCGGCCTGAGGTAGGGCGGCCCGCGGCGCTGCGACGAATCTTCCGAAAGTACCCTGCCGTGGCGGAGTCAATGATTGCCCGGCCGCCCCGGTACAACGCCTCCAAGGAGCGGCTTCTGGAGCTGGAAAAGGAGGGGCGTGCACAGCTTTTCTTCCCAGAGGATATGCAGGTGGCTTCGACCGAGCGCTCGGTGACTAAGCTGCGCGCGAACTATGAAGCCGGGCGCGCGCAGACCTATGCGGAATGGCCGGCGTGGAAGGAATTCCTCAGCAGTTAAGGGAAACGCTGTGCCTAATCCGCCACGAGGGTTTCGATGGTGAGCTCCGGGTGCTCCTTCTCAATGAAGGCCAGCTTCCACTTATCACCAAAGAGTGCGATGAGCTCGCCGTCGCTGCGGGTGAAGATCTCCACGCCGCGCTGACGGCCCAGCTCGGGCGCGGACTCGGCATCGGTGCGGCGCGCCACCGAGTAGGGGATGGGCTCGGTGATGGTCTCCACGTTGTATTCGACTTCCATGCGGGCCTGCATGACCTCGAACTGCATGGGGCCCACCGCGGCCATGACTGGGGCGGCGTCGCCGCGCGTATCGTTGCGCAGAATCTGGACCACGCCTTCTGCCGCCAGCTGGTCCAAGCCCTTGCGGAAGGCCTTGTAATCGCCCAAGGATTTTGCACGCAAAATCTGGAAAGCCTCTGGAGCGAACTGCGGCATGGGCTTGAACTGCACCTTCTTGCCGGTGTAAATCGTGTCACCTGGTGCCAAGGAACCGGCGTTGACCAAGCCTACGATGTCACCCGGGTAGGCCGTATCCACGGTGTCACGCGTGCGGCCAAAGACCGTCAGCGCATACTTGGTGGAGAAGCTGCGGCCGGATTGGGCGTGGTTGACCTGCATACCGCGCTCAAACTCACCGGAAACCACGCGCATGAAGGCCAAGTTATCGCGGTGCTTGCGGTCCATGCCTGCCTGCACCTTGAAGATGACGCCCGAGAACTCATCGGTGACCTCACGGACCTCATCGATGGCGGAGGTAGCGGCCTCGATGGCCTGCGGATCCGAATCGCGAGAGCGCGGAGCCGGGGCAATCGCGCACAGCGTATCCAGAATCTGGTGCACGCCAAAGTTCAGCATCGCGGAAGCGAAGATGAGCGGGGAGGTCACACACTGCTCAAAGAGCTCCTGGTCATGCAGGGCGCCGTCCGCGGCCAGTAGCTCCGCTTCCTCCACAGCGGTCTCCCAAGCATCCTCTTCCTTCGCGGCGGCTTCCGCAGGCTCGTAGTGCTCCTCCGGGGCGATGGTGGAACCACCAGCGGTGCGCAGGAAGTGCACGTACTCGTCAGCCTCACCATCATCATTAATGTGGGCTAGACCGCGGAAGTCGCCGGCGATACCCACCGGCCAGTACAGCGGGGTGGGCTGCAGCTGGATTTCGTTGAGGATTTCGTCGACAAGCTCCAGCGGTTCCCGTCCCACGCGGTCCCACTTGTTGATCACCGTGATGATCGGCAGGCCGCGGGCCTTACACACGCGGAAGAGCTTGAGGGTCTGGGGCTCGAGGCCCTTGGCGGCGTCGATAAGCATCACGGCAGCATCCACCGCCGTGAGCACGCGGTAGGTATCCTCCGAAAAGTCCGCGTGGCCCGGGGTATCCACCAGGTTGATCATGTAGGGCTCGCCCTCGTGGCCCTCGGGCGCGTACTCGAACTGCAGCGCGGAGGAGGCCACGGAAATACCGCGTTCCTTCTCCATCTCCATCCAGTCAGAAACCGTGGACTTGCGGTTGCCCTTGCCGTGCACCGCGCCGGCCTCGTTGATGACGTGCGCGTGGAGCGCCAGCGCCTCCGTCAGCGTGGACTTACCAGCATCCGGGTGGGCGATGACTGCGAATGTGCGGCGGCGGGAAGCTTCGGAGGCAATACTCATGCGGGCTAGTTTAGCCGCTGGGTGCTACCACTCCACATTGAGCTGGCGGCCCAGATCATCAAAGATGCGCCGGGCCACGGAGAGCTTCTTCGCAATTGGCCGCTGCAGGCCTGGCTTGCGCTTCTGGTTGTAGTACTCGCCGGAGTTGAAATGGATGCCGGGGGTGCCGCTGAGGAAGTAGGCCAAGTTCTCCCCGCCTTTGTCCGCCTTGCCCAAGACGTATTGAGCCGCAGTGGTCGAATAGAGCTTGCTCGTCCTGCTCGTTGAGTTATGCCCGAAGCCAGTATTCAATATCCCCGGGTGAAAGGCCACGGAGGTCAGCCCATGGGAGTCGAGGTAGCGGGTCAGCAGGATATCGCCCAACTTGGCGTTGCCATAGGCGCGCTCCGCCGTGAATTTTTCAAAAGTATTCGGGTCACCGGGGTCGAAAGCGGAATACAGCATGTTGGCCAACGAGGCGGTCTGCACCACGGTGGCGTCGCTGGCCCGCAGCGTATCGCGCAGCAAGGAGGTCAGAAGAAAAGGCGCCACAACGTTGATCTGCCACGTGCGCTCGAAACCATCGGCGGTGGCGAAGGGGCCGTCGAACATGCCGCCGGCGTTATTGCCCAAGGCATCGATCTGCGAGTACTGGCTCAGCTCCTCGGCGAGCCGACGCACCTGGCCCAAAGACTCATAATCGGCCACATGAAAGTCGGCGCCGATCTCCTCGGCCACAGCCTGCGTCTTCTCCGGATTGCGGCCCACGAGCACGAGCGAATCCTGCGGGCGGCGCTGGTGAAGGATACGGGCAGCGGCCGCGCCCACGCCGTCAGAGGCTCCGGTGATGACGATAGTTCTCGGGTCGTTATTCAATGGCAGGCTCTGGCTCGTGCGGCTCATACTTGGACAGTGTAGGACGTTGAGCGTGGTCGCGCCGGGGTTTATTTCGCCCGGGAATGGATTTCCTGCTGGGCCTTGTTGAGACCCTCAGCCACGATGAGACGTGCGGCCTCGGCGGCGGTGGCGATGGTGGAATCGAGCTCAGCGCTGGCGTCGACAGGCGCGAGCACCCAGTCCGGGATGGAACCACCCTTGGGTGGGCGCCCAATACCGATGCGCACGCGCAGGTAATCGCGCGTGCCCAAGCGCTCGCTCAGTGACTTAAGGCCGTTGTGGCCGTTTTCGTTGCCGCCCTTCTTAATGCGCACCTTGCCGGCGGGCAGGTCGAGCTCATCGTGGATGACGATGATGTTCTCTGCCGCAACGCCCAGCAGCGTGGCCAACGGGGCGATGGGATCGCCAGAGAGGTTCATGTAGGTGTGTGAGCGCAGCGCTACGACCTTCGTGCCCCCAAGCTCGAGCTGTGCCGCGCTGAGTTGGTGTCCGGTGACAGGCTCGAGCATGTCACCAGATTCGGCGAGGAGATCATCCACGGCCATGTACCCCACATTGTGGCGGGTCGCGGCGTATTTCGCGCCGGGATTACCCAAACCCACGATGAGCCACTCGGCGCTTAAATCCGCTGGGTTTAATCCGGGGGTGGCGGCCTTCTGTGTTTTCTTATTCGGTGCTTCGCCGGCGCGGCCAAAGAGGCGGGTGAAAAAGTCACGGATGGCAGACACAACTACTTCCTTGATGGTTTTCTTTAGGCTGGGTAACCATGAGTCAACTTCTTGAGACTATCACTTGCCCTGTCCTACCTGCTCCGATGGCGGGCGGGCCCACCACGCCTGAACTAGTGGCCGCCGCCGACGCCGCCGGTTCCTTCAGCGCGCTGGGGCTGGGAACCTGCTCCGTCGACGCCGCGCGGGAGGCCATCGCTGCGTGTGCCGGTACGCGCTTTGGGGCCAATATCTTTCACCCGCAGCGCGAGCTGACCGAAACGGAACTCGCGGCTGCACAGGCCCTCGCCGCCGAAGAGGGCGCCGTGCTTGGCGACGTCTCCCTAAACTTCGGCTGGCAGGACAAGCTCGACGCCGCGCTGGAGGGTGGGGCAGCGGTGCTGTGGTCGATGTTTGGCGTCTTTAGCGAGGACGAGGTCGCGCGCATCCATGACGCTGGGGCAGAGGCGTGGACCACGGTCACCAACCCCGAGGAGGCGCAGGCCGCGGCCGCCCGCGGCATCGATGTGTTGTGCGTGCAGGGCCCTGAAGCTGGCGGGCACCGTGGTGTGTGGGACCCGAGTGCGGAACCCGATCAGCGCCCTCTCGAGGAACTCGTCGCGGCGGTCCACCAGGTGACGGACCTTCCGCTCATTGCCGCGGGTGGTCTGCGCACGGCGGAAGATGTTGCCACGGCCCTGGCCTGGCCGGGGGTAAAAGCAGTCAGCTGTGGTTCCGCCTTCCTGCTCTCCGAGGAAGCGGGGACGAGTGAACACAACCGTGGCCTTCTGCGCCGCGGTGGCCAGACGGTGTCCACCCGCGCGTTCTCCGGGCGCTACGCCCGCGGGCTGGAGACCGCCTACACGCGGGCACACCCGGACCTGCCTTTGGTCTACCCCTACCTCAACGCGCTACTGAAACCTCGTCGCGCCCAGCTTGACGCGGACGTGGACTATTGCCTCGTAGGTGTCGATGTAATGAAACTTGGCGGGGGTAGTGTGGCGGAGATCCTCGCTCAACTACACCCAAACGGGCATGAATAACGGTTAATATTTACGGATGGACAGAGTTTTACACCCTTTTTGACGAGTAAAGGATACAAAGCACGTGACTTCGAACGCGCACATTGGGCACGAGGATTGGAACGAGCGCCTGGAGCTGGCCCAAGAGATGATCCCGCTCATCCACCAGCTGCACCGCAACAATAACGTTGTCACCTCTATCTACGGCCGCCTGCTCATCGGCGTGACCGACATCGACATCATCAAGGCGCACCGCTACGCCCGCCGCATTGCTGAGCGCGAGCTTTCCACCGCAGAGACCCTGCCGATTGTGAAGGAACTGTGCTCGATGAACCTGGGCACCGCTTCCATTGACCTTGGCCGCCTGGCTACCGGCTTCGAAGAGTCCGGCTCCGATAACCTGCGCAACTACCTCGAGGAGACCCTCGTGGATCTCGTCGGCGCTGGTGTGGACAAGGAATCCACCGACGTCGTCCTCTACGGCTTCGGTCGCATCGGCCGCCTGCTGGCCCGCATCCTCATTGCCCGCGAGGCTGCCTACGGCGGCGTGCGCCTGCGCGCCATCGTCGTACGCAAGAAGGGCGACATGGATATCTTCAAGCGTGCCTCCCTCCTGCGCCGCGACTCCGTCCACGGTGCCTTCAACGGCACCATCGCTGTTGATGAGGAGAACGAGGTCATCTGGGCCAACGGCACGAAGATCCAGATGATCTACGCCAATGACCCGGCGGACATTGACTACACCAAGTACGGCATCGACAACGCCATCGTCGTCGACAACACCGGTGTGTGGCGCGACCGCGAGGGCCTGTCCCAGCACCTGCAGTCCAAGGGTGTGGCTCGCGTGCTGCTCACCGCTCCGGGCAAGGGCGACCTGAAGAACATCGTCTACGGCATCAACCACGGCGACATCGAGGACTCCGACCAGATCCTCTCCGCCGCATCCTGCACCACCAACGGCATCACCCCGGTGCTCAAGGTCATCAACGACCGCTACGGTGTAGTTCACGGCCACGTGGAGACCGCCCACTCCTTCACCAATGACCAGAACCTCATCGATAACTTCCACAAGGGTGACCGCCGCGGCCGCGCAGCTGGCCTGAACATGGTGCTCACAGAAACCGGTGCAGCCAAGGCCGTGTCCAAGGCTCTGCCGGAGTTCGAGGGCAAGCTCACCGGTAACGCCATCCGCGTTCCCACCCCGGACGTTTCCATGGCCGTGCTCAACCTCGAGCTGGAGAAGGAAGCTGACCGCGACGAGGTCAATGACTTCCTGCGCAACGTATCCCTGCACTCCGACCTGCGCCAGCAGATCTCCTACATTGCCTCCCCGGAAGTTGTGTCCTCTGACTTCGTGGGCTCTACCCACGCTGGTGTGGTCGATGGTCTCGCCACCATCTCCTCCGGCAAGCACCTCGTGCTCTACGTGTGGTACGACAACGAGTTCGGTTACTCCAACCAGGTCATCCGCATCGTCGAGGACATCGCCGGCGCCCGCCCGGTGGTGTACCCGAAGCGCGTTGACGTCTCTGAGCTCTAAGCGCTAGAACACGAACACCGCCCTCGCCGTATGGCGTGGGCGGTGTTGTTGTTTTCGGGTTCTGCTCGGCGGGCAACCTAGCTTTGCCAGGATGCTTCAAACGTGCAACTGCCCGATCTGCCAAAAGTAGAGGCTGAGATTGAAAAATCCGGGCAACTTTCGTCAGCTAGGGCAGTGTGCACCGAGTGGGGCGGCTGTGCCTACCGAAAATGTAGGAGAAGCCTGGGGAAGAACTACTTCTTCTTCTTCTTGTTCTTCTTGCCGTGCTTCTTCTTAGTCTTCTTGTCGCCGTCGCCGTTGACCTTGGCACGCTCCAAGTCAGCCGCGACATCCGGGACGTAGGCAAAATCGTTGCGCGGCGGGCGGACGTACTCGGCTTCGAGCTCGGGGCGGCTCGGGATCTCAGGTACATCCTGCTCCACGTGCTGATAGGGAACGGTCTTGAGGATGTGGTTTATCACGTTGATGCGTGAACGCTTCTTATCCTCAGACTCCACCGTGTACCACGGGGCGGACGGGGTATCCGTGTGGACGAACATCTCGTCTTTGGCACGCGAGTAGTCCTCCCAGCGGGTGATGGACTGCAGGTCCATGGGGGAGAGCTTCCAGCGGCGCAGTGGATCATTGCGGCGGGACTTAAAGCGTGCGAGCTGTTCCTCATCAGACACAGAGAACCAGTACTTGAGAAGGATAATGCCGTCTTCGATGAGCATGTGTTCCAGCATCGGCGCCTGGTGAAGGAAGCGCACGTACTCCTGCTGGGAGCAAAAGCCCATGACTCGCTCCACGCCGGCGCGGTTGTACCAGGAGCGGTCGAAGATGACGATCTCACCGGCGGTGGGCAGCTTCTCAATGTAGCGCTGGAAGTACCACTGGCCCGCCTCGCGGTCAGTCGGCTTGGGCAGAGCTTCGATGCGGCAGGTACGCGGATTAAGGTACTGCGTAATGCGCTTGATGGCGGAACCCTTGCCGGCGGCGTCGCGGCCTTCCATGATAATGACCACGCGGGCGCCGGTCTCAACGACCCACTGCTGCATCTCGACGAGCTCTGCTTGGAGGCGCTTGAGCTCGTCCTCATAGGCTTGCTTGTCTAGCTTCGGCGGCTTGGTGGCAGACTTCTTAGACTGTGAACTCATACCTTTAAATTTACCTCTTAGCTGGGGAAATGCCTAACCGCAGGGGGTAGAGATGTGCGTGGGATGGAGCTGGGGATCAGACTGGCGATCAGTCAACCTCGTGTTGCGTCACCGCGCCGCTGGCGGCGTCGACATCGAGCTCGTGTTCCTGGCCGTTGGCCTTGAATTCAATCTCCCAGTGCGGGCCCTTGCCATCGTCACCATCGTCGTAGTCGACTTCCTTTTCTGTGACGGCCTGGGCATCAACGCCGGCGTGGGCTAAGGCTTTCTCAAAAGCTTCATCGCCGCTGAGCATGCCGGAGCCCTCTGCGTTGCCGGTGGCCCCGGCACCAGCCGTGCCGGCAGGCTGCTGAGCGTCGTCGTCATCACGGTCATCGTCGCCAGCATCCGTGCCCGTCGCTGTGGCCGTTTCCGTCACGGTTTCCACCGGCGCGGGAGTCGGCGTCGGGGCGGGCTCGGCCTCCTTATCCGACGAGCACCCCACCAGCGCGGTGCTGGCGCAGAGTGCGATGCCGGCGGCGGTGAAACGGGAATGAAGAGTCATCGAGGCTCATCCTCCTCAGTCAATCAGGGGGAATGTGGTGCCCCACCGTATCGAAATCAGAGCGTGCTCGCTGAAGAGCCTGGATATGGCTGAATGTTAACGGCCGTGACAGGTGCAGCCTTCGCCGCAGCCACCGGCAGCAGGGGGCTCACCGAAGCGCGTGGTGTTCTCAATTGCCCCGAGCCCTTCGATGCTGATGCGGGTGCGGGAGCCGTCGCCCAGCAGCGCCTCCTCACCACGCGCGAAGCCCACACCTTCCGGAGTGCCGGTGGCAATGACATCGCCCGGATTGAGAGGGTAGAGGGAGGAGCAGAAGGCGATGAGCTCGGCCACGGAGAAGATGAGGTCATCGGTGTTGTCGTCTTGGCGCACGTCGCCGTCGACGGTCGTGGTGAGCCGCGCGGCCTTGCCCGGGGCCCATTCATCAGCCGTGGTCAACCACGGCCCGAAGCCGGCGGTGCGGTAGAAGGATTTGCCGGCGTGGAACTGCGTGGTGGCGCGCTGATAATCCCGCAGGGTGTAGTCGTTCATGATGGCATAGCCGGCCACGTAATCCAGCGCATCTTTCGTGCTCACCTGGTGCGCGCGGCGTCCCATGACCACGGCGAGCTCTCCTTCGTAGTCCAGCTTCTTCGTGGCATAGGCCGGGACATAAACGTCGTCGAAGGGCCCGGTCAGGGCCTCCGGAAACTTGATGAAGAGCGTGGGCTGCGTGGGAAGCTCGCGCCCCATCTCCCGGGCATGCTTGGCGTAGTTGACGCCAACGCAGATAATCTTGCCGGGGTGGGGGATGACGGGGGCTAGGTCGGCATCGTTGAAAACCACAGGCTCGCCGGACAGCTGCGCGGCCTTGCTCCAATCGGGGCTGGCGAGCAATTCTCCGACGTCCTCATAATCCAGCTCGGTGCCCACGTTGGGGCCGTCGATGCGGATAGCGCAAGTACCAAAACTGGTGCGGAGAGTAGCGAGCTTCATGGCGGCTAGTCTAACGCGCGAAGAATCTCATCGACGGCATCGGCACAGATGATGGGAATCTCGTGGGCCTCCTGCTTAGTCCACGGCTTGAGCACGAATGCGGCCGGATCCATACGGCCGGGCGGGCGGCCGATGCCTACTGAAAGCCGCTGATAATCCTTGGTGCCCAGGGACTTCGTGGTGGAGCGCAGGCCGTTATGGCCGTGGTCCCCGCCGCCGAGGCGTCGCTTGATGGTGGCGAAGTCGAGCTCCAATTCATCGTGGATCACGATGATGTGATCATGAGGAACATTGAAGTATTGGGCGAGTGCCTTGATGGGACCGCCGGACAAGTTCATGAAGCAGCGCGGCTTGGCGACGATCACTTTGGTATCGCCACGTCGCGCTTCGGCGACATCCGTGTTTGTCTTTTTGTGAACGGAAAAGGAAGCGAATAGCTCGTGGGCTAGTTCATCAGCCACGTCAAAGCCGATGTTGTGGCGAGTTCCGGCGTACTTCGGCCCGGGGTTTCCTAGGCCAACGACGAGAAAAGGAGAAGAAGTCACGCAGCCATTCTAAGCCGCTGGGGTGAAGACACAAGAGCGCACCGCCACCTGCACGCTCACCCCCTCGGTATGTAGGGGAGGGAGTGAGAAAGAATGCAGGCAGCGGTGCGCTAGAGAATGAGGAGTGATAAGGAGAGGGGAGTTTTACTCCTCGTCGGCCTTCTCCTCGGCGGCGCCCTCGTCTGCGGACTCGGCGCCAGCCTCAGCGCCGCCGTCCTCGGCAGCCTCAGCGGCAGCCTCGAGCTCCTCATCAACCTGCGGCTCGGAGATGGAGACGATGACGGTGTCTTCCTCGGCCACGAGGGTGGTGCCCTCCGGCAGGGTGATGTCGCCAGCGGTGACCACGGTGCCATCCTCGAGACCCTCGATGGACACGGCGATCTCCTCCGGAATGTTGAGCACGTCTGCCTCGACCAGGAGGACGTCGGCATCCTGGATGGACATGAGGCCCGGAGCCGGCTCGCCCTCGAGGACAACCGGAACCTCGACCTCAACCTTCTCGCCACGCTTAATGGAGAGCAGGTCGATGTGGTCGATGTTGAAGGTCAGGACGTTCTGGTCGACGTGCTTGACCATGACCAGGTGCTGCTCGCCCTCGAGCTCCAGCTCGAACACGGCGTTGACGCCGTGGTTACGGACCAGTGCGGTCATTTCCAGGCGGTCAACGGCGAAGTGCAGAACGTCGACGGCGTGGCCGTAGACAACGCCCGGGATCTTGCCTGCAGCGCGCAGACGGCGAGCGAAGCCCTTGCCAAACTCAGAACGGACTTCAGCCTTCAATACGGGGCGCTCAGAAGCCATAAGTAAATCTCCTTAAAGTATCGTTGTGCGGCAAGGGCTCATGAAGAACCGTGTAGATACGACAAAAGCCTGCCGATGGACGTCTTGGACGAGTCATCGCAGGCTTAATACAAGATTCACTGCTTAACTTGTGCTATCGCGTCGATAACGGATTTCTCCCTCGCCGAGACGCACAAGATTTTAGCAGCAGCGTCGTCGCAGAACCAAATCTAGTGAGTCTCAAACAGCGTGGTCACAGAACCGTTCTCGAAAATCTCGTGGATGGTGCGAGCCAGCAGCGGGGCGATGGACAGCACAGTGAGGTTGTCCCAGCCCTCGGTGGACTGCGGCAGGGTATCGGTGGTGATGACCTCGACAGCGCCGCACTCGGACAGGCGCTCGCGAGCCGGGTCGGAGAAGACACCGTGGGTACAGGCAATAACCACGGACTTGGCGCCGGCCTCCTCCAGTACGCGGACCGCGCCCGCGATGGTGCCACCGGTGTCAATCATGTCATCGAGCAGGATGCAGTCCTTGCCCTCGACGTCACCGACGACGCGGTTGGACACCGTCTTGTTGGCTTCGGTGTTAGAGCGGGTCTTGTGGACGAAGGAGAGTGGGGCATCGCCCAACTCGTGTGCCCACTTCTCTGCCACCTTCACGCGGCCGGCATCGGGGGAGACCACGGCCAAGTTGTCCATCGGGTACTTGGACTTGATGTAGTCGGTCAGGATCGGCATGGCGTGCATGTGGTCGACCGGGCCATCGAAGAAGCCCTGAATCTGGTCGGTGTGCAGATCCACGGACACGATGCGGTCGGCACCGGCAGCGGCGAGCAGGTCCGCCACTAGGCGGGCGGAGATAGGCTCGCGGCCGAGGTGCTTCTTGTCCTGGCGCGCGTACGGGTAGAAGGGCAGGATGGCGGTGATGCGCTTAGCAGAGCCGCGCTTGAGCGCATCAATCATGATGAGCTGCTCTACCAGCCACTTGTTGAGCGGCTGGGTGTGGGACTGCATCACGAAGCAGTCAGCACCACGGACGGACTCCTCGAAGCGAATGAAGATCTCACCGTTGGCGAAATCGCGGGCGGTGGTCGGAACCAGATCGGTCTTGAGCTCCTTGGCCACAGCCTCAGCCAACGCCGGGTGAGCGCGCCCGGTGAAGAGCATCATGTTCTTGCTGCTGCCGGTAACCTTGCCAGTCATCAGTAGATATCCCTTTACTTGTCGTTAGTTAGTGGTCTGATCGTCAGCCTGGGCGTCCTGTGCCTTGTCGGCGGCTTCCGCTGCCGGCGTGCCCGGACGCTTCTTTTGCACCCAACCTTCGATGTTGCGCTGCTTGCCGCCGGAGACCGCGAGCGCTCCCGGGGGAACGTCGTCCTTAATTACTGTACCCGCACCGGAGTAGGCGCCATCACCGACGGTGACGGGGGCGATGAACATGGTGTCCGATCCGGTGCGCACGTGGCTGCCGATGGTGGTGTGGTGCTTGTTGACGCCGTCGTAGTTGACGAAGACGGAAGAGGCACCGATATTCGAGTAATCACCCACGGTGGCATCGCCGATGTAGGTCAGGTGCGGCACCTTGGTGCCGCGGCCAATCTGCGCCTTCTTCGCCTCGACGAAGCCGCCCAGCTTGCCCTCTTCACCCACGATGACGCCCGGGCGGATGTAGGTAAACGGGCCCACCTGAGCGTTGGTGCCGATGACGGAGTCGAAGCCGTGTGTGCGCACCACGCTGGCGCCAGCGCCCACCTGCATATTGGTCAGGGTGGTGTCGGGGCCCACCTCAGCACCATCGGCGATGGTTGTCGCACCCCACAGCTGGGTATTGGGGTGAATGACAACGTCCTGGCCAATGGTCACGTTGACGCCGATCCAAGTGGTATCGGGATCGACGATGGTGGCGCCGCCGCGCATGGCTTCCTCGACCACACGGCGGTTGAGAATGCGACCGGCCGCGGCCAACTGCACGCGGTCATTCACACCGGAGAGCTCCTCCGGATCGACAGCAACGTGCGCGCCGACGCGGTGGCCTCCCTCGCGGGCGATCTCCAGCACATCGGTGATGTAAAGCTCGCCCTGGGCGTTGTCGGAGTTGAGCTTCGTCAAGGCGTCGCGAAGCACGGCTCCATCGAAAGCAAAAACGCCGGAGTTGACCTCGCGCACCGCGCGCTGCTCCTCGGAGGCATCCTTTTGCTCCACGATGGCGGTGACCGATCCATCCTCGGCGCGCAGCACGCGGCCGTAACCGGTGGGATCCTCCAGGGTCATGGACAGCACGGTTACGGCGTTGCCTTGGCCAGTGTGGGTCTCGTGCAGCTGGCGCAGTGTCTCCGGGCGCAGAAGCGGAACGTCACCGTTGGTCACGATAACGGTGCCGTCGAAGTCAGGCAACGCACTCAGGCCGCACTGGACGGCGTGACCGGTACCGTTCTGCTCTTCCTGGACGGCTTGGGAGACCTCGCAGTCCAGCTCCTCGGAGATGGCATCGACGGCAGGGGAGACCTGGTCGCGCTGGTGGCCCACGACGACCACGAGGTGCTCCGGGTTCAGGCCCGCGGCTGCGTGGAGGGCGTGGCCGAGAAGTGACCTCCCGCCAATCTCATGCAACGTCTTTTGGGTTGAGGATTTCATGCGGGTACCTGCGCCTGCAGCAAGGACGATGGCGGCGCAGTTCGTTACTTCAGCCACGAGTGTGTGCTTCTCCTGTGATTGGGGATGTCAGGACTTACTTTTTTCATCATAACGCCTGCGTTCTATTTTTCGCGTGAGACCTCCGGAAGTGCGCGGGCACGCCATGCTCCAAGTAGCCCGATGCAGGCCAGGAACAAAATGGCCGCCGAGGGGCCAGCCAAAGCGATCACGGCGGAGATACCGCCGATCACGAGGAGGATGACGCCCATCATGGTGTTCGCGGCTCCGACGTAGCGGGTGCGTTTATCCTCGCCCGCCATATCCACCACATAGGTCTTGCGCGCCACGCGAATGGCAGTGTGCGCCAGGTTGACCAGGAAGAAACCGAGAGGCAATGCCCACATGCTTACCGCTGCCGGCGCCCACGCGGCACACGCGACGATGCCCAGCAGGATGATCGCTGCGGCACCCGCACCCCAGGACATGACCAAGCGGGAGGACTTATCTGAGAGCACACCGGATACACGGCCACCCACGAGGCTGGCCAGGCCTGAGGCCAAGACGAAGCCGCCGAGCCCACTCAAAGCCTGCGAACCGATGCTCTGCGAAAGCACCACGATAAAGGAGGTGGACAGGGCAGACACCAAAAGCAGGGCACGAACGTTGACGAAGCTGCGGAAGCGGGAATCCTGGGTGTATAGCTTCCAGGTATCCGTCCACCAGCTGCGGTTCAGGCACTTCTGGCCGGCATCATCCGGCACCGGCTCCTCGATGGTGCGGAATACTGCTGCCGCCAAGAACCACGTGGCCGCACCGATGGCCAGCAATGCCGCCAAGCCCCAGCGCGGGAGCTCACCCAGCACGGCGAGGATGCCACCGGTAATCAAGGTGACCGCGCCGCCGAGCTGCGTGGCCCGGCCGGTCACTACTCCGCGGTGGCCCTTGGAAATGGTGCGGCCCTGCACGTCTTTGCCGGTCAGCGAACACAGCGCGCGCAGCACGGCGAGAGCTGCCAGGGCGAGGCAGACGATGAGGCCGAGGAGGGGGCCGTCGACAAGCACCGCAGCCGCCGCGATGATCGCCGCGCACAGACCCTGGCCCACCGAGCCCAGCACCCACAGGCGTTTGCGTGCTGGATGGGACACCACCCACGGGGTCAGCGCCGCCTGCGGGAGCATGGAGCCGGACTCGCGCAAGGGGACCAGTAGGCCCGTGAAGAAGCCCGGCACCCCGGCCACGCTAAACAGCCAGGGTAGGACCGTCTTTCCGGAGAGCAATTGATCGCCCACTCCCTGCAGGCCATTCGACCAGACGAAGCGGCGGGCATTGGCGGACTCTTCGGACGGTGAGGAGCCGTGGGGAGATGCTGAACGCGAAGCCATGACTGTGATCTTAAGCCCGGCTCGCTCCAATCCGGGGTCTAAGGTTCACCTGATCTCTATCCTGGGAGGCATGTCTATCTCCGCTCGCCCTACAGTATCCCGCCGTATTTTTGTCCAGGGTTCCGTGCTGACTGTTGCCGGTGCCGCCGTGATGGGGTTGAGCGCCTGCTCCACTTCGGGGTCGAAGAATCAACCGGAGCCGCTGGGCTACGACGGCGAGCCGCGTGCCCTGCCCATCCCGCCCGTGGAGGAAGGGGAGGTCGTCGACGGCACGCGCGTATTCAAACTCACCGCCCAGGACGGCTACTCGGAGATCCTCCCCGGCAACGACCGCACGCGGACGTGGGGCTTCAACGGCGCCTTCTTGGGCCCCACTCTGCGGGCTCGGCGGGGCGAGAAAGTCCGCGCGGAAATCACCAACGACCTCATTGAGATGACCACGGTGCACTGGCACGGCATGAAGCTTCCGGCCTATTCGGATGGCGGCCCGCACTCACCGATTGAGGTGGGCAAGACCTGGAAGCCCGAGTGGGAGATCATCCAGCCCGCGGCCACGCTGTGGTACCACCCGCACCCGCACATGGCCACGGCCACGCATGCCTACCGCGGGCTGGCGGGCATGTTCCTCATCGGTGACGATGTGGCCGATGACCTGGACCTGCCGCAGGACTACGGTGTGGACGACATCCCGGTAGTCATCATGGATGCCAAGTTCACCGACGATGGCCAGATTGATGAAAAGAGCGATAACACTCTGGGCCTTCTGGGCACCACGCCTCTGGTCAACGGCATCACCAATGCGCGCTTCGACGCCACCACGCGCCGGGTTCGCTTGCGCCTGCTCAACGGTGCTTCGATGCGCTTCTACACGCTGGAGCTCAGCAACGGTCCCTTCCATGTCATCGCCACGGACACGGGGCTTCTCGACGCCCCCGTGGAAGTCGACTCCCTCTTCCTCGGCCCCGGCGAGCGCGCCGAAATCATCGTGGACTTGGAGCCCGGCAAGGGGGTCCAGCTGCGCTCGGTGCCGCGCAAGGATAATTTTGGGGTGCCCAAGGACAAGGACGCGGCCGACTTCGGCTTCCAAGATTCCTTCGACCTGCTCACCATTTCCGGGCCGGCGGAAAACGCCTCGGAGCCATCGGCCCTGCCGGCAACGCTGGACCCCGCCGCGGCAAAGACACCATCGGATGAGGGGCTTAAGGAGCGTGAGTTCGTGCTCAACACCTTCATGATTAATGGTGAGCAGATGGACATGGCGCGGGTGGATACCGTCATTGATCATGACGCCCCGGAGATCTGGACCGTGACCAATGAGAACTCTGACTGGCCGCACAACTTCCATATCCACAACGCCCGCTTCAAGGTTCTGGAGTGGGACGGCGACGAGAAGATGGATGTGTTCAACTCCGGCTGGAAAGACATTGTCAACCTTCCGCCGAAGGTCACCGCACGCCTGCTGGTGGAGTTCGGTCACTTCCCGGATAAGACCATCCCGTACATGTACCACTGCCACATGCTGCTGCATGAGGACGAGGGAATGATGGGGCAGTACGTCATGGTCAACAAAGGCGAGAAGCCCGACGTGCGCGTCAAACCCGCCGCCTTAGTCTTCGACCAAACCGCCACCGCCCACTCCGCACATGCCGGCCAAGTGGTGGACTCCTCCCGCAGCCCCTATGCGACGCCGGAGGCGAAGGCTTAACCGTTCACGATTTTCTCGTAGGCCCGGCCTGCTAGCGCCGAGCTGTGCCAGCGGGGTGCCGATGCGGAGGCGCTTGATATCTGCAAAAGTGCAGACCTGAAAGTGCAGACCTCCTGGTCGTCGCCAAGCAGTGCGTTGCGCTTCACGACGCCCACCTGCGTGTCTGCACTTCCAGGTCTGCACATTTGGAAAGGGTGGCCGTCAAGGGGGTTCCGGGGCGGCGCTTTAAGGTGGCAGGAAGCTGAGGATAGTGAACTACAGCAAATCCACCATCATTATGTGAGCAGTACGCTAGGGTCAGTATCTGTGATTCAGGACGTCGACCCGCTCATCCATTCCCTGTACCAGGTCTTTGACCTCATTGGTGTGGTACTCAACGGCATTATCGGTGGCACGATTGCGCGCCGCAGGGAATTCGACATTATTGGTTTCGTTTTTCTGGCGCTCTTTTCGGCGCTGGCGGGCGGCATGATCCGTGACATGCTGATCTCTCATGGCCCAGCAGCCGCTATTTCTGATCCGTGGTATCTCACTCTGGCATGCGTGGGTGCGCTTATTGCTTTCTTGATGGACCTCAAAGGCAAGGTCTGGGAGATCTTCCTTGAGCACGCGGATGCTGTCATCTTGGGTGTGTGGTGCACGACTGGCTGTGTGAAGGCGCTGGCCTACGATATGCCATTTATTGCCTGCGTCTTCTTAGGTGTTCTGACCGCAGTGGGCGGCGGTATGGTACGCGATGTTGCTTCCGGGCAGATTCCCTCGGTCTTTGGCGGCAGCCCGCTGTATGCCGTGCCGGCGGTACTTACCGGAATCGTGATGGCTTCCTTCGCACACTTCGATAAGTTCGCCCTTGGCATGGTCATCTCGCCCTTCGTGGGCTTTGGCCTAGCAGTTATGGCCTATTGGCGCGGGTGGGTGCTTCCGCGCGCCGGAATCGCGCCCTTGAACTACACCGCGGCGCAGGTGGCATCGATTGCGCGGAAAGCTGAAATCAGGGGGTTTCGGCGCGGTCGCAGGAAAAGAAAATAAAGCGAAAATAAAACACCGTGCCCCCTGGGTAAGTCCAGGTTACGCGGTGCTTTATCTTGCTTCCCCACCAGGACTCGAACCTAGAATGACGGTACCAAAAACCGTAGTGTTGCCGATTACACCATGGGGAAACTGCGCACACTGTAGTGAGCGCTGGGGGACATGTTACCTGACGGGTGTACACGAGACCTAAACAGGTGGCCGACCTTCACGTTGCTGCCGGCGCTCTTGGCTGGTGAGGGCGATGTCCGGTGGGGGAGATACAGTAGAAGGCATGGTTCGACAAAGGATGACCGGGCGTGAGCGCCGAGAGCAGTTGATCTCCATAGGGCGTGCGGCCTTCGCGGAACGCGGCTTCGATGGTGCCAGCGTGGAAGACATCGCCGCGCGCGCCGGCGTGTCCAAGCCGGTGGTCTATGAGCACTTCGGCGGCAAGGAAGGCCTCTACGCCGTCGTCATTGACCGTGAGCTCGTCGCTTTGGAAAAGGTCGTCACGGAATCACTGCAGACGGGTTCGTGGCGCCAGCGCATCGAGCAGGGCGTGGTGGCACTGCTGACGTATGTGGAGGAGGAGACCGATGGTTTCTTAATCCTCGTGCGTGACTCCAAGCCGGGGGAGGAGCGTAGCTTCTCCACGCTGTTGAACACGGCGGTAAATCAGATTGCGCACATCCTCGGTGAGGCCTTCGAACATCGCGGTCTCGACCCCGAGCTGTCGGTGCTCTACGGCCAAGCGCTCGTCGGCATGGTGGCCACCACGGCCCAGTGGTGGCTGGATGAGCGCGAGCCTTCGCGCGAGACAGTCGCAGCGCACATCGTCAATTTGTGCTGGAATGGTCTTTCCGGCATGGAAGCAGCACCGAAGTTGAAGGGAGCCAAGTAGGTGGCAACGCCGATGCTGGGCGGGCTGCTCAAAGTAGCCGCCTCAGATCCGAAACTCAAAGGTCTCGCTACTCAAGTGGGCACACCGTCGCTGCACATCACGGGCATCGACCAGGCCCGCCCCTGGGCCATTGGAACGCTGGCGCACCACGCGCCGGTGCTGGTGGTGACTGCCTCCGGGCGTGAGGCGGAGGACCTCACCGCGGAGCTGGCAGCCATGCTGGGGGATAAGGTCGTCTACTTCCCGGCATGGGAGACGTTGCCGCATGAGCGGCTGTCGCCGGCCCCGGATATCGTCGGCAAGCGCGCGCGTGTGCTCGACCTAGTGGGGACGGGCAAAGCCAAAGTGGTGGTGACCTCTGCCCGCGGGTATTGCCAGCCCATCCTGAGCGAGGTGGAGGGCCGCGAGCCCATCTTCCTCAAGGAAGAGGATGAGCACGAGCTCTCACATATCCTTTCGGAGCTGGAGTTTCGCGCCTACAAGCACGTGGATATGGTGGCCAAGCGCGGCGAGTACGCCACGCGCGGCGGCATCCTCGATGTTTTCCCCACCACCTCCGATTACCCGGTGCGCGTGGAGTTCTGGGGCGATGAGATTACGGATATCCGCCAGTTCTCCGTGGCCGATCAGCGCGCCATCCCGGAGATTGAGGTCGGCGAGGTCGCCATCTATCCCGCCCGCGAGCTGCCGATTACTAATGAGGTTGCCGCACGCGCCCGCGAACTGGCGCAGAAGTTCGGTGGCAACGCGGCGCTGGCAGAACTGCTGACCAAGGTAGGCGAGCACATCCCGGCCGACGGTATGGAGGCTTTGCTTGCCGTGCTAGCTGACGGCCCCTTTGTCACCCTCCCCGAACTCCTTGCGGCGGGGACGCACGTGGTGCTCGTGGCACCGGAAAAGATCCGCACGCGCATTGCGGACCTGGAATCCACCGATGCGGAGTTCTTGGCTGCTGGCTGGGAGGCCGCCGCGATGGGTGCGGATGGTCCGCTGGCTGCCGAGGGCTTGGATACCTCGGCGTCGAGTTACCGCTCCTATGAGTCGCTTGAGGCGACGTGCCGGAATATCGAGGCCCCGCTGTGGACTTTTGCCCCGCCGGGGATGTTTGCCGCCGCCGAATCGGAGACCCTGCCGCTCGACTTTGAACCCGGCCCCACCCCGCGCGGAGATATCCAAGAGATCGATGCCATGATGGCACAGCTTCTGGCGCACACCACCGCTGGTGGACGTGCCGCTTTCATTGCCCCTGCGCAGGGTGCGATCAAGCGTATGGTGGAGCGTTTCGCGGAGAAGGGCATCCCCACCAAGGTGGCCACACCTGGGTGGGAGCCGAGTCCCGGCGAGGTCACCCTCTACCAGGCCTTGTCCCATGCAGGTCTGGTGTTCCCGAAGGTGCGCAAGCTGAAGGATGCTGAAGCGCTGCCGCTCGTGGTTATTACGGAAACCGATCTGACGGGCAACCGCGTGGGTGATATTGCGGGCGCTAAACGTCGCCCAGCAAAGCGCCGCAACCGAGTGGATCCCCTCGCCCTGAAGCAGGGGGATTACGTGGTGCATGAAACCCATGGCATTGGCAAATTCCTCAAGATGGCCGAGCGCACTGTCCAATCCGGTGATGAGACCTCCCGCCGCGAGTACATAGTGTTGGAATATGCGGCATCCAAGCGCGGCCAGCCGGCCGACCAGCTGTGGGTGCCCATGGATTCGCTGGATTTGCTCAGCAAATACACCGGCGGTGAGGCGCCGACGCTGTCCAAGATGGGCGGCTCGGATTGGAAGAACACCAAGAAGAAGGCGCGCGCCGCGGTGCGCGAGATCGCCGGTGAGCTGGTGGAGCTTTATGCCAAGCGCCAAGCGGCCCCCGGCCACCAATTTGGGCCCGATACCCCGTGGCAGGCGGAGATGGAAGATAATTTCCCCTTCGTCGAGACCGAGGACCAGATGCTGGCCATCGATGCGGTCAAGGAAGATATGGAATCCACGGTGCCGATGGACCGCGTGGTCGTCGGTGATGTGGGCTATGGCAAGACCGAGGTGGCGGTGCGCGCGGCCTTCAAGGCTGTGCAGGACGGTAAGCAGGTGGCGGTTCTCGTGCCCACAACCCTGTTGGCGCAACAGCACGCCGATACCTTCCGCGAGCGCATGCAGGGCTTCCCGGTGGATATCGAGGTGCTCTCGCGCTTTACCTCGACCAAGGAATCCAAGGAGATTCTGGCCGGTTTGGCGGATGGTTCCGTAGACATCGTCATCGGCACGCACCGCCTGCTGCAAACGGGCGTGCAGTGGAAGAACTTGGGCCTCATCGTGGTGGATGAGGAGCAGCGCTTCGGCGTGGAACACAAGGAGCACATCAAGGCGCTCAAGGCCAGCGTGGACGTGCTCACCATGTCCGCGACGCCGATTCCGCGCACCTTGGAGATGTCCATGGCGGGCATCCGTGAAATGTCTACGATTTTGACGCCTCCGGAGGACCGTCACCCGGTCCTGACCTATGTGGGCGCGTATGAGGATAAGCAGGTGGCAGCGGCCATCCGCCGCGAGCTGCTTCGCGACGGCCAAGTCTTCTTCATCCATAACAAAGTCGCTGACATCGAGAAGAAAGCCCGCGAGCTGCGGGATCTGGTGCCGGAGGCGCGCATCGTCGTCGCGCACGGCCAGATGAACGAGGACGTGCTTGAACGCACCGTCCAAGGTTTCTGGGACCGCGAATTCGACGTGCTGGTATGTACCACCATCGTGGAGACCGGTCTGGATATTGCTAACGCGAATACCCTCATTGTGGAGAACGCCCACCACATGGGTCTGTCCCAGCTCCACCAGCTGCGCGGGCGCGTGGGCCGCTCCCGCGAGCGCGGCTACGCCTACTTCCTCTACCCGAAGGGCGCCACGCTGACGGAGACTTCCTATGACCGTCTGGCCACCATCGCCCAAAACAACGATCTGGGCGCGGGCATGGCCGTGGCCATGAAGGACCTTGAGATGCGCGGCGCGGGCAACGTCCTGGGTGCCGAGCAGTCCGGCCATATCGCCGGTGTGGGCTTCGATCTTTACGTGCGCCTCGTCGGTGAGGCGGTGGAGACTTTTAAGGCGCTCGCGCGCGGTGAGACCCCCGTGGTCACGGACGAAGGCCCGAAGGAAATCCGCATCGATCTTCCGGTGGATGCCCATATTCCGGAGTCCTATATCAACTCCGAGCGCTTGCGTTTGGAGGTCTACCGCAAGCTGGCGGCCTCCAAGGACAACGCGGACCTGGCTCATGTGGTGGAGGAAATGCAGGACCGCTACGGGCCCATTCCGGAGCCGGTCGAGCGCCTGCTCGCCGTGGCTCGCCTGCGCCACCAGGCCCGCCGGGCCGGGGTCAGCGATATCACGGTGCAGGGCACGCGCATCAAGGTCCACCCGGTGGAGCTGGCGGATTCGAAACAGGTACGCCTCAAGCGCCTTTACCCGGGCTCGAATTATCGTGCGGCGGCCAAGGCCATCCAGCTCAGCTTCCCCAAGGCAGGACGGAATGTCACAGACCCCAAGCTGCGTGACATTGAGCTGCTGCAATGGGTGGCGGATTTCCTAGCGTCGATGTTTGAACTCGAGCACGTTGACGTCAGTGGTGCTAAGACTAAGAAAAACGTCATTAGCGTAGGAGAGAAGTAATGGACGCCGCGAACAACCGCATTGGCTATCCTCGGGCGAATCAACGGATCGTCATGGTGGCGGTGTGGATGTTCGCGGCGTTGATCAGCATCCCCGTCTCGCTGGTCATAAAGTTCAGCGGCGAGAACGGCGGCTGGCTCACCTTCATGTTGATGATGTTTGGGGTAATCCTGGTTGGTGTCTGGGTGTTACTTGGGCTGCTGCCGCTCTTTATCCGCAGTGATTACGAGAGCAAGCTGGAGTGGGCGTGGGTGTCCATGGCCCTGGTGTTCATCGGCTTCATCCTGGGCAACGCCAACCTGCCGGATTTTGGAGACATCGGACCGGCCACCGTACCGACGTGGTGGTTTGGCAACGAGGAAGCGGCCACAATCACCGGCGGCATCCTCCTCGTTATCAGCGGCATCGGCCACGTGATGTGGCTCGCAAGCTGCATCACGTACGCGGTGCTCTCGCACCGCTCAGCACCTGAGGTGTTCTAGAGAACGAGGCGCCCAGTGCCCAAGCCCCACACCGCGGCGACAGCGCCGACAATCACCAGCGCCACAACGCACCATTCGAAGGTGTTAAACACGCGCTCCTTCTTGTGCAAGCGTGTGGCCACGTAAGGGATCATGCTCGGGACCACAGCCAGCGCGCCAAGCAGCACGTAGACCGGGTCGGCGGCGTAAATGAGCCAGACGGAATAAATGAAGGCGACGAGGCCGATGTAGAGGTGGCGGCGGTTCTCGCGGCGGCTCACCTCCGGGCCAGACAAGTCGAAGCGCACCCCGGCGTGCGGGTGGGTTAGCCCCTTGCCGCGCACCGCCAAGAGCACCAGGTACAGCGAGGAGAAGATGTAGGGCAGCAGGTACATGATGGTGGCCAGCTGCACCATCGCGTTATAGGACGTCTCGTTGAGGAAGAAGACGATGACGAAGAGCTGAATCGTCAGCGTGGAGATCAGCTGCGCAACCCAGGGCGCGCCGGCGATGTTCACAGTGCCGATCTTGCGGGGGAGAAGACCATCGACAGCCATCATGACGATAGGTTCCGCGCACAGCATCTGCCAGGACACATAGGCGCCAAGCACGGAAAGGCACAGGCCCAGGGAGATGAGCGCGCCGCCCCATTCGCCGACCGCGGCGGTGAGCACGGAGGCCATCGAGTTATCCGGAAGCGCTGCGAGCTCTTCCTGGGTAAGGACGCCGAAGCTCAGCGTGGACACGGACACCAGCAGCGCCAAGACGCTGATGAAGCCGATGACGGTGGCGCGGCCGACGTCGGCACGCGTGCGAGCCTGTTTGGAGTAGACCGAAGCGCCCTCCACGCCGATGAAGACCCACACGGTGAAGAGCATGATTCCCTGCACCTGCTCAAAGAGGGACTTATCAGAAGCCTTGCCCCAGATATCCAGGGTGAACTTGTCCCAGCTAAATCCCACGAAAGCGAGGATGACGATGAAGGCCAGGATGGGCACGATCTTGGCCACGGAGGTGACCATGTTCATGATGGCCGCCTGCTTAATACCGCGGGCCAGCACCGCAAAAATACCCCACGACAGCAAAGACACCGCAATGGCGGAAACCCAGCGGTGGTCGGCGTCAAAGAGGGGGACGTAGTGGCCGATGGTGTTGAAGAACAAGGTGGCGTAGCCCACCTGCGCCATCACGGAGCCGAGCCAGTAGCCCCAACCGGAGGTAAAACCGATGAAATCACCTAAGCCGGCGCGGACATAGGAGTACACACCGGAGTCGAGGTGCGGCTTGCGGTGCGCCAGGATTTGGAAGACGAAGGCGACGGAGAGCATGCCCACGCCGGCGATGAGCCAGCCGATGAGCATGGCGCCCGGGCCGGCGACGGAGGCGATGTTTTGCGGGAGAGAGAAGATACCCGCGCCCACCGTGGAACCGATGATGAGCGCGACAAGCGTCCACAGCGTCACGGAGTGCGTGCGCGGCGATTCGGTGAGATTGGAAGTGGTCATTGGTTAAAAATACCCCTTAAGGCGGGCTTTTGTGCAACTGCAGCGAAAGCTCATGGAACCCGGGACCTATACTCGTTGCTTATGACTGTCCTGTTGTTAGATCCGCGCTGGCCCACCCTAATCCCTCTAGAGGCCGTTGGAAAACTGCAGGGACCTGTTGTTTTTACCGATGAAGTACCGGTGAAGGTGCGGTGGAATTTCGACCAGCTCCTGTGCGGTGAGGATCCGGCAGGCCACGGTGTTGTGGTGAGCACAGATCCGTCCCACCCGCAGGTGCGCGCGCTTATCGACGCCCATGCGGAGCTCGTCCTAGCCCCCTCCCTGGAAGAGCCGATGTGGCAGGCGCGCGAGGTGATGACGCGGGCCCGGCGCATCGGGGAGTGGGAACGCGATCAAACTCATGAGAGCCTGCTGCCGTATCTGGAGGAAGAGTCCGCGGAGTTCGCCGAGGCGGTGCGGGAGCGCGCCTCTGACGCCGAGCTGCTCAAGGAACTCGGTGATGTTTTCTTACAAGTCCTTTTCCATGCCGAGATAGCGTCGCGCCGCGGAGCTTTTAGCCTCGATGACGTCGCCATGTCCTTCGTCAACAAAATGCGCTCCCGCGCGCCCTACCTTTTTGACGGCACGGAGGACGTCGTGGAGGTAGAGGAGCAGGAGCGCCTGTGGGCCGAAGGTAAGGCCCGAGAAAAGGACTAGCCCTTCTGAATGATGGAGGACAGCAGAGGAGCGTAGTCGGTGAGCGTGGAGGACAGGCCAGTGCCGCCGGTGACGATGGTGTCTTCCTTAACGATCTTGCACTCGAGGGCGCGGTCAGCGGTCTGGCCGGAGTACTTCACAGCGGCGAGGGCCAGCGGGCCGAGTTCCTCGGTGTTGCCCAGAGCCATGAGGTTCTTTGATAGCTGGTTGCGGGTGGTGTCCGGGCCGAGCAGCTCGCCCTCGGTCGCCTGATCCATCAGCGTCAGGGTGCTGCGGAGGGTGTTGCAGTCAGCATTCTGGATGCCCTGGGAAAGGAAGCCGCCCAACTCCTCGAGGGATGCGGCGGACGCGGTGGCGGGCACGACAGCACCCAGGGTGACAACAGCGGCAGCGGTGGCAGCGATACGGCGGATGAACATGGAACTCCTTGAGATTGAAGAAAGGGCGTTGAAAGAACGTGCAGGACCGGCGTAGGCGCGGCGGACCGTTCATCGGTGCAGTGTAGCGCACAATGTTACGCATGGGAATACTTTGACATAATTACTCAAAATATTTTTGCTTAGCTAGGTTCCTTTCGTCGCCAAGCGGCGCCCTCTGTGTCGGTCTAACCCACACGTGAAACCGTCTGTAGTATTCACCTTTATGACACAGGGGCTACGGAGGATTGGGGGCTGTGGCCTCGGCATTGTCTTGGCCATCATTCTGATCATTTCCCTGGTGGCGTGGAGTCTTTCCTTCCTTGATAAGCCTTCCCCGTTCCGGCAGCTGTCCCCCGTTCCGGAGGATCTTCCACCCGTCGGTGGGGCAGAGGTGCCCAATATTGATGTCGAAGCGCCAGGGCGCACCGCGGACAAGTTGACGTGGTGGTCTGATCAGCTTGCCGACGCCACCAGCATCCCCGCCCAAGCTTTGCGGGCCTATGGCAACGCCGAATTGATCGCGCGGCAGTCGTGGCCGAACTGCAATCTGCGCTGGAATACCCTCGCCGGGATTGGCTGGGTGGAAACCCGTCACGGGACCTATAACGGCAATATCTTCCACCGTTCTTCACTCGATGAGAACGGTCACCCCGAGCCGCCCATCGTGGGTATCCCTCTCGACGGTACGAACAACACCACCCACGTTCCGGACAGCGATGGCGGCGTGTTTGATGGCGATACTGAGTTTGATCGGGCGGTAGGCCCCATGCAATTCATCCCGTCTTCGTGGGAGCATTTTGGTCGCGACGCCAACGGTGATGGCGTAGCCGATCCAAATCAAATCGATGATGCCGCGCTGGGTGCTGCCGCCTTGTTGTGTTTCGGGGATAGGGACCTTTCGACGCCGGAAGGCTGGCGCTCAGCCATCCTCAATTACAACCAATCCGAGGATTACCTGCGTAAAGTGGCCGCTGCGGCGAATTCCTATGCCATTGAACAGCCTGCGACGTCCTAGCGCCTTTCTAGATCTTTATCACGTTGTCCGTTTCCGCCCGACACGTTCCGAAGTTTTCTGGAACAATTGGCTGCAGGTGGTTTGGGAGCCCCTCCCAGAACACGAACCCAAGATCAATTTGGCTCTATAGGAGTGAAAGCAGCATGGCTGACATCATCCACGTAATGGCACGCGAAATTCTTGATTCCCGCGGCAACCCCACCGTTGAGGCTGAAGTATTCCTCGACGATGGAGCACGCGGTGTGGCCGGCGTTCCGTCTGGCGCTTCCACCGGTGTTCACGAGGCTCACGAGTTGCGTGACGGGGGTGACCGCTACTTGGGCAAGGGTGTTCTCAAGGCAGTTGAAAACGTCAACGAAGAGATTGCTGATGAACTTGCCGGCTTTGAGGCCGATGACCAGCGCCTGATCGACCAGGCCCTCATCAAGCTGGACGGTACTGATAACAAGTCCCGCCTCGGCGCCAACGCCATCCTGGGCGTCTCCATTGCCGCTGCCAAGGCTGCTGCCGAGTCTGCTGGCCTGCCGCTCTACCGCTACGTCGGTGGCCCGAACGCTCACGTCCTGCCCGTTCCGATGATGAATATTCTCAACGGTGGCTCCCACGCTGATTCCGGCGTGGATGTCCAGGAGTTCATGATTGCTCCGATCGGCGCAGAGTCCTTCTCCGAGGCGCTGCGTCAGGGTACCGAGGTCTACCACGCCCTCAAGAACGTCATCAAGGACAAGGGCCTGTCCACCGGTCTGGGTGACGAGGGCGGCTTCGCTCCGTCCGTCGAGTCCACCAAGGCTGCACTCGACCTCATCGTTGACGCAATCAAGAAGGCCGGTCTGAAGCCGGGCGAGGACATCGCCCTGGCACTCGACGTTGCTTCTTCCGAGTTCTTTAAGGACGGCAAGTACCACTTCGAGGGCGGCGAGCACACCGCTGAGGAGATGGCTAAGGTTTACGAGGATCTCGTTGCCAACTACCCGATCGTCTCCATCGAGGACCCGCTGCAGGAAGATGACTGGGAGGGCTACACCAAGCTCACCGAAGCCATCGGTGACAAGGTCCAGATCGTGGGCGATGACTTCTTCGTCACCAACCCGGCCCGCCTCCAGGAGGGCATCGAGAAGAAGGCAGCCAACGCACTGCTGGTGAAGGTTAACCAGATCGGCACCCTGACCGAGACCTTCGACGCCGTCGAGCTGGCTCACCGCAACGGCTACCGCACCATGATGTCCCACCGTTCCGGCGAGACCGAGGACACCACCATTGCTGACCTCGCGGTTGCCCTCAACTGCGGCCAGATCAAGACCGGTGCCCCGGCACGTTCTGAGCGCGTGGCCAAGTACAACCAGCTGCTGCGCATCGAGCAGGAGCTCAGCGACGCAGCCGTCTACGCCGGCCGCTCCGCATTCCCGCGCTTCCAGGGCTAGTTTCTAGGAGTAGCCGGGAACCGGCCACTCGCTGAGATAGCGTCTAAGCGAAAGGTGTCACAGGAAACTGTGGCACCTTTTTTCGTCGGGGTGGCCTCCATAGCGCTGTGACGCATGTTATTTCTGAGACACGACGCGCGCCGCGCACCACCTGGGCTGTAGCGGGATACAATGACTTCCCGATGGCACGCACTACTTCTTCCCGCACGAAGCGCCGGAACACCGTTCCGGTCCACACGCGTGCCCGCGACGCGCAGCGCGCCAAGCCGAAGAAGAGCCCGGCCCAGCCTAAGGGGCTCGACATTCTGGGTGTGGGCGTCATTATCGCCGTCGTGCTCGTAGTCCTCTTATCCATTGCCGTTCCGCTGCGCAATTACTACCACGGCCAGTCGGAGATAGCGCGCCTGGAAAGCTCCATCGCCGCCAAGCAGGAGCAGAAGGAAAACCTCCTCACCGAGATTGATAAATACCGTTCGGAGGAATACGTCAAACAAGAAGCGCGCCGCCGCTTCGGTGTGATGGATGAAGGAGAAACCGCGTTCCGCATCATGGATCCGCGGATGGACTCAGGCGATACGGTGACCTCGGAACGCCGCGAGGACGTCGACGAGCGCGCGTGGTACACGGTGCTGTGGGATTCGGTGTCACAGGATGCTGAGACCCCACCGGACACTGAAACCCCACCGGAAGCGGAGAACCCGCCGGAAGACTTAGTCGAAGCTCCTGCTGAATAGGACGCACCCGCGCCTCCGTGTCACAATGGTTCCTATGACCGTGACCGATGCTGATATTGAAGTCGTCCGCGAACAATTGGGCCGCACCCCGCGCGGCGTCGTGGACATTGCTTACCGCACCCCCGACGGAGCTCCTGCTGTGATTAAGACGGCGCCTAAGCTTCCCGACGGCACTCCGTTTCCTACCCTCTATTACCTCACCGATCCGCGCCTGACCGCTGAGGCATCGCGCCTTGAAGTTGCCCACGTCATGAAATGGATGGAGCAGCGTCTCGCGGCGGATGAGGACTTGCAGAAGGACTACCAGGCAGCGCACGAACACTACCTGGAAACCCGCAATGCCATGGAGGACTTGGGCACTGATTTTTCCGGTGGCGGCATGCCTGAGCGCGTTAAGTGCCTCCACGTGCTTATTGCTTATGCCTTGGCAGAAGGCCCGGGCCGGGTCCGCTTTGGCACCGAGGCCGTCGCGATGGCTGCAGAACACGGTAAACTCCGGGGAAGCGCCATCCCGGAGGATTGGCCCACCGTGGGGGACCTGGGCATTGATATGACCCAGTTTGATTTTTCTAACGCCGGTTAAGAGAAAGGCTAGCCTTATGACTCGCGTCGCTGCTGTCGACTGCGGAACCAACTCCATCCGCCTGCTCATCAGTGAGATCCAAGAGGATGGCAAGATTCGGGATATCTCCCGCACGATGGAGATCGTCCGCCTCGGACAAGGCGTCGACGCCACCGGTGAATTCGAGCCAGAGGCACTCGCGCGGACTCGTGCAGCCCTCGAAGAATACGTCAAGCAGATGAAATTTGAGAAGGTTGAGCGCGTGCGGATGGTGGCAACCTCGGCAACGCGTGATGCCAAAAACCACCGCGAGTTCTTCGATATGACCGAGGAGCTTCTTGGTCAGGTCCAGCCGGGTGCCCGCGCGGAGATCATTTCCGGGGAGGAGGAAGCACTGCTGTCCTTCACCGGTGCGGTGGGGGACCTGCGCTCTGAGAAGGGGCCCTACTGCGTCATCGACTTGGGCGGCGGTTCGACGGAGTTCGTCGTCGGGACAATCGACGGCGAGATTCTCGGCTCCCACTCTGCGCAGATGGGGTGCGTGCGACTCACTGAGCGCATGATGCGCAACGATCCGCCTACCGAAGCAGAGATTGAGATCGCTACTGATTACGTCGCTGAACGCATGGCTGAAGTGGAAAAGATCGTGCCCATCGACAAAGCCCAAACCTTTGTCGGCTGCGCCGGTACCTTCACGACGCTCTCGGCGCTGGCTCAGGGCATGGAACGCTACGATGCTGACTCCATCCACGGATCCGAGCTGCGCTTCGACGCTCTGCGGGTACTCACCCGGCAGATGATCGGTTTGTCCTCGGACGTGAGGGCCCTCAACCCCGTCATCCACCCGGGCCGCGCCGATGTCATCGGCGGCGGCTGCGTGGCCGTGGAGGGCATCATGACGATGATTGAGCGCAACAGTGATGCTCGTTCCTTCTTCATCAGTGAGAAGGACATCCTCGATGGCATCATTAGCGGCCTTGTCGCAAACTAAGCGAACTAGGCCGGTACCGTCCCGCGGACCGGCACAGTTCTACGGTTGCCGACCCTATTTTCGGCATGTGTCCACCCGTGCCCTAAGATAAGTGGGCACGGTTTGGCCCCCATAGCCCAATCGGCAGAGGCAGTCGACTTAAAATCGATTCAGTGTGGGTTCGAGTCCCACTGGGGGCACCATGACCAGCGGAAATGCTGGAAAAATTGGAGCAAAAAGCGAAAACCCTCTAAAAACCCTCTAAAAAATCGCTAGACAACACAGTTTTGCTGGAACTGTGTCTCTGACTCACAAGCCCCTAGCGGTACCGCCCCTGCATTCGGGCCGTGCTTTCAGCGTCGGGATCGGTTGTTGTGATGCGGGGTTTGTCTACTGATAGATGGAGCCGTCTGGGTCGGCAGCTCGGACTATATCTTCTACTGCGGAGCACAGGTCTGGGTCATCAATGTATCCGTCTTGGCAGCCGTGGTAAGTCTGGATTTCGCCCGAGGTTGGGTTACGGGCGCCATTATCTGCAGTGCCGTATCCACATGTTGCCGCCGGGCCGACGCATTCCTCAGTTTCTTCTAGTCCGGCCTGGCCCTCATTTTCGAGGTACTGCTCGCCGCCTCGGGTGTCGAAACACCATTGAGAGTAAGAGACTGTGCCATCTGACCATCGTGCTGGGCCAGGGGTGCCCTCAAGGCATTCCACGACGGTGGGTTCCGCGGGTACTTGTTCTACTGCTACAGGAGCGTCGGATGCGGGAAGTTCTGGGTCAGGTTGTGCCTCTTCCACGTGGGACTCTGGTTCCGTGGATGTGGAGGCGTCTGCGGGGGAGGTACTGGACGGGCTTGTGCTTGGTGGCGCCTCGTCGGGCCCAGTTTCGTTGTTGCTAGTACTCGTTGGGCTTGGTTCAGGTGCGGGCCCGGTGCTGCAACTGCCGAGGGCAAAAGCAATAGCAGCAACCGCAAGGCTAAATTTCTTCATGCTGCTTGCCGCCTTCCATTGAAGTGATAGTGAATGAAAAGAACCCTAGCCTCTTCGTAGCGTCCTTGGACGAGGAGCGGGGAGAAGACCTCACAGTCCTTAGCCAAGGACACAGTGTGCTACCGCAGTGCAGCGGTGCTTCCCGACGTTTCGTTGGCACGTGTGGACAATTTTGCGAATTTTGGGATTTTTGGGAACTTCCTAGCAATGGGGCACGTTGATCCCAGTGAAATGACAAACACGGCACCCCCTCCGGGGCTGCTTTTAGAGAAAGACTGTGAAAGGAATCGGGATTCGCGTGCGTTCTAGTAACCCCGTGATGAGTTCCCTCTCGTCCAGCCAAAGCCAGACCCAGGGTAATCCCTACGGGCAGAGTGACAATCCATTCAGCCAAGAAAACCGCAGCGCTGATCGTCCGCTGACGGTTGATGATGTCGTGACCAAGACTGGCATCACCTTGGGCGTCATTATCGTTATGGCCGTACTCAACTTCGCTATTGGTGAGTTGATCAACCCGGGCATCTCAATGATTCTTACCTTGGTTGGTGCGCTGGGCGGTTTCGTTACTGTTCTGGTCTCAACGTTTGGTAAGAAGTTCGGATCTGCTGCGGTGACGTTGATCTACGCAGTGTTTGAAGGCCTTTTCGTGGGCGGATTCTCGCTCATGTTTGCCGGCGTATCCTTCGGTAACTCCGATGGTATGGCGCTTATCGGCCAGGCCATCATGGGCACCGTTGGCGTATTTATCGGCATGCTGATGGTCTACAAGACCGGTGCAGTCAAGGTCACCCCGAAGTTCAACAAGATCATGTTCGGCCTCATCGCCGGCGTGGCTGTGATGGCGCTGGGCAACTTGCTGGGTGCCATCTTCTTCGGCTTTAACCCGCTGCGTGATGGCGGCATGCTCGCCATCATCTTCTCCCTCGTCTGCATCGTGCTGGCGTCCCTGTCCTTCATGACGGACTTCGATCAGGCTGACCGTCTCATCCGCCAGGGCGCTCCGGCTCAGTATGCTTGGGGCATCGCTCTCGGCTTGGCTGTGACCCTGGTCTGGCTCTACACCGAGATTCTCCGTCTGCTGAGCTACTTCAGGGACTAGCCTCGGCACCGCCTTTAAGAACCGGCGGCCGGCACCCACAACGACTTCTGGGTGCCGGCCGCCGGTTTTCTATGTCCAGTTCGCTTGCAACTACAACCCCCGTGGGGAAGCAAGGCGCTCAGTGCTGCGCGATAGGTGGCGATGTCCTAGGCATGAGAAGAGTGCCTTCCCCATTGTTAGTACACGTGTGCCAGGGGTCTTGCGATTATTTGTGTGCCTCAATTGGCAATTTCTCACCTTGCCAGGCGGGGCGCGAAGAGAAAGAAACAAGCCTTGCAAAAAGTGCAAATCGGCGAGAAGATGCCGTTGTCTTGGGAGAAATGTTCGATCACCCAAGTCGGAAAAACGGATGGAGAATCCCGTCCACGGTGTTCCGGAGTGAACTTTGGCAGCAGTACGGCGTGTGGCCTGGATTCACTTTCTACGACTGGTTGCCACCCTTCTCCATGGAAGTTATACAAGGTCATAGGTGGTTTTATGGACACTTGCGTGGATGAATCTGGTACTTACTTCCGAAACGCGTGATGGGGTCGTGCCTGCAGGGTGAAAAACGACAATCGAATGTTAACAGTGTTGTAATTAGGGGGCACCTGCATGGTCATAATCGGCAGCGCAGGCACAAGAGTCTCACGGCGCGCACCCACAATTCTTACAGGCGACGACCAGCACCTATTTATGAACCTTTTATTACTCGCATCTAATACATCATTATTTGCAACCCATTGAAAATGGGCTATGTGGGGTTGGCGCGACATATTGCGCATTCTCGTGCATTCTGGTCGCAGAAGCCGTTCGCTGAGCTTGGCTCTGGCGAGAGGCTTCTGATAGTCAGAAAAGTTGGTTGAAGGGAAACCATGAAGCGAATCGGGGGCCTTGCGTTGGTGGCGGTTTGTATAGGGGTGCTTTCAAACTGCGCAGCTCCGCTGGGCCTTAGTGCTCGCGACAATGGTAATAACTCGGGGGGCTTTAGCAACTTTTCTGGCGACATGTCCGGCGGTGGCTCAGTGGACTCGGGGGTCGCTGAAGCCACCGCCACGAAGGTGCGAGAGTCTCAAGCTTCAAGCAGTGAGTCTCGTGCGGGCGGTGGGGTACTACCGCCACTTGGTGAATTTGATCGTACGGAGCCTGGCTTCCAGGTGTTTGATCCATGTACCGCGGAGGCTCAATCTGCTTTTAGAAATTTGGGACTACTTTTCACGGGTGAAATCAATCGGGAGACTGGTTTTCGATCTTGTCGTTTTGAGGCCCTGGAACGTGATGGAAGCAAAGCCAGTGTGAGCATAGAATCTAGGGATTACTCGGTTACTGAGATTCGATCCGCTTTTCCTAATGGAACCGAGGCTGAGCTAGGAGGCGGAGAAGTAATCTACTTGGTTGAAGAATCGCTTATCGCGAATGCAACGTGTACGGGGTATGTGGAGACAGTCGAAGGTTCAATCTCATTATCTTGGACTAATTTGTCTAGCGCTAATTCGATAAAGGGCAACTGTAAAAACGTTGAAAGGGTAATACGCGCCGTCATCTAATTAGATGGGGGCTCGGGGGTGAATGATGATTATTAATCAAGGAAATTTAAATCAACAAGTTGAAGCAATCCATAACTTTGATCGAAATCTGTCTCTTGCTAAGGAGCGGGCACATAGCCCCCTTGACGGAGGATTCTCTCCAGTTACTGGCTTAAGCGAAGTCGGCGCAATCCACCAACGCGTGCTGGCAACCGACCCGGGGTCGGCGCGTAATTCCTTGGAGGGGTTTAGGGGACAGGTTTCTTGGCTCGGGGAGGCGCTCCAGACCGAGCTTGCCGGCTTCGAATCACAGGATGAACTCAACAGCAGAGGGCTGGATGTCGCAGACGCCGGTGGCGGGGGCGCGGCGGAGGCGATGCCGATCGTGTCGCAACCAGATCCGGGATACAGCCCATTTGGGTTTACGGTTCCGATCGTTGACACCGGTGCATCAATCATGGGCCTGGCATCCAACTTGTTCAGCACCCGTTTCTGGGATGTCTCGGAAGCGAATGCGCGGTGGGGAGCCTTGAGCGGAGAAGTCGCCGATATCGTTGCGGGGCTGGAGAACTCGGCCGCGTCCTTGGAGGCGGAGAATGATAGCGAAGCCACCACGCGAGCGGCCCAGAAGATTCGTGAAGTTGCGAAGGCGGGCACACACTTCATTGCCAATGCGGACGTGATGCAACAAAAGCTGTTCGGCTTCCAAGCGCAGCTGATGAATGTGCAGCCAGAGGCAATCGCCTTGGCCTTCGAGGTAGCAGCAATTCCAGATCCCGTTGCACGCGAGGCCGCAGAACAGGCAGCGTTGGGATATATGCAGGGCGTGCTTCAACAGCAGGTTATTGCCGCCATGCCCTATCAGCACGCGCTCATGGATGCGGCACCACCCAGCGGTGGTGGGGATGTCAGTACCCAATTCGGCGCGGTCGCAGGTGATGGATCCCGCTACACTACGGAAGGCGTTGCCTGGCCGCAGCAGATTGCTGAGGCGATGGAAAGCGGCGCCGTCGGGCCAGGTTCCTTCGGCGTTGCAGACGGTGAAATCCAGGGGCTTGAAAGCGTTGGAATGGATGCTGGTGACATCGCGAAGTTTCATAGCGCATTGCATGATCGTGGACGCACGATCCTCAGCGAGTTGGGTTTCGGAGATTCGTTGGCACCCGTTAGTGCGGCGGACGTGAACACGTCGGCCGCGAGCGCAGGCGTAGGAACACTGAACCCGTCTCATGCTGGTATTCCGGGGACGTCGGCAACTCAGATTGGCGCGCCGAACATTGGTGCTGGTTTGAGCGGGCTAGGAGGTCTGGGCAGCGGTGTCGGTGGGCAGGGGCTTGGCGCCGTTGGCTTGGCGAATGCCCGCGGCAACGCGCTGCCTGGGGGCGTTGCTGGACTCGGCGGCCGAGGGCTGGGCCGATTACCGGAGATGTCGGCGAATCCGACGACCGCAGCGGCGGGGCTGGGCGGCTTCGGTACTGCGCCCAGCGGACCGCAGACGGGTACGCACCCGGTTATCGGTGGCCTTCCCGGGGCCGTAGCGGGGAGTGGACTGCAGAGGGACGGAAGGGCGTCGCTAAGCGCAGGCAGTATGGCCGGAGGCGGAGTGATCGGTGGCGCTGGTGGAGTTGGCGGCGTTGGCGCCGGCAGCGCCGGTGGTATTGGTAACGCTGGCGGTACAAATAGTGTCGTAGGTGCCGCTGGGGGAGCAGGCGCCGCGAAGGCTAGCGGCGGTCAAACCCGCGGCGCGGGTATGCGGATGATGCCCATGGTGGGCGGAGCAGCCCGCGGCGGTGAAAGCGAAAAGAGGATCAAATCCGTCACCACGCAGGTTGAACGCGATCCGAACCGCCGAGATCTCCTCGGTGAAGCGCCCGCGGTGCTGCCCGGAGTCATCGGCGAGTGGGCCCGGGAAGAAAACTAGGGGACTGCGGGTGAGGGATTTTCTCATAACCTCATAACGCGAAAAGCGGCGCCCGAATAACGGGACGCCGCTTTCGCTTTAAGCTGACGGTGAGCCTACTGCTGAACCGGAGCAGTGGTGTACTCGGCCGGAGCAACCTCAGTCTCAGCCGTGGCTTCAGTCTCAGCCGTTGCTGCGGTGGACTCGGATGCACCAGCACCCGGGGCCTCACCGGTGAAGGTGGCACCGGTGTCGACCTTCTCAGTGGAATCCTGCTCGCTCGGCGGGTGGCAAGCAGCCAGGGTGAGTCCAGCGGAGACAACCAGACCAGCGGCAGCGAAACGAGTGAACTTCTTCATGTGATAAAACTCTTTCTCAGAAAAACGATGACCTAAGAGCAGTATAAATTAGGACTTGCGCGGAGTTGCGGCCTTTGCGGAATCATAAGGTGCCGCGGAGACCACGGTCACCGACAAGGTCTTGCCGTTCGGCGCGGTGTACTCGCGGGTTTCGCCCTCAGCAGCACCCAGGAGGGCAGCACCCAGCGGGGACTGCTCGGAGTAGGTCTCCAGATCCTTGTTATCGGAGGCCGCAGCGCGGGTACCGATAAGGAAGGTCTCGCGGTCTTCCTTGTCACCGTTGTAGTAGACGTGGACGACAGAACCGATGTGGGCGACGCCTTCCTGGACGGCGGTGCGCTCGGTGGTGGAGTTAGCCAGAACCTCGGAGATCTGCTTGATGCGGGCCTCTTCCTGGTCCTGCATTTCGCGGGCGGCGTCGTAACCCGCGTTCTCCTTTAGGTCACCCTCCTCGCGGCGCTCATTAATCTCCGCGGCGACGACCGGGCGGTGGTCGATGAGGGCCTGCAGCTCGGCCTCGAGCTTGGCCTTGGTTTCCGGGGTGATGTACTGCTTCTGCTGCTCAGCCATAGTGCAACCTTCCGTTGACGGTTCCTGATGAACGGTTTTATTTGTTAAAGACTGGGCCTAAAAGCGCAGGTGGCGCGGCCCATTCAGAACGCTCAACATACTAGCATAGCTGGGCTTTTACTCGGCGTTTGCCTCACCCGCAGAATCCATGGTGCTGATATCGAGGTAGGAGGGGATATTTCCGGAGCAGCCGTAGACGCCACCGGCGACGGCAGGGTGATTGGTAGGGATGTCCACGGCGACGCGCTGGGCGGCTTCGCCGCCAGCCGGCACGGCAATTTCGCGGCGGCCCACCTCTGCCTTGGAATAGTCAAAAGCCTGCACGATGCAATAGGCAGGCTCCTCCACGCGGTTGCGGGTGATGTCTACCCACACGCGGGCGGTATCGTCGGAAAGAATCTCGTGGGTGACATAGGAGATGTCCGCGTTAATTTTCTGTTGGCTGCGCACGTACTGCACGCCAAAGACGACGGCCGCCACCAGCATGCCCAGGAAAATCAGGACTAGGGCCCGATTGGTCCAGGATTTCCCCGTGTGAGCAGAGGAGGACGAGGAACCGTAGCGAGACCGTGAGCGTGCGGAGCGAGAAGCAGGTTGGGCGTCAGACATGAGTCTGATTCTATCCAACGGTCGCTACGAAGTTACTATCCACTAGACTGGGCCTCTGTTTAAAGAAGCGATGTAGGGAGATGTATCACCCAGTGAGTACAAAGCGCCTTTTGGCTATTCACGCGCACCCCGACGATGAATCCTCGAAGGGTGCTGCAACGACCGCGAAGTATGCCGCGGAGGGAGCGGAAGTCCTCGTCGTGACCTGCACCGGCGGTGAGCGGGGGGATATCATCAACCCAGCCATGGACCGCCCCGGCGTCCTCGAGAACATGGGCAGTATTCGTCGTGAAGAAATGGCGAAGGCCGCCGCCGCCTTGGGAGTACAGCACCGGTGGCTCGGGCACGTGGACTCAGGCCTTCCGGGTGATCCGCTGGCCCCCAATATCAAGGACCTGCTGCCTGAGGGCTGCTTTGCTCTCAAAGAAGATGATGATGTGGCCCAAGAACTCGTGGAGATCATTCGGGAGTTCCGCCCCCAGGTCATCATTACTTATGACGAAAACGGCGGCTACCCGCACCCGGATCACCTCATGGTCTACCGTGCTTCTATGTTGGCGTGGGAGAAGGCGGGCGATGCCGCCTACCACCCAGAATTGGGAGAGCCGTGGGAGCCGCAGAAGCTCTACTACACGCACGGTTTCGTGTACCAGAGGATGAAGATCTTTCACGACCTCCTAGTAGAAGAGGGAAAGATTAGCCCCTATGAGCCGATGCTGGCGCGCTGGGACACCGCTTTTGGTGACATCATGGCGCGCGTGACCACGCAGGTAGAGTGCGCGGATTACTTCCAAAACCGGGAGGACGCCCTGCGCGCGCACGCCACCCAAATCGATCCGGCTGGTGCTTTCCTCGCTACGCCCGTCGCCGTGCAGCAGGAGCATTGGCCAACGGAGGAGTTCGAGTTGGCCAAGACCCGTGTCTCGTCCTCACTGCCAGAGGACGACCTATTTGCGGGAATCCCGGAAGTAGGGGAATCTTAAAGTATGAACGCTTTGTACTTCGCGGCGCATGACGTCGCCCTGCTCGCCCAAGGGAGCCAAAGCGGCCCGGTGGGACCGGAGTTCGGTAAGGCCTCGCCCATTGGTTTGCTGATCCTCGTTCTCATGGGAGTGGCCGTCCTTTTTGCAGGCTGGAACTTTCACCGCCGCTATTCGCGCTTCCGCCGCCGCACCATGTTCGCGCAGGATCATGGCATCGATCCTTTTGATGATGAGGCGGTCGATGCGGCAATGAAGGAAGCCGGCATCCTCGATAACAGCAAGAAGTCCATCTTTTAACGCAGAGGACGTTTCTCCACCGTGAAGTTCCTAAGCCAGCTCCTATACCCCCTGTATGAGGCGCGCCTAACGCGTGAGATTAAAAACAAACCGCAACCACGCCACGTGGCAATCATGGCGGATGGCAATCGCCGCTGGGCGCGCGAGGCGGGCTTTACGGATATCAGCCACGGCCACCGGCAAGGCGCGCGGAAGATCAGTGAGATGATTTCGTGGTGCCAAGGCACCGACATCGAAGTCGTCACTATCTACTTGCTGTCGACGGAAAACTTGAAGCGCAGCGAGCAAGAAGTGCAATTGCTCTTCGACATCATTTCGGATGTCGTCACGCACCTCTCCCAGGGTGACTTGGATTGTCAGATCCGCCTGGTCGGGCACTTAGATCTGCTCCCCGAACAGGTCACAGCCAAGATGCAGAGTGCGGCTGAGGCTACCGAGGATCACCAAGGTGTCATCGTCAATATTGCGGTGGGCTACGGCGGGCGCCAAGAAATTGTGGATGCCGTACAGAACTTGATCCGTAGTGAAGCACGCAAGGGGCTGAGCGCTGAGGAGATCGCGGAGAACGTCACTGCGGAGGCCATCACGGGCAACCTCTACACCAAAGGGTTGCCGGATCCCGACCTCGTCATCCGCACCTCCGGTGAACAGCGGCTGTCCGGGTTCCTTCTGTGGCAGGCAGCCTATTCCGAGATTTGGTTCACGGATACCTACTGGCCAGCATTTCGCCGGGTGGATTTCCTGCGTGCCTTGCGCGACTATTCTCAGCGCTCGCGCCGCTTTGGGCGCTAGCCGGGTGACGCCGCCTAGAGCTTGCGCATCCTGACCTGTTCCACCAAATGGTGTGATCCTTTGCGCAGGACCAGGGAAGCGCGCACCCGGGTGGGCAAAATATTCTCAATGAGGTTGGGCAGGTTGATGGACTGCCAGATCTCACGTGCCTGCGCGTAGGCTTCCTCATCCGTCATGTCCGCGAAGGAAGCGAAGTGCGCGCCCGGCTCGCGGAAGGCAGTGTGCCGGAGCTTGAGGAAGCGGTCGATGTACCACTTCTCAATGTCGTCCACGCGGGCATCGACGTAGACAGAGAAGTCAAAGAGATCCGACACCATGAGGGTTGGCCCGGTCTGCAGGACGTTGAGGCCTTCCAGGATGAGGATGTCCGGTTGCCGGACCTCTTGGAATTCATCGGGGACGATGTCATAGGACACGTGCGAATACAGCGGTGCGGTAACCAGTGGTTTGCCGGATTTAACGTCGGTAACAAATCGCATGAGCGCGCGGCGGTCATAAGACTCCGGATAGCCCTTGCGCTGCATTAGCCCGTGCTCTTTGAGGTAGGCGGTGGGGTAGAGGAAACCATCGGTGGTGACGAGGTCGACCTTCGGGTGGGAATCCCAGCGTTCCAAGAGCACTTGGAGCAAGCGCGCCGTCGTCGATTTACCCACGGCGACGGAGCCGGCGACGCCGATGACGAAAGGCACGTGCGTCGGTGGGTTACCCAAAAAGGCCTCGGTGGCGGCGGTGAGTTTCTGGCGGGCCTCCACCTGCATGTGAATGAGACGGGATAGCGGCAGATAGACTTCCGCCACCTCGGTGAGATCGATGCGGTCACCAATACCACGGAGTTTTTCCACCTCGGTGGCCGTCAACACCTGTGGCATGGATTTACGCAGGGCACGCCACGTATCGCGGTCAAAATCGAGGTACGGGCTCGCATCGGTCATTCGCGCCATGCCGACTATTGTCGCACTGCATCCGGCGCCTCGTGCAATTGCCCCGAATGAAAAGATTCTTAGAGGCCCCCGCGCGGGGGATAGGGGCGTTAGGATGTAGAACTAGCTTCGGCGATTTCTAAAGCCGGTGGTGTTGTGCTGCGAGCGGGCGCCGCTGGTTATCTTGACCATCTGTAGGAAGGGACACCACGCTTTCATGACGACTACGAACAATTCAGACGTGCGCTACCAGGAGATGCGCGATCTTGACCCCGAGGTCTTCGATGCTATTTCTGGTGAGATCGCTCGTCAGCGCGATACCCTCGAGATGATTGCTTCGGAGAACTTCGTCCCCCGCGCCGTTCTGCAGGCGCAGGGTTCTGTTCTCACCAACAAGTACGCAGAGGGCTACCCGGGGCGCCGCTACTACGGCGGCTGCGAGCACGTTGATGTCGTGGAGGACCTGGCTCGCGATCGTGCCAAGGCGCTTTTCGACGCCGAATTTGCCAACGTCCAGCCGCACTCCGGTGCTCAGGCCAACGCTGCGGTACTGGCGTCGCTGATCCAGCCGGGTGACAAGATCATGGGCCTGTCCTTGGCGCATGGCGGCCACCTGACCCACGGTATGAAGCTGAACTTCTCCGGCAAGCTTTACGACGTTGCCGCGTATGAGGTTGACCCGGAGACCATGCGCCTCGACATGGACAAGGTCCGCGAGCAGGCTCTGGCTGAGAAGCCGCAGGTGATCATTGCTGGTTGGTCCGCCTACCCGCGCACCATCGACTTTGAGGCCTTCCGCTCCATCGCCGATGAGGTCGGCGCCTACCTGTGGACGGACATGGCTCACTTCGCGGGCCTCGTGGCCGCCGGTCTGCACCCCTCCCCGGTGCCGCACTCCGATGTTGTGTCCTCCACCGTGCACAAGACGCTTGGTGGCCCGCGCTCCGGAATTATCTTGGCCAAGCAGGACTTTGCCAAGAAGATCAATTCCAACGTCTTCCCGGGCCAGCAGGGTGGTCCGCTCATGCACGTCATCGCGGCGAAGGCTATTGCTCTCAAGATTGCGGCCACCGAGGAGTTCAAGGAGCGCCAGGAGCGCACCCTGGAGGGCGCTCGCATTCTGGCTGAGCGTCTGACCGCTGAGGATTGCACCAAGGCGGGCGTCGACGTCCTCACCGGCGGCACCGACGTGCACCTCGTCCTAGCGGACCTGCGCAACTCCGAGCTCGATGGCCAGCAGGCAGAGGACCTCCTCCACGAGGTGGGCATCACCGTGAACCGCAACGCGGTTCCGAACGATCCGCGCCCGCCGATGGTCACCTCCGGCCTGCGCATTGGCACCCCGGCCCTGGCCACCCGCGGTCTTGACACGGCGGCCTTCACCGAGGTGGCGGATGTCATCGGTACCGCGCTGGCAAATGGCAAGAACGCGGACGTCGCCAAGCTGCGCGCCCGCGTGGAGAAGGTCGCCGCGGACTTCCCGCTCTACGACGGCCTTGAGGACTGGAAGCTGGTCTAAGCTTCCTTGCGCTCCTCAGCGTGAGCTTTCCGGGCGGCCTCGAGCCACTCGGGCATTGCGCTGAGGAGCTCTTTGATTTCTGCGGTGGTCAGAGGGCGGTCCATCTCGTTCTTCTTCAGCGCGGTCACGGAAATGCCCAATTTCTGTGCCACCACCGGGCGCGGGTGCGGGCCCTCGCGGCGTAGGGTGGCCAGCCACTCCGGTGGGTTCTCCTGCAAGTCGCGCAATTGCGCGTGCGTTACTGCATTGGCTTGAAACTCCTCCGGGGCGGCCGGCAGGTAGATGCCCAGCTTTTTAGCTGCGGTTTGCGCGCGCATGGCGGTACCGGAAGGCTGCTGGGTTTCGTTGGCTGGGGTTTCATTATTCGGGGTATCAGTCACGCTCACCACGCTAGCAGCACCGTAGTATGAGGTGCATGCTCCGCCTTGTCTTTTGCACTGGTACAGAACCCGGTAAATGGTTTCGCCGCTACCGTGACTCGCATTCTCTCGAGTCCCTGGTGACCGCCGACGCCGATGATGCGATGGCGGCTCTTCTTGCCCAGGAAGCTGACCTTGCTCTGACCCGCCTGCCAGATCCGCGGGTCGATGACAGCTTTCATGTGGTTCGGCTGTACGAGGAAGCGCCTGGGATCGCAGTTCCGAAGGATTCCGTGTACGCCGAGGTAGGGGAGGACATTACATCGGAGGATGTAGCCGAAGAGATCGTGAATTACCGGATTGCGCAGGATGGCAGCGTCGACGTCCCTGCCCTGCGTACCGCTCTCCAAGTTGTGGCAGCCAACGTGGGCGTGGCCATCGCACCTCGACCTCTGCTGAAGGTGCTCAGCAAGAAGCAAGTAGTGGCTCTAGGTCTGGAGGATCCCACTGTTGCGCGCACGGAGATCGCTTTGGTGTGGCGCCGAGCAGACGATGGTGACGAGATTCAGGATTTCGTCGGCGTGGCGAAGGGAAGGACGCGGAATTCTTCCCGCAATGTTGCTGAGAAGCGCAGTGCCCGTGACAAAGCAAAGGCTAAACAAGCACGCAGAAAGTCGCAAGGAAAGTCTCACAAGGACTCGATTTCCAAACCGTTATCGAAAAGATATAGGGGGTCTCAGCAGCGGAAACGTAGATAAGGAAGGCTCTTTGTTGTCAAATCATAGGTGCATCGGTGGCGGGGCGGCCGCGGCCGAGCCTACGGTGGACTTTGTTCTCAACAAAAGTACTTAGAACAGTGCTCAACAAAAGAGAAAGGTTTAGATAATGAAGAAGATGACTCGTCGTTTCGCTGCTGGTATCGCCGCTGCGACCCTTTCCCTGGGTGTCGTTGCCTGCTCCGATGCTGAGGACGCCGCTAAGGATGCTGGCGACGCTGCACAGTCCGCCGCGTCCGACGCTACCGATGCTGCCGGTTCCGCTGCTAATGAGGCTAAGGACTCCATGAAGGACTCCGAGTCCGCTGAGGCTTCCGATTCCGAGGGCGCTGACTCCTCTGAGGCGGAGTCTTCCGATTCGGGTTCCGCTGATTCTGAGGGTGCCAAGGGCGATAAGGAGAGCGTCTCCACCGCTAACGGCGAAGTAGAGGTCCCTGCCGACTTTGCACAGGCCATCAAGGACAAGGCCGCCGAGTGGGGCGATCCGGAGTCCATCGAGTCCACCGATGCCGGTAGCGTTGCTACCTTCGCCAAGGACAAGCTGCTGGCATTCAGCGAGGACGATGGCTCCCAGCCGATCATCGGCAAGATCGCTGAGACCTGGACCGAGGAAGGCGGCTTGGACAGCAAGGTTGGTCTGCCGACCGCCCCGGAGAAGGCCGAGGGCAACGGCTGGGTACAGGAATTCGCCAACGGCACCATTTCCTGGATGCAGGGTGAGTCCGGCGAGTACGAGGCCACCATTAACTAAGAGGGCTCACAATAGAGCCAGCTTTCTAAGAAATGCTCCGCACTGTAAAACCAGTGCGGAGCATTTCTTTGTGGTTTGTGAGGGAGCGAGCCGACTGGTGGGGATGGTGTGGCTCTGGGGATTGTCGTTTTAATACTGTTCATCTTGCACCCATGTAATTTCAACCTTTGCTCTCTAGCGTGGACGGTGTTCGGAGGTTCACAGGAACGTCCGGACAGTTCGAAAAACCACCAGCTTCACCATGCCCACCCAGGTCGTTGAGTTGGGGCGGGCATAACAAGGGAGAACCCTGCCGCTATGACCAATCCTTCCGTCCTGACCGAGCAGCCGCACGAGGCCGCTGTGGTTACCAAGACCTATGTCATCGATACCTCCGTCCTTCTCTCCGACCCTTGGGCGTTGCGTAAATTCGCAGAGCACGATGTGGTGCTGCCCATCGTCGTTATCTCTGAGTTGGAAGGAAAACGTCATCACCCGGAGCTTGGCTGGTTCGCCCGCCAAGCTCTTCGCTTTTTGGAGGACCTCCGCGCTACCTATGAGGCGCTGGATCAGCCTCTTCCCGTCAACGCCGCGGGCGGAACGCTGCGCGTGGAACTCAACCACCAGGATCAGTCCTTGTTGCCGGCGGCCTTCCGCGGGCCGGAGGGAGACCACCGAATCCTGGCCTGCGCGCTCAACCTGCAGCACGAGGGCAAGGACACCGTCCTGGTGACCAAGGATGTTCCGCTGCGCGTTAAGGCGGGCGCCGTGGGCCTGCAGGCAGATGAGTACCACGCGCAGGACGTTGTGCTCACGGGATACACCGGTATGGCTACGGTGCAGACCACCGCGGAGGTCATCGATGAGCTCTATGGGGAAGGCGAGGTGCTTATCGACGGCTCAGTGACCACCGCCGGCACCCGCGTCGAGGACCTTCCGGTGCACTGTGGCGTGACGCTGCAGGCAGGCGGGCAGTCAGCGCTGGGCCGCATGACGGCCGAAGGCGCAGTGCGCTTGGTACGCGGTGATGCGAATGTCTTTGGTCTCCAGGGGCGCTCGGCTGAGCAGCGGGTAGCTTTGGACCTGTTACTGGATCCTTCCGTGGGTATCATGTCCATTGGAGGCCGTGCAGGTACCGGTAAGTCTGCACTGGCCTTGTGTGCCGGTCTAGAAGCTGTGCTGGAGCGTGGCGAACACCGCCGTATCGTGGTCTTCCGCCCGATGTATGCGGTGGGTGGGCAGTCCCTGGGATACCTGCCTGGCTCCGAGAGTGAGAAGATGAACCCGTGGGCGCAGGCGGTCTACGACACGTTGGAGGGTCTCGTATCGGAAAACGTCATGGATGAAGTCCAAGACCGAGGCCTCTTGGAAGTTCTCCCGCTGACCCACATCCGCGGCCGCAGCCTGCACGATTCCTTCGTGATCGTCGATGAGGCCCAGTCGTTGGAGCGCAACGTGCTGCTGACTGTCTTGTCCCGTTTGGGCCGCGGATCGCGCGTGGTGCTGACCCATGACGTGGCGCAGCGAGACAACCTGCGCGTGGGCCGGCACGACGGTGTGCAGGCAGTCATTGAAAAGCTCAAAGGGCATGAGCTCTTCGCTCACATCACGTTGCAGCGCTCTGAGCGCTCTGCCATTGCGGAACTTGTCACCGATTTGCTGGAAGGTGAGAACTAACTCGTTCGCGAATGGCGATCTTGTAGGGGTCTGCTTGGCATTGGTCGTGCGTGCTCAGTAATAATTGTTCTATGAGCGACAACGCGAAAGACAAGAAGAAGGATTTCCGCATCCGTCCATTCACTGCGGCGGACTACCCGCAAATGCGCGAAATCTACGAGCAGGGCCTCAACACCGGCCACGCTACCTACGAGACCCGGTCGCTGACCTTTGAGGAGTTTAAGAACGTCAAGATCATGTCGTCAGTCTTCGTTGCGGTGGAGGCGGACGATGACTCGAAGGTTCTCGGCTGGGTCTGCGCTGCGCAGGCGTCTACCCGCACCGTGTTCCACGGCGTGGTGGAGGATTCCATTTACCTGAGCAAAGAGGCCCAGGGCCGCGGTATTGGCGGCGCCTTGCTAGATCAGCTCATCGAGGTCTGCCGTGACCTGCACAAGTGGGCCATTCACTCATGGATCTTCCCGGAGAACGAAGGTTCTGCCGGGCTGCACAAGTCCCGCGGCTTCGTCAAGGTGGGCACCTACTCCCACATGGCAAAGATGACCTACGGGGAGCTCGCAGGCCAGTGGCGCGATACCGATGTATACGAGTTGCTTCTGCCTAAGCCGGAGGAAAAGAAGGCAGCAGCCAACGAGAAGAGGAAGTAATTATCTCACTTTTCTAATATCAGGGCAGGAGTGGGGATAGAATAGAACCTGATCTCATCCACTCTCTATCGAAGGCGAATCATGTCTTTCCGCACCTCTGTGCTTGCCCTTTCTACCGCCGTAGCCGTGTCGACCGGTGCTTTTGTAGCGCCCGTTGCCACGGCTGCTGAGTTTCCACCTGCTGGCTCCGTTCCTGTAGCAGAGCTCAACGTTAACTATCCCGATGGCGCTCTGGCATATGTCTTTGCCGAGCCGGTCATGCAATCCGACATTGACTTGGTTACCCGCCAAGTTCGTCAGCTGCGCGGTAAGGCTTGGGATGCGAATCTTCCCTTCGACGGTGCAACGCTGCAGCAGGCAGCTGCCGCTGCGGGCTATCACACCCGTGAAGAGTATATGAATGCGATTTCTTGGGATCGTGGCCTTGAGCACGCGGTTTTGCAGCGCGCTGCGGAGGAGAATTTGGATTTCAACCACGAGCGGCTCCCTGGGGTAGGGGCCTTTGGGGTCATCGATAATCTGTTGGCCGGAGAAAATCTCACCACGGCAGACATGCCGGGCGCTATTGCATCGTGGTCGACGGATAGCAACCAAGGCTCCAGTGAGTGGGAACAGCTTGTTCGTGCAAACGGACAAAGGAATCCACAGAATGGCCACTTCTACTCGATCATTGATCCCGTTCACGTAACTTTTGCTCAGGCACAGGTAGGAAAGGTCACCGCAGGCTTCTTCTCCAATCGCGATATGCCGGGTGAACCCGCTCGCATCACCGGCCGCCACGCATTCCCCATCGCTGTGCCGGAAAGTGCAGTCAATGATGCCGAACTGATGACGACTGGAGGCACCTCGGTGGGAAGCCAAGGCAGCCTGGGCTTGAGCATCGATGGATTCTGGGGAGCGAAGCTAGGGGTGCCGGTGGCGTCGCCAAGCTCAAGCGATCCTGAGGTTCTTAAAGTCAACGAGGACGGTACCTACGAGGCTAAGTCGGAGGGAACCGTGACCGTCACCTTTAACACCTATGTGGTGCGCAATGGTCAGCCCCAGTTGTCGGACAACCAAGTCACCAAGATCGTGCAGGTGACCAAGAAGTCTCTTGCTGGAAACCTAAGCTCCGGTGGTGCGGATGCTGGAACCATCGTGGTCATCATTGCCGGCGTGCTTGCGCTCATTGGCGTAGCTGCCCAGGTGGCGCGCCAGTTGGGAATTCTGCGTTAAATACTCTGGTATGAAAAATCCTCGCTACGTCATTGTTCGTAGCGAGGATTTCTTGTTGTTGAGCGGGGACCGACGTCCTAGTCGATGGTCTCCTTGAGGTGCTCCTCCCGCACCGGCAGGATGAGCAGGAGAGCGATGATCGCCATCGGGACCATGAGCAGGATGACCGGGGTGAGGCCGTCGTTGTAGGCGTTGAGGATGACGTCGCGGATGGGGTCCGGAAGCTGAGCCACCATCGACGGGGTCAGGCTAGAGGAACCGCCGCCCTCAGCGCTGAACTTTTCCGCAAAGGGCGCGCCAGCCTTGCCCATGGAAGCAATGGCGGCAGGCATGTTGGCGGCCAACTCATCCTTCATGTTGTGGATGAACAGCGAACCCACCAAGGAGGCACCCATAGCTGAACCGATCTGGCGGAAGAAGTTGTTGGCCGCCGTTGCGGTGCCCACCAGCGCCACGGGGAAGGAGTTCTGAACGATGAGAACGAGCACCTGCATAACGAAGCCGAGGCCGATGCCGAAGACGAGGAACTCAGCGCCAAGTTGAGTCAGGGAGGTATCCACAGTCAGCTTCGACATCCAGAACAGCGCGCCTGCCGTAATGGCGAGACCGATGATGGGGTAGCGCTTGTAGTGGCCGGTTCGGGCGATGATGAATCCCACTGTGGTAGATGTGCCGATCATGCCGAGCATCATCGGGATCATCATGAGGCCCGCCTTGGTCGGCGTCAGGGTATGCACCATCTGCAGGTAGGTCGGCATGTAGCCCAGCACACCGAACATAGCCAGGCCCAGCACCATGCCGGCGGCCGTCGTGAGCACCATGTTGCGGTTCTTAAACAGCAGAACTGGGATCAAAGGCTCCTTGGCCCGCTTCTCGACGAAGACCGTGATGACAGCACCGATCACAACGATGACGGCCAAGGTGAGAATGACGGGATCCGACCACTCGTACTGGGTGCCGCCCCACGTGGTCATAAGGATGAGCGAGGCGGTCGTGATGGCAATGAACGTGGCGCCCAAGGCATCAAACTTGCGCAAGTCAGTATCACCAACGCGCAGGTGCAGAACGAGCACACAAACGGTCATGGCGAGAAGACCGAGGGGGATATTCATCCACAGGCCCCAGCGCCAGCCGGGACCATCAGTGAACCAGCCACCGAGGACTGGGCCGAGGACGGAGGACAGGCCGAAAACGCCGCCCATGATGCCCATGAACTTGCCGCGCTCACGTGCCGTGGTGACCTCCGCAATGATGGACTGGGAGGAAATCATCATGAATCCAGCGCCGAAGCCCTGAATCGCGCGGCCGATGATGAGCAGGTTCATAGAGTTGGCGAAGCCGCCCACGGCGGAACCGATGACGAAGGTGGCAATGCCGCCGATGTAGAGCCACTTGCGGCCCATCATGTCACCGAGCTTGCCGGAGATGGGCATAGCGATGGTCATGGTGACCAGGAAGGCGGAGATAACCCAGCTCATGTGGTCGACGCCGCCGAGCTCGCCGACGATGGTGGGCAGGGCGGAAGCGAAGATCATCTGCCCCAGGGAGCTCATCAACATGGTGAGCACGAGGGCAGAGAAGACGAGGGCAAGGTTGTTTTCCGGCTTGCCGTTGTCAGCGTGGGACGCCGACGGTTTCGCGGTAGCTACCATGAAAGTCCTTTCGAATAGTTGTTGATGAGCATGAGTGCGGAATCAAAGCGCTGCTCAAAGGGGATGTCGCAGCTGAAGTCTGGGGAGGTGGTGGCCAACCAGAAAGCCTCACGGATGGTGACAGCAATGAGGAGTGCCTCCGTGTGCGGGGAGACATCCGGCATGGTCTTTAACGCTGGCTCCTTCTCCAGCCGCTGGGTGAGTAGCTCAAGGACTTCGTTGGACTTGGCACGCTTTCTACTTAAGGACGCCGCCGCTGCGTCCGCATCGCGGGAGATACGGCGGCGTCGCTCAGCAATCTCCCTGTTGGCGTGCTGTCCAATGAGGTGTTCCTTGATGAGGTCTACGGCCAGCTTGAAGAGGTTCTCCGTGGGGGTTTCGAGCAGGTAGCTCTTCTGCTCCTGGGAAAATTCTTGGCTGGGGTTGCCCAGAACAGCTGAGTCCTTGGAATCGAAATAATTAAAGAAAGTACGCCGGGAAATACCGGCCTTCTCACAAATCTCCTCCACCGTGACTGCAGCAAAGCCGTGCTCGTCTACCAAGAGGGTGGCAGCATCCTCTATACGTAGGCGAGTTTTTAGGCGTTTTTGCTCGCGTAATGACAATTCTTCTTGCACAGAGTGCAATCCTACACTCGGTGCAAGTTTGCACCAAGTGCAATGCTGGTGATTCTCATGATGGCGGGACGATCTTTATGGCGCAGCGCACAGGAAAGGAGATAAGAACAGCAACCCCATCCTTCGCGTCCACCGGCAGCGTGGGCTGTGGCTGGTTAAGGCTCGCCGTGAGCGCGAAGGGCGCGAAGTGATGGCTAGGAAAGAAACTCTCAAGCCTAAAACTGCCCTAGTTGACGAAGTTATTGCCAGATCTTGAGGCGGAGGCTATAACTTTGGCAGGACGGGCAGTTTGGCTACCCCGACCCTGCTGTTGGCCCAGCGGGGTGGATGGGAAAACGGCGAAGCCGCCCTCCCGAAGGAGAGCGGCGGCGTGGGCGAAAGCGAGCTTAGAAGTTGTCGCGGTCGCGGTTGGTCATGGTGAGAACGTTGAGGCGCTCATCGAGCTCTTCCTCGGTGAGGTTCTCGCCGTCAACGAAGCCGAGGTCGATGACTGCCTCGCGGACGGTGATCTTCTCGTTCAGCGCGTGCTTAGCTGCCTTGGCGGCGTTCTCGTAGCCGATCTTGGAGTTCAGCGGGGTGACGATGGAGGTGGAGGACTCCGCAAACTTCTTCATGCGCTCCTCGTTGGCCTCGATGCCGTCGATGCACTTCTCGGCGAAGACGCGGGAGACATTTGCCAGCAGGCGGGAGGACTCGAGGACGTTGCGGGCCATCATCGGGATGTAGACGTTGAGCTCGAAGTGGCCGTTGGAGCCGCCGAAAGCAACAGCGGCGTCGTTACCGATGACCTGGCTGACCACCATGGTGGCGGCCTCGCTCAGGACCGGGTTGACCTTGCCCGGCATGATGGAGGAACCCGGCTGCAGGTCCGGGAGGTGGATTTCTGCCAGACCGGTCAGCGGGCCGGAGCCCATCATACGAATGTCGTTGGCAATCTTGTTGAGGGAGATAGCCACGGTGCGCATGGCGCCGGAGAACTCGACGAGGGCATCGCGGGCAGCCTGGGCCTCGAAGTGGTTCTTGGCCTCGGAGAGCTGGTCAATGCCGGTGAGCTTCTTGAGCTCCTCGGTGACCTTGCCGCCAAACTCAGCGTCGGTGTTCAGGCCGGTACCGGTAGCGGTGCCGCCGATAGCCAGTTCACCCAAGCGTGGCAGGGTGGCCTCAACGCGCTCGATGCCGAGCTCGATCTGGCGAGCGTAGCCGCCGAACTCCTGGCCCAGGGTGATCGGGGTGGCGTCCATCAGGTGGGTACGGCCGGACTTGACCACGTCAGCGAATTCCTTGGCCTTGGCCAGAAGAGAGTCGTGGAGCACCTTGAGGCCCGGGATGAGGTCATTGACGGCAGCCTCAGTTGCCGCAACGTGGGTTGCGGTGGGGAAGGTGTCGTTGGAGGACTGGCCCATGTTCACGTGGTCATTCGGGTGGATCTCCACGCCATTGTTGTGGGCGATGGAGGCGATGACCTCGTTGGTGTTCATGTTGGAAGAGGTACCAGAGCCGGTCTGGAAGACATCGATCGGGAAGGCATCGTTGTGCTTGCCCTCTGCGATCTCGGTGGCAGCGGCGATGATGGCGTCAGCCTTCTCCGCATCCAGCTTGCCGGAGTCCTTGTTTACCTGGGCGCAGGCAGCCTTGAGGAGGCCGAGTGCGCGGATCTGAGCATCTTCGAGGCCGCGGCCGGAGATCGGGAAGTTCTCCACGGCGCGCTGGGTCTGGGCACGCCACAGGGCGTCGACCGGAACCTTTACCTCGCCCATGGTGTCGTGTTCAATGCGGTATTCAGTCATGAATTCACCTTTTCTGTGAAATAAGTTTTGTTGGGTTCTTTATGTGTGCCGTGGCACGGCATTCATGGCCACCGTAGCACTCTTCCTGGGAAAGTGGACTAGCTTTCCTGATCGTGGGGGTTGGTGTAGTCCACCACGGAGTATTCCTGCAGCTTAGCCAGCTTATGGATGGAGTCGACGTAGCGGATGGTGCCGGACTTGGAGCGCATGACCAGAGAGCGGGTGGTGGCACCATTCGGGCGGTAGGAGACACCGCGGAGCATATCGCCATTGGTCACGCCGGTAGCGGCGAAGTAGCAGTTCTCAGAGGAAACCAGGTCGTTGGTGGTGAGGACGCGGTCGAGGTCGTGTCCAGCCTTGCGGGCCTTCTCTGCTTCCTCTTCATCCTTCGGCCACAGCTTGCCCTGGATTTCGCCACCCATGCACTTCATGGCGCAGGCGGTGATGATGCCCTCTGGGGTGCCGCCAATGCCCATCATGAGGTCGATGGAGTTGCTGTCCTGGCAGGTGGCGATGGCGCCGGCGACGTCACCGTCCATGATGAGGCGAACCTTGGCACCGGCTTCACGGATCTCCCGGATGAGGTCATCGTGGCGCGGGCGGTCGAGCACGACGACGGTCAGGTCGGCCGGCTTGATGCCCTTGGCCTTGGCCACGGACTTCACATTCCATGCCACCGACTCATTGAGGTCGATGGCGCCGACTGCCTCGGGGCCGACAGCGATCTTCTTCATGTAGAAGACAGCGGACGGGTCGTACATGGTGCCGCGTTCGGCAGCAGCAATGACGGAAATAGCGTTCGGGCGGCCCTCAGCCATGAGGCGGGTGCCATCAACCGGGTCGACGGCGATGTCCATCTCGGCGCCCTGGCCGGTGCCGACCTTCTCGCCGTTGAAGAGCATTGGGGCTTCATCCTTCTCGCCCTCGCCGATGACGACGACGCCGTTCATCTCGACGGAGTTGATGAGCTTGCGCATAGCATCCACCGCGGCGCCGTCACCTTCATTCTTCTGTCCACGGCCAACCCAGCGACCCGAGGCGAGCGCTGCTGCCTCGGTGACGCGCACCAGCTCCATGGCTAGGTTGCGGTCGGGGATATAAGACGTGTTATCAGACATGTGTGATTAGTCCCTTTCTTTTCAGGTGGCTCGGCCCGGGGTGGTGGACAACCCGGAATACATATTTCATTCTTCCACTTTTCTTCCGGTCTCAAGCCCGAATGCCTCCCCCAGAAGAGGGGCGGGGGTGCGCCACCTGCCGAAAAGGCAGGTGAGAGGGTGCTGTCGCGTGTGTTGGAGGCGTCGTGCCATACTGGGCAAGTGGCATCTGAAGATAAACCAAAGATTTTTGAGGACGCGCGTGATATCACCCTGACGGTGGGCATCATCCTCATCATGATGTTTCTGGCCGTCGGTGCGACGGGACTGTGCTCGATAAATCCGGAAAAGTCCGGGCCTGTGCAGAATGTGGATGCCGCCACCTTCCTGGAGATGGAAGCGCGCGGTAGCGGGGCGGTCATTCGCGAACCTGTCATGCCGGAGGGCTGGCAGCCGACGGCCGCGCGGCGCAAGCAAGTGGGCAGCGAGTCCGGTGCCGTGGTGAGCTGGCTGACCGCGAATGAAGGGTACGTTGAGTCGGCACAGACCCAGCTAGCTCTTGAAGATGTCCCCACCGCCTACGATTCCAACTATCGAGCCAGCTCCGAGCGGCGTGAGGTAGCGGGTCAGGACGTGGAAATCCTGAGCAGCGACGACAAGGACGTTCGCCCCCTGTGGATCACGGACTTGGGCGATGCCCGCCTTATCCTTACCGGATCTGCCTCCGACGCGGATTATGAGGCGGCTCTGACCGCATTCGTCGAGGCCAAGCCGCTCCAGATCGCTGAGGACGGCAGCGTCATCAGCGAGTAACTAGTCAGCGAAACGTCACGCTCTGCAGCGCGCCGTCCCATTCGACCTCGACCTCGTTGCCAGCAGCGCTGCGCAGGGTCTCGGGGTCGAGCCCGCTCAGGCGGGTCTTGCCTAGGTAGATATCCACCTTTTCGTGCTTGGACTTGCTGGGGAATAAGGAGACCTCGCTGAGTTTCCCTTCGGTGAAGCGCAAGACAATGGAGCCGGAAAAGTAGCTGATTTCCTCACCGTTGTCGGTGTGAGGGGTGCCGAAGAATTCTTCGGCGAGCTGGCGCGGATCACCAAAAACCATGGCACCTGCTCCGCCGGACTTGGAGACGAAGTCGACGCGATCTCCCGGGTAGCCGTAAATCTTCATTTAAACCTCTCCTGTTTCCGTCTGTGCTTCTGCGTTGTCCGGACTGTCCGCATCATTCTTGCGGAGGGCTTCCTCTACGCGCTTGGAAGCGCCGTCGAGGTGTGCCTCGCAGGCCTTGGCTAGCGCCTCGCCGCGCTCCCAATATTTCAGGGACTCATCCAAGCCCATCTGTCCGAGCTCGAGGATCTTCACGGTTTCGATAAGTTCGTCGCGGGCCTGCTCATAGCTCAGCTCTTCGACGGGCGGGAATGCGTCCTGGCCGGGCTGGCCGGCGCCAATCGTGTCAGTCATGAGGGATAGTGCTTCTTTCTTTCTGGTTCTGTATAACGTGGTCTGTTTAATCCGCAGCCTGGGAGGCCATGGCGGCGGCGGTAATCGAGCCATCACCCACGCGGATGCGCAGTTGCGAACCCGGGGGCGATTGCGTGTAGCTCGTGACGACTTCCGGCCCGCTGCCATCGCGCGGAAGGACCTGCACAATGGCATAACCGCGCTCGAGAGTGGCCGAGGGACCCAAGGCGGAGACCCGCGCACGCAACGAGGCTACCTGGTTGCTTTCGCGGTCCAGCTGATGGGTAATGACTCGCCGGATCGACGCAACGTGGCGTTCGAGTTCCTCGCGGCGCGCGGTGATCGGCACCATGGGGTCTGCGAGGACTGGGCGGGAGCGAATGCTCTCGAGCCCGCGGCGCTCCCGTTCCACCCAGCCGCGCAGCGCAGCCGCCATGCGGGAACGAGCTTCGGAAATCACGGCGTATTCCTCGGCCGCAGAGGGCACGACGCGCTTGGCCGCGTCGGTGGGGGTGGCGGCGCGGAGATCGGCGACGTCGTCAAGCACCGGGTGGTCCGGCTCGTGGCCGATGGCGGAGACAACCGGGGTGCGGGCGGCGGCCACAGCGCGCTGGAGGGCCTCCTCGGAGAAGGGGAGCAGGTCCTCCACCGACCCGCCGCCGCGGGCGATGATGATGACATCGACCTCTGGGCTGGCATCGAGGGTCTGCAGCGCGTCAATGACCTGGGTAACTGCCGTGGCTCCCTGCACCGCTGTATTGATGACCTCGAACTGGACTGCCGGCCAGCGGTCTTGTGCCACCGAGAGGACATCGCGCTCAGCGTGGGAGCCACGGCCGGTGATGAGTCCGATTTTCTTTGGCAGGTAGGGAAGCGGCAGTTTCCGAGATGGATCGCACAGGCCCTCCTGGCGTAGGCGCTGGCGCAGCATCTCTACTCGGGCGAGGAGATCGCCGATGCCGACGTGACGAATCTCAGTAACCCACAGGGAGAAGCTACCGCGCCCAGCGTAGAAGGCGGGCTTGCCGTAGACCACGACGCGGTCGCCGTCCTTGAGCGGCGAGGGAGCATTCCGGATGAGCGACGTGTTGCAGGTCAGCTGGACAGATTTCTCCTGTTCCACGTCACGCAGGGTGATATAGGACAGTTTCCACGTCGGCTTCATGTTCAGCTGGGTGATCTGGCCCTCCACCCAGAGGAAGCCGAGGCGCTCGATCCAGCCTTTGACTTGGTCATTGACCTTGCCGACGGGCCACGGTGTCTCCGCGGAATTGGCCGGTTGGTTCACGCGCAGTCCTTTCTCTTGAGTGGTCTGTGCTTCGGGGCGTGTTCCGTCTAGTGTATGGGGCGCGCCGGACATCGGGTGTCACCGGTCACCTGCGGCGGGCGAGAATGGGCGAGAACTACAGTATGTGGGCAACTTTAGATACTCTGGTTGGCATGACTGAAACTGCAAAGAAGGTGCTCCTCGCGGCTCCCCGCGGCTACTGCGCCGGCGTGGATCGCGCTGTTGAGACAGTGGAAAAGGCACTGGAAAAGTACGGCGCTCCCATCTACGTGCGCAAGCAAATCGTGCACAACCGCTTCGTCGTTGAATCCCTGGCCAAGCGTGGCGTCATCTTTGTGGAAGAGGCCTCCGAGGCCCCCGAAGGTGCTCACCTGGTATTTTCCGCGCACGGCATCGCGCCGAGCGTGCGCAAAGAGGCCGAAGAACGCAAGCAGCTAACGCTGGACGCCACGTGCCCGCTGGTGACCAAGGTGCACAAGGAAGCCCAGCGCTTTGAGCGCGACGGCTACCAGATTCTGCTGATCGGCCACGAAGGTCACGAAGAGGTCGAAGGTACTGCCGGCGAGGCCCCGGATGTCACCCACCTGGTGGATGGCTTGGAGGGCGTCGACAAGCTGCCGGACTTCCTACACGAGGAAAAGCTCATCTGGCTGTCCCAGACCACGTTGTCCGTGGATGAGACCATCCAGATCGTCAGCAAGCTGCGCGAGCGCTTCCCGCACCTGGAAAACCCGCCGTCAGACGATATTTGCTACGCCACACAGAACCGCCAGGAGTCGGTAAAGGCCATCGCCCCGAAGTGCGATCTCATGATCGTTGTTGGCTCCCAGAACTCCTCCAACTCCAAGCGCCTTGTCGAGGTTGCCCTGGAGGCAGGTTCGAAGACCTCGTATCTGGTGGATTTCGCCTCAGAGATCGATGAGGCCTGGCTTGAGGGCGTGAATACCGTTGGCGTCACGTGTGGTGCCTCCGTGCCTGAGTTGCTGGTGCGTGAAGTGCTTGAATACCTGGATGAGCGCGGCTACAGCGACGTTGAGCAGGTGACCACCTCCACGGAGACCATTACGTTCTCGCTGCCGCGCGATCTGCGCCCGGCACGTACTGCGCGCTAGTCCTCGTCGTAGAGGTTTTCTTCGAGCGGCTGGGGGGACCGCTGCACGCGCTGCGCATTCTCCGCTGCTTCAGCGGCGGCGCGGCGGAAATCCTCCTGCACGTCGGTCTCGGGGGAAGCTTGGCGGAGCTGGGCGCGCTCTTTGGCCTGCAGGCGACGGCGTTCCTCGCGGTTGCGCTCCCGGACCCGCCCAGAGCTCGTGTTCTCCCGAGCAATGAGCTCTGCCACGGAGAGCCGCTCAGAGCGGTTGCGGCGGTCGGAGGCAGCGTCGGCACGGCGCTTCTTTTGTGCTTCCGCTTCTCGGCTCTTCGCGTGGTTGTTGCTGCTCCATATGCGCATGACCGCGAGCAGCGCACACGCCAAGACCGTGACGATGAGCACCGGGAAGTGCTGTATCAGTGGGAAGGCCGTGGTGAGAAGCGCGGTCTTGGAAAACGGAGAGGCGCCTTCTGGCAAGGCAGCCGTCGAGTTAATGAACCCGCCGCCTACGGTTCCTAGCGCGTAGAGCAGCGGCAGGGTAATCACCAACAAGTAGAGCCCGCGGATCTCCACCAACCAGGTGAGAGCGAGCGAGCCAAGTCCAAAGATCAGGGCGAACGGCAGGGCAACCTTGCCGAGCACACCTGAGACTGCCAAGGCCACAAGCGTCACGACGAGCGCGACGAGGAGCGCTCGGGTAAGCGGCATCCCACGGCGCGGAGGGCGGCGACGATTTTTGGCAACAGACACGACCAGAGAGCTTACCGGGATTGGTGACCAAAACGTTATTCATCGTGGGCGCGCCGCGGCCAAGAACCGACACTGCGCGGCTCCACCGGTAGGCGGTCTACGCGAGCGGGCACATCTAGTTCCTTGAGCCGCCGCGCGGTGACCCCGACGCGGGAGTCCAAGCTGGCTAAACTCGCGTTATAAGCCTCAACTGCGCGCTCGAGGCCGCGGCCGACCTTGTCATAGTGCTCGTTGAGGGTATTAAGGCGCGTGTAGAGCTCACGTCCCAAGCGCTGTACCTCGCGGGCTTTGTCGGAGATTTCTTCGTGCTGCCAGCTCACCGCCACGGTGCGCAGGAGGGCGAAGAGGGTGCTCGGCGTGGCGATGACGATGTTGCGCTCGAATGCGAACTCGAGCAGCTCGGCATCGATGGAGAGCGCGGCGTCGACGAAGGTATCCGCGGGAACGAAGAGGATCACAAACTGCGGCGTGGGGGAGAAAGCCTCGATATAGTCCTTAGAAGCCAGTGCTTGGACATGTGAGCGCATCAGGTGCGCGTGGCGCCGGAGATACCCTGCCCTTTCTTCCGGATCCTCAGTCTCCATGGCGTCGAGGTAGGCGCTGAGTGGAACCTTGGCGTCGACCACAATGCTGCGCCCACCCGCCAGGTGAACGACGAGGTCAGGGCGGACTACCGAACCGTTGATGCGAGCGCTGACTTGGGAGTCGAAGTCCACATGTTTGCGCATGCCGCCGAGCTCGACCACGCGTTCCAGCTGTACCTCACCCCAGCGCCCGCGGACGTTCGGCGAGCGCAGCGCGCCGACCAACTTGTCGGTGCGATCGGAGAGCCGAGTCGAGGTGCGCGTTACCGCTTGAACTTGGCTGCTGAGCGCGGCGAGCGATGTCGCGCGATCCTCTTCAATTTCCTGCAATTGCAGGCCCAAGCGGTCCATGGCCTTTTCCAGCGGGGCAAGCTCTGCTTGGCGGCGTTGGGATTCTTGCAGCGCGCGGTGTTCTTCGGAGGGCTGGGAAGACTGCGCGGAATAGGCGCGGGCCAGCCAACCGAGGGCGGCGCCAATGATGAGGCCGAGGAAGAGGAGCAACACGGGAAGGGTAGACGTCATGCCTGTCATCATGACATGCGCCCCGGACACGCCCCGCTAGTTTTTGTCCTTCGACTGCAACATCTGTTCGAGAGCGCCGATGGCGCGCTTGATTCCCGCGCGGGCGCCGCTATCGCGCTCGCTGAGTTCCGCGTCAACATCGACCTTGCGGTCCAGCGGGCTCGTGCCATCGCTGGCGACGTCTTCCGCCGCGCCTTCCGGTGCAGCGTGGTCCGGGACGGACAGCCATTGCTCGCGTTTGTGGTCACCCTGCTGTTGGGTATAGCGCCCGATGAGGAAGCCTGCCACGGTAGAAAACTCCAACTCCTCGGCGGTTCTCTCGCCGGATTGGAGCATCACCATGTCTTGGAAGTAGCGGTAGACCACCGCGATGGTGGCGGCAACCGGCACGGCGAGGAAACCGCCGATGAGGCCAAAGAGCGCGGAGCCGACGGTCACGGAAATCAGCACGATAACCGGGTGCAGGTTCATCGCCTTCGACTGCAGCCACGGGGAGAGCACGTTGCCCTCGAGCTGCTGGACCATCAGGACCAAGCCAAGCACCAGAAGCGCCTTGGTGAAGCCCAAAGACACCAGCGCGATGGTCACGGACAGTGCGCCGGCCACAATTGCGCCGACAAAGGGGATGAAGCCGGCGATGAACGTGATGATGGCGAGGGCCATGGCCAAAGGCACACCGATGAGGGCGAGGCCGAGGCCGATAAAGACGGCGTCGACAAGCGAGACAACAGCCTGTGCACGCACGAAACCACCCAGCGTGGTCCACACACGGGTTAGCAGCTCAGTCAAGTGCCAGCCGGTGCGGCGGCCCGTCGCTTGGCGCAGCCACGGCAGGAAGTTGTGTCCGTCCTTGAGGAAGAAGAAGGTCAGCACCACGATGATGAAGAGCGTGACCACGATGGAGGTGGCCGTGCCGATTCCGGTGAACACGGAGCCCGCAATGGAACCCGCCTGGCGCTGCAACCACAGGGCGATTTCATCGATGTAGCCGCCGATCTCATTCGCGTCGAGGTTGAGCGGCGGGCCCTGTGCCCATAGCTGTAAGCGTTGAATTCCCTCGACAGTCTGCAGATACAGAGTTTGGGACTGCCGTGCGAAGTCCGGTGCAATGAACATGAAGAGGGTGCCCACCGCAGTAAAAGACACCAGAATGGTCACCGCGGCAGCGAGGGCTGACGGCAGTCCCTTGCGCCGCATGGCGCTCGCAATGGGGGCCAGCACGGTGCAAATAATCAGCGCGATGAGGACGGGCAGGATGCCGCGCCAGAAGTTGCCCAGCATGCGGAAGGAGGCATAAAGAAAGACGCCAATGATGGTCAGGCGCAGTGCCCACAGTGATGCGGACTTGATGACCTCGCCGACCACCACGGAGCGATCCACTTGGTTGCCTGGCGGGTGTGCGGAGACAGCGTTCAGCGAGGCAGCATCGACGGAGTCATCGAAGCGCCCGCCAAGTGCTGCCTCTGCTGCGGCAAGCTCAGGCGAGGATGCATTGGGGGATGGCTGATCAGAACTCACCCCACCATCTTGCCTTAAAAGATCCGGGGTGCGTTAGGATTGGCCCCGTGAGTCTTACACTTGGAATCGTCGGCCTGCCCAACGTGGGCAAGTCCACTTTGTTTAATGCCCTGACCCGTTCCGACATCTTGGCGGCGAACTACCCGTTTGCCACCATTGAGCCGAATGTCGGCCTCGTTGAGCTCCCCGATTCCCGCCTGAACCGCCTCGCGGAAATCTTCAGCTCCGAGCGCATCCTCCCGGCCACCGTGTCCTTCGTGGACATCGCCGGCATTGTCGAAGGCGCTTCCAAGGGTGAAGGCATGGGCAACGCCTTCCTCGCCAACATCCGTGAAGCTGACGCCATCTGCCAGGTGGTGCGAGCCTTCGCCGATGAGAACGTGATCCACGTTGACGGTGAGGTCAACCCGGCGCACGACATCTCCGTTATTAATACCGAGCTCATCCTCGCGGACCTCCAGACCATCGAGAAGGCCCTGCCTCGTCTGGAAAAGGAAGCCCGCAAGAACAAGGACCTGGCAGAGACCGTGGAAGAGACCAAGAAGGCCCAGGCCATCTTGGAAGATGACCGCACCCTCTTCGCCGCTTCCAAGAGCAACGAGATCGACCTCTCCCTCCTGCGCGAGCTGCACCTCATGACCGCGAAGCCCTTCCTTTATGTCTTCAACTCGGATGAGGCCGTGCTTACCGATGACGCCAAGAAGGAGGAGTTGCGCCAGCTCGTCGCCCCTGCGGAATGCGTCTTCCTCGATGCACAGACCGAAACCGACCTCCTTGAGCTCGATGAGGCGGAGGCACTGGAACTGCTCGAGTCGGTGGGCCAGGAAGAGCCTGGCTTGGCGACGTTGGCCAAGGCCGGCTTCGCCACCCTCGGCCTGCAGACCTACCTGACCGCAGGCCCGAAGGAAGCCCGCGCATGGACCATCAAGCAGGGTTCTGCAGCACCGCAGGCTGCGGGTGTTATCCACACCGACTTTGAGAAGAAGTTCATCAAGGCCGAAATCGTCTCCTTCGATGACCTGGACGCCGCTGGCTCCATGGCAGAGGCCCGCAACGCCGGCAAGGTGCGCCAAGAAGGCAAGGAATACATCATGCAGGATGGCGACGTCTGCGATTTCAAGATCGGCGGCTAGTTAGACACCACTCCGCGTAGGCTGTGGGCATGAGTATCGCCCACATCCTAGACCGCGCAGCAGAGGCCACGCAGTGGCAAGAGGCCCTGTACAAGGATCTCCACCAACATCCTGAGCTCAGTATGGAGGAGGAGCGCACCCGCGGTATTATCGCGGATAAGCTCCGGGAATTTCCAAGAGTCGAGGTGCTGGAATTCGGCGGGGGAGTAGTCGGCATCCTCCGCAACGGCGAAGGCTCGACCGTCCTAGAGCGCGCCGATTTCGACGGCTTGCCCATCACAGAGGACACCGGCCTGGACTACTCCGCTACAGGCGAGGCAATGCACGCCTGCGGCCACGATGCCCACGTGGCCGGGTTGCTCGGCGCCACCGAGGCGCTGGCCAAGGCGACCAATGCGTGGTCCGGTACATTCGTCGCTCTATTCCAGCCGGGCGAGGAGACCGCTGAGGGCGCGCAGTCCATGGTGGACGCGGGCCTTACCGATAAAGTCCCCACTCCTGATGTGGCCTTTGGTCAGCACATCTTCATTGATAAGAATGCCCCCGCTGGCAGCGTACTCATCGCGTCCGGCCCGGTCTTGTCTACAGCGACCTCACTCACCGTCACCGTTTATGGTCACGGTTCTCATGGCTCGATGCCGCACCTCAGCGTTGATCCGGTGGTGCTCGCCAGCTCCATCGTTCTGCGGCTGCAAACAGTTGTCTCCCGTGAGGTCGACCCCCACCACTTCGCCGTGTTGACCGTCGGCGCCCTGCAGGCGGGATCGAAGGCCAATATCATTCCGGATTCGGCGACCTTACGCATCAACATCCGTGCCTATGATGAGGAGGTTCGCGAGCACATCATTGAGGCTATTCGCCGCATCGTCGAGGCGGAGTGCCAGGCAGCGATGTCCCCGCGCGAGCCGGAGTTTGTGCAGAGTGATAATTACCCCCTTACGGTCAACGATGAAGACGTGACCGAAAAGGTGCGCGCCCAGCTTATCGACGTCTTGGGGAGCGACAACGTCCTCGACATGGAGCCGTGGACTGCCTCGGAGGATTTCTCTCGCATCCCCGATGCCTTCGGCACTCCCTATTGTTTCTGGGGCTTCGGCGGCCGTACCGATGGCGCATCAATTCCCAACCACAACCCGCGCTTCGCTCCGGAGCTGCAGCCGACGCTCACCACGGCGACGCAGGCTCTGATAGCCGCTGCTTACGCCTACGTGGGTAATTAATCCTCCATCGCCGATTGCACCACGGAGAGTACCGTGCGCCGCGCCGCGGAATCATCGAGGTGGGAATCCACCAGCGTGACGAGCGCCTCCAAAACCAGCAGGAAGGCCACTCGGGAGGCATCCTGCAGCTCCGCGCGAAACGTCCCATCAGGGGAGGGGATGACCAGCGTGTAGGAGGCGAGCTCCGCCAGGGGCGAGGAGGTAAACGAGGTCAGCGCGATGAGCTGTGCACCCGCTTCGAAGGCTGCGGTGGCGGCGTTGAGCGTGAGTGTGGTTGACCCGGATCCGGAGACCACGAGGCACACACTGTCTTTATCTAATTGCGTCGCGGCGATGTGCTGGCCTATGGCCTCCGCTACGAACTCGGCGGGGCGCCCGATACTTGTCAGTCGCAGCGCCATGGTTTGCGCTAGGGGAGCGGAGAGGCCGTTGCCCACGACGAGGACACGCCTGGCCTGTGCCAATACCTCCACCGTTGCGGTCAGCTCATCCTCGTTGAGCAGGGCAGTGAGCCCATGCACGTAGTTGCTAAAGGAGGCAATCTCGGCGGACATGCGGCCGACGTGGGTGGAGTCGGCGTCGGGAAGCGGCTTCGGGCGCTGCGCGATTTCCTGCGTGAGCGCTACGCGCAGTTGCTGGTATCCGTCATAGCCCAGCGCCTTCGCGGTGCGGATGACGGAGGTACGCGACGTTCCCACCTTAGCCGCCAGCTGGTCCGCGGTGGCGTGTAGGACAAAGTCCATGTCCTCGAGTATGGCCTGGGCTACGCGCTGTTCGATGGGCTGCAGGCTCGGCATGCGCGTAGTGATGTGTGCGGACGGTGGGGCAGTATCAGTCATAGAGTCTGGGGATTTGTTTAGGTGTACTTAGCTGCCACGATCCGGCGGCGAAGGGCGCCGGAGATGGCGTCGATGGACATGGTGATGACGATGACGACTATAAGCAGCACACCCACGACGTCCCACTGTCGGTACTGCGTATAACCGGTGAGCATGTCGCCGATACCACCCACCCCAATGAGGCCGAGGACGGCGGAAGTACGCACGTTGATCTCAAATCGATAGAGCGCCAGGGATGCTAATTCAGGCTGGACGATGGGCCACGTTCCCCAACGCACCATTTCTGCGAGGGTGCCGCCAGAGGCTTTGACGGCCTCAGCCGGGCCGGTCGGCGCGGTTTCGATGGCCTCATAGGTCCACTTGGCATGTGTACCGATGCCGCCGATCGCCAAGGCAAGCGCACCTGTAAAAGGAGTGAGCCCAGTGACCGTCAGGATGATGATGGCGATGATGATCTCCGGGACCGCGCGGATGATGGCGAAGAGCGCGCGCAGCGGAAGGCATACCCAGCCCGGGGAGACAGTGTTCGCGGCGAGGACGCCGAGAATAGTAGAAAGCACTACGCCGAGAAGCGCGCCGATCCACGCCATGGCCACGGACCGCCACGTCTGAAGGAGCGCTTCACCAAGCTTGGACCAGTCCGGGTTCGAAAACATGAGTACGAGGTAGTGCCAGATGTTGGCGGGGAGCTCTTTGAGCGCGGAAAAGTTGACATCGATGTAGCCGAAAGACAGCGCGAGGATGACCAGAATTCCGGCCCACGCAGCCCCGACACCCCAGCTGCGGGAACGTGAAGGTAGCGCGGATGGTGCAGTTGCTGGAAGTGCAATGCTCATCGCAACCTCTTTCGCAGGTTGACGGATACGACCTCGAGGGCGATGACGACGACAAGCAGCTCCAGCACGATGGCGGAAAGCGCGTCATAGCGGTAGAAGCCGCGGACCTCGTCGATGAGCAGGCCAATGCCACCGGCGCCCACGAGGCCTAGTACCGCGGAGATGCGGACGTTGAGCTCGAGAGAGTAAATGACCTGGCTGGCAAAGGCAGGCCAGGTTTGTGGGAGAGCAGTCACGCGATTGATCTGATTCTGCGTGCCGCCGGCCGCGCGGCCAGCCTCCATGTAGGAATCATCGGCGGAGTCGATGGCCTCGGAGACGAGCTTGACTACGATGCCGACGTCGAAAAGCACCAGCGTGATGATGCCCGGGAGGGAACCCACACCGAGCATAGCGACGAGAATGGTGGCGTACACGAGATCGGGTACCGCGCGGACGACGTTGACGATACCGCGCACGAGCGTGCGCCACGGCGTCGACGGATTCGTCGGGCGCGCGGCCCACAACGACAGCGGAAGGGCAATCACCGCGGAGATGGCGGCACCCACCACGGCCATGGCTAGGGTCTCGAGTAGAGGCTCCCACGTGCGCGGAAGGATCGACCAATCCGGGGTGAACATCTGCGCGAGCCTGTCGGCACCGTTGCGCCAGTTGCGTGCGATGTGACCCAGGTTGATGTCAATTCCGCCCCAGGCGGGGATGCACGTGGCGATGGTCAACGCGATGAACGCGGCGAGCCCACCGAGAATACCGGGCCAGTTGCGCTGACGAGGAGGAAGCACGGCTGTCATACTGCGCTCCCTTGGCTCCCCAGCTGGTCCTCCTCGCGGATGCGCCGGCCGTAGATGGCTTCGAAATCCTCCACGGTGGAGCCTGCGGCGGGCCCATCGAAAACTATCTTGCCGTGGCGAATGCCGATGATGCGTGTGGCGTAGTCTTGCGCCAGATCCACCAGGTGCAAGTTCACCAGGGTGGTCAGGTCCCGCTCGGTATTGATGCGGCGCAGATCCTTCATCACGGAGTGGGCAGTGGGCGGGTCGAGGGAGGCGACGGGTTCATCGGCCAGCATGATCGCCGGCTTCTGGGACAGGGCGCGAGCGATGGCCACGCGCTGCTTCTGGCCGCCCGATAAGGCGCCGGCCTTATTCCACGCCTTGTCGAGGATCCCTACGGAGTCGAGGGCCTCGGCGATGATTGCTTTGTCCTCGGCGGTAGAGATTCCCAACAGGGTGCGCCAGCTGGGATTGTGAGAAAAGCGCCCGACGAGGACATTGGAGAAGACGCTCGCGCGGTCCGCCAGGTTGAACTCCTGGAAGATCATGCCGATGCGGCCGCGCAGCTTCCGCAGCTGCGCTCCCTTCGCCGCAGAAATCTCGTGGTCGCCGACGAAAATCTTGCCGGATGTCGGTTGCACGAGGCCGTTGATGCTGCGGATGAACGTGGATTTGCCAGAGCCGGACAGGCCGACGATGGCGACGAATTCGCCGGGAGCGATGTCCACGGAGACGTCGTCAAGCGCCAGCGTTCCGTTGGGGTAGCGCACCGAGACATTCTCGAACCGAATGCCCCACGCTTTCTCCTCCGTCATGGGGAACCTTTCTGAGTGGGAACTGGGCAGTGGAGGAGCGCGGACCTACTGTGCGAAGCGCTCGTTGACCTTGCGCGCCATGTCAATGGATTCCTTCTTAGCCGGAACCCAGTCGGTGATGTCGAAGATGGCGGACATGGTGTCCGGGTCAACCTCGGAGAAGCCATCCATGAGGTCGGTGATTTCCTTGCGGCGCTCTTCTGGGACATCGTCCGAAATGACGACGCCGCCGTTGGGGTACATCTCGGTGTACCCGAAGACGACGAGCTTCTCAGCCAAGTCAGGAGCCTCGGACGAGTCGATGGTGGAGCGTGCGTCCCAGAAGCTAAAGCCCACCTCAGCGTCGCCGTTGTAGACGGCCATGATGGAAGCATCGTTGGAGGTTACCGGGACCTTCTTGAGGCTATCGACGTCGATACCCTGGGACTCCATCGCCATGACGGGCAGCTGGTAGCCGGCCGGGGAGGTAGCACCGAGCATAGCGACAGTGGTCTTACCATCGATCTTCTTCAGCGCCTCGAGGCCTTTCGGGCCCTGGCCCTTGTTCTCGTCTGCGGTGGCGGTGCCGTTGCAGTAGAGGTACTCGGCGCCGCTGGCAGCGTAGGTGGACTTGACTGGCTCGTCTTCGCAGTACTTGTCGGGGTTGTTGGTGACGAACTGGCCGGCGTAGGAATCCGCGCCGAAGCGCTCGTCCTGCAGCACAGCGTGGGCGTCGTACATGTCTTCAGCGGAGGCCAGCTGTGCGGCGGAGGCGATGGCGATGTCAGCCTGGCCGGAGCCGATGGCCTCGACGGCGGCCTGGTAATCCTTGGTCACGACACCCTCAACCTCCACGCCGAGCTCCTCAGAGAGGTAATCGGTCAGCGGCTTGGCGGTGGTGACGAGATCGTTGACCTTCTCGTTTGGGATGAGCGCGAGGGTGAGCTTGTCATCGGATCCCTTGGCAGAATCGGAACCGTTATCGGAGTCGGAAGAGCAGGCGGTGAGGGAGAGGGACAAGGTAAGTGCGGTGGCGGCAAGAGCGGTGAAACGGCGCATAATGAATGTCTTTCTGTGCGTGTGGGTTAAAGAGCGGAGGTCAGTTCGGGAAAGATGTCGGTGACGCGGGTGACGCGCCACGTCGGGTCAGCCTCAGGGGAGGTTGCGAAGGGGGAGTCAACGAGCACGGTGCGTCCGCCTACGGCGGCCACGGGTGCGAGGTCGAACTCCCAAATATCGCCGAAGGCGATGAGGTGAGTCGGATCCGTGTCGGCGAGATCGGTGTTCAGGATGCGGGTCAGTCCTTCGGGTTTGCCCACCCTGGTGTAGACGGTGTCGAAGGACCTGTCGAGGCCCAGTGTGTGAAGGGCAGCGCTAAGACCAATCTCTGGAGAGTTCGTCGCCAGAATGGCGCTGCCGGGGTAGGAGGCAAGGAATTCGGCAAGCCCCTCAGGGGCGGTGATACCGGTGTCGGCGAGGTTCTCCCGGGAAGCCATATATGCCTCCTGGCAGGTCTCTTCCGGCACGTCGAGTTCGGCGGCGAGAGTGCGGACGAGGTGGTAACCGTCGCGTGCTGATCCGACGTTATCGGAGTTCAGCAGCGCTTCGGTGTCTTGAGCAATGGATGGGTGCCCGGCTTTCTCTGCAATAAGGTGCGCATAGGCCAGCACGGGGCCGTGGCCAAGGCTAACGGTCCCGTCAAAATCGAAGAGAAGGACTGGGCGAGTTATGTCTGTGGACATAAAGTACAAACTAACGGCGGTTTATGTACTTCGCGACCGCACGCGGTAAACATTCAGTGAACAGTGCGTGCACATCCGGCTTTGGTACCCTAAGGGGCTGTAAAAATCTCTTCTCGAAGGCCGACATTATGTCTCTTCCCACCGAGCAGTTACTGCTCGAACGCTTTATGAAGCTCTCCATCGCTACTGCAGTGGCTACGATCGCGCTCAAGATTGTCGCTGCTGCGGTGACGGGATCGGTGGGCTTTCTTTCCGACGCCCTCGAATCTGGTGTGAACCTCGTCGCCGCTGTTGTAGGTTTTGTGGCTATTAGGATTGCGGCAAAGCCGGCAGACGCAAACCACCAGTTCGGCCACGGCAAGGCCGAATATGTTTCCGCGCTGGTGGAGGGTGCAATGATCTTCGTCGCTGCGGCGATGATTATCTACACGGCCATTCGCCGACTTCTGGATCCGCAGCCACTGGAGCAGCCTGGGCTCGGACTTTTACTATCGCTCGTGGCCTCCCTACTGAACCTGGGCGTGGGCCTTCTGCTTGTGCGCGCGGGTAAACAACACCGTTCGGCCACCTTGCAGGCGGATGGAAAGCACTTGCTTACCGACGTCTGGACGTCCGTCGGCGTCATCGTCGGTATTGGGGCAGTGACGTTGACAGGCTGGCTGTGGCTGGACCCCATCATCGCGTTTGCCGTGGGCCTCAATATTTTGTGGACTGGCTACAAGTTGCTCAAAGAATCGTTGAGCTCCCTGTTGTCGGAGTCCTTGCCGAAGAAAGAACACGGGCAGCTGGATGCGCTTCTCAATGAGCTGGAGGACCACCACCAGGTCTCCTTTACCTCGCGCCGCACAGTGGCAGCGGGTCGCCAGCGCCTTGTCTATCTCACCATGGACGTACCCGGCGAGTGGACGGTGCTGCACTCGCACACCATCGCCGACCGCATCGAAGACGCCATTGACGAGCTTTTCCCTGGCGCCGAGGTATTCATCCACGTTGAACCTGCCGGCACGGTTCATCGCCGCATTTTGCGAATGCCGTAACGCTTGCAGCTAACGCAAGCTGGCCACGCCGCGTCCGCCCTCCATGACCCACGGCCAGCTGAGGCCGTTCCTGGTCAGGACATCATTGCGGATCTCATCGGGAACGATCCATTCCTTGTGTGCATACCCCAGAAGGTACTCATCAAAGGCGGGGAGCTCGAGGCGAATTTTTAGGGCCTTCTCGATCTCGCTAGACGTGACATCCTCCTGCCAAGTGGCCATCCAGAAGTCCTGACCTTCGTGGAACACAGGTTGAGCAACCGTCGATGTCAGGGCCTTGGTGGCCTGAGATTTACTGAGCTTGGACCATGCTTGGAGGTCGGCTGCGGATACTGGCCCGTGCCCTTCGACATAGCGCTGGGCCAGCTCAGCAAGCGGTTCCTCCGGCTCGCGCTGGACGGTAGGTAGCGCGTCTACGTGGAGGAAAGTCTCTTGGTTGCCAGCTTTCGGGCCCTGCACGAGGTCGCCGGCACCACCAAAGGCGCGGAGTAGGTGGGAGCCCCTGCCTTCAGTGGGATCAACACCAGCTTCAGCGAAAATCTCGTAGACTTCCGTGCGGCTCAGGGGTTCGGTCGCTGCGCTGTGAAGCGCTTCCGAGGCAGCTGCCACCATGTCTTCATTCAGCCCCAAACTCGGCCGCCGAGATTTCTGGCTGGAAGCCATTCGTGGATAGAGGAGGCGGGACATCCAGCGGACGTCGGCAGCCGGCATGAAGTGCAGCGTGCCGCGCTGCGGCCAACAGCGCACCACGCGAAAGCGTGCTACGTCTTCGAGTACCTTTTGCTCATCGCAGCCGGCGCGAAGAGCAAGTGCTCTGATACCGGCATCGTAGGTCTGGCCCTGGAGGGCGAGCAGATGCTCGGCAACATCGAGGGCCGACGCCAGAGTCGGCCGCGCCGCCGATGGTGCAAGGCCTTGAGCAATGAGCCGACGAGCGAGAAGCTCATCGCGGGTAAGTTCCTTCATGGCTGTTTAGGTTAGAGTCGGAAGGTCTTCATCAGCTGCATGCCGGTGGACACCAGCTGACGGAAGCGCTCCGGGGAGATGTACTCCGAGGGCGCAAGCGGGTGTAGGCGTTGCTCGGCCACGGTGCGCTCATTGGCCCACAGGCGCATGCCGGTAATGCCGTGGCGGTGATTGAGGCCAGACTCCTTGACGCCGCCACCGGGTGCGGCGATGGAACCATACGCGGCGGCGAAGCCTTCGTTGATGTTGACCATGCCGGCTTCCAGCTGGGAGGCCACCTTCCATGCGCGGCGGGAATTCCCGGACCACACCGATGCGGATAGGCCGTAGGTGGTGTCGTTGGCGAGCTGAATGGCCTCGGCGTCGGAACTCACCGCATACACCGCGAGCACTGGGCCGAAGGTTTCGGTGGCATAGAGATCCATCTCTGGGGTCACACCAGTCAACACGGTGGGTTCATAGAAGTAGGGCCCAAGGTCCGGCCGGGCCTTTCCGCCGTAGACCACGGTGGCGCCCTTGGACACGGCATCCTCCACGTGGGCTTTAACGGCATCGAGCTGGCGTTGCGAGGTCAGCGAGCCGATGGTGGCGGCATCGGAGAAAGCCGCGCCCAAAACCTGCTGGTCTAGGGCGTTCGTGAGTTCTGCAAGGAACTCCGCAAAGACGCTCTCGTGCACATAGGCGCGCTCGGCGGACATGCACAGCTGGCCGGAGGAAGAAAATGCAGTGCGCACCGCACCTTGGGCGGTGGACTTAAGAGGGGCGTCGTCAAGCACCAGCATCGGGTTCTTTCCACCCAGCTCCAGCATGGTGGGGATGAGGCGTCCGGCTGCCTGGGTAGCGATGGACTTGCCGACCTTGGTGGAACCGGTAAAGGAGAGCCCATCCACCAGCGGAACGAGGGCATCGCCCACCTCCGCCCCGCGGCCGGGAACCAGCTGCCAGGCGGCCTCCGGAAGGCCTGCCTCAATGGCTAGGCGTCGCAACAGAATCGCCGTCAACGTTGTCTGAGAATCCGGCTTGTGCACCACGGCATTGCCGGCCGAGAGTGCTGCCAGGACGTCGCCCACGCCCAGAGACAGGGGATAGTTCCACGGAGAGATAAGCCCCACCACGCCCAGCGGGTAGTGCTGCGTGCGCGTTTTAGTCAGTACGGGAAGCGCGCCGGGGTGGCGGTCAGCGCCAAAGGCCTTGCGGATATTGACCGCGTAGAAGCGCGCGCAGTTATACAGATCCATCAGCTCGTCATAGGCATGGGAGCGGGACTTGCCGTTTTCTGCCTGAATGAGATCGAGAATGAGCTCCTCATTCTCGTAAACGAGGTCGTGCAGGCGCAGCAAGATGGCAGCGCGGTCACCTTGACCAACGCCGGCGCGCGCATAATTGACGGCCTTCTCGACGTCCCCGGCGGTGGCGACGGGGAAGCTAAAGAGCTCCTCACCGCTAAAAGGCGCGTGAGCCTGGTGCTGCTCACCCGTGCCGCAAACATCGCGGGCGGGATCCGTGTCTAAGAAATTGAGCACTCGCTGGGGCAGACGGGTCTGAGTGAAGGTCTTCATGCGGTCTATTGTCCCAAAAATATGCGATGGCGCTATAGATTTTTCGAGATTTGTCTCACAAACTAAATTAATCGTGGTTAGGATGACGCTATGCCAATCCTCGCGACCACTCCACAGGCCCAGGTACGCGCGGCCGTCGAGCCGCTCGTCAGATCTGGAGAAAGCCCAGCGCCCGTAGGCGTCATCGACCTCGCTGCATTCGACTACAACGCTGCACAGATGCCGGCCCGCTCCGGGGGACTGCCCATCCGCGTGGCCTCGAAGTCAATACGCAGCGTGGCAGCACTTCGCCGTGCCCTCGAGCACGAGGGCTACCGTGGCATCCTCGCCTATTCCGTTCCGGAGGCGCTGCATCTGGTGGGAGAGGGTTTTCGTGACATCGTGGTGGCCTACCCGAGCGTCAACCGCAAGGCTCTGCGTGAGCTCGCAGCGGATGACACCGCGCGCGAGGCTATCACCATCATGGTGGATAGTGCTGAGCTCTTAGACCTGCTTGAGGGCTCCCTGCGTGTGGCCATCGACATTGATTGCACCCTCCACTTGCCGGGCGCGGTTATCGGCCCGCGGCGCTCACCCGTGCGTACGCCGGAACAGGTCTCGGTGCTTGCGCGCGAGATTCTTCGGCGCGGGCACCGGCTTGTCGGTCTCATGGCCTATGAGGGGCAAGTGGCATCCGTTGCGGATGGCCTGCCGGGTCCGGTGGGAGCGGTCAAGCGCTGGCTGCGCACCAAGTCCATGTCCGACCTCGCTCCGCGACGCCGAGCCTGCGTGGAGGCCGCGCGGGAGGTGGCGGACATTGAATTCGTCAACGGCGGCGGCACGGGCAGCCTCCAGGAATCCGCGGCCGAGGGAACCTTGACCGAGCTGGCCGCTGGCTCCGGTTTCTACACGCCGGCGATCTTCGATGACTTCACGGGCATCAACCACAAGGCGGCCGCGTTCTTCGTCTGCCAAGTATCCCGTGTGCCCGCGCCGGGCTGGGCCACGGTCAACTCCGGAGGCTGGATCGCCTCCGGGCCGCCCGCGAAGGATCGCGTTCCGGTTCCGGTGTGGCCGGCGGGCCTTAGCTACTCCAGCACGGAGGGTGCCGGTGAGGTGCAGACACCGCTGCATGGGGCCGATCTGAACGTCGAGGATCTGGTGTGGTTCCGCCACGCCAAGGCCGGCGAAATGACAGAAAACGTCGACCGCCTTTTGGCTGTTGGAAATGACGGCGTTGATGTATGGGACACCTATAGAGGACAAGGATGGACACTCCGATGACAACGTTTAGCAACTGGGCAGGATCGGTCACTACGAAGCCGCAGGAGTTTGTGCAGCCCTCCCGAATCGATGAGATTCCTGGCATCATCAGCCGCGCCCGCAGCGTGCGCGCGGTCGGTGCGGGTCACTCCTTCACTCCCATCGCAGCGGGGGAGGAGACCATGCTCAATCTCGATCACGTGAGTGGACTGGTGAGCGTCGATAAGCAGCGCAAACGCGTCCGATTCCTGGCGGGCACTCGGTTACGTGATGTCCCAGCCCTTCTGCGCCCCTTTGGTCTTGCCCTGGCTAATCAGGGCGATGTGGACCCGCAATCGCTGGCGGGCGCGATTTCCACCTCGACCCACGGCACCGGCATCAATTACACGGGCTTTGCGGGCACGGTCACTGGGCTGACGCTTATCGACGCCGACGGCAACACCCGCTCCTATTCCATCGACGAAGACCCAGAACTCCTTCGCCTCGTGGTCGTCAGCGTGGGCGCGCTCGGCGTGGTTGTCGAAGTCGAAATGCAGTGCGTGGATGCCTTTGACCTGCTGGCTGAGGAGTCCGGCATTGCCTTCGATGAACTGATGGACAACTGGGAGGAGCTCTCCCGCGGCGTCGACCACTTCGAGTCTTACTGGTTCCCGCACACCGACCGCGCCATGGTCAAGGCCAACACGCGCCTCGAACCGAACGGGGAGCGCCGCTCACGCCTTAAGGCGCTTATCGACGATGAGCTCATCGGCAATGGCGCCTTCGCCGCAGCCCTGGCTCTAGGGCGTCTTATTCCGGGGACGATTCCGACGCTCAACAAGTTCGCCACCTCGGTTATCTCTCATAACCGCTACCGTTCAGCTGCTCACGACGTGTTCGTCAGCCCGCGGCGGGTTCGCTTCCACGAGATGGAGTATGCGGTGCCGCTTGCCGACGGCTCCGCCACCGTCCGCGAGATCCGCCGCTTCATCGACGAGCAGGATTGGCGCATCGGGTTTCCGATGGAGCTGCGCACGACGGCCGCGGATGACGTTGCGCTGTCGACAGCATCGGGCCGCGAATCGATGTACATTGCCTTCCACATTCCACGTGCGCTCAACCCGCAGGACTATATGCCGAAGCTCGAGCCCATTCTTCGGGCAGCGGGTGGGCGCCCGCACTGGGGCAAGATGAACTCCCTGTCCCGGAACGACTTTGCTCAACTTTATACAAGATTTAATGAGTTCTGTGAGCTGCGTGAAAAGATGGACCCGGATTGGAAGTTCGGCTCGCCCTACCTGCGAAAACTGTTCGGATAGGGGCGTCGTCAAGCGCTGCACATTCCGAAAGTGGGATTCGAAAGTATCTCTGATCTTTGGTAGCGTGTGGAAGTCTTAATTCCATACGCTGTCGAAGAAGGTGTCTCAAACGTCCTCTGAATCCCGTTCCCTTATCACGCCGACATTTGTGTTCGCGTGGTTGGTAAATTTTGCCCAATTTACGGTCTTTTATCTACTCGTGACCATCATGGCACTCTATGCCGTCGAGCAGTTCCAGGCCTCGGACACAGCGGGCGGGTTTGCCTCAAGCGCTTTCGTGGTGGGGGCGACGATTGCTCGCCTCTTTTCGGGCTACATCGTGGATGCTGCTGGGCGGAAGCGCTCGCTGGTCATCTCCCTCATCGTGGTCACTGTGGCGATGGCGCTGTATTTCCCAGCTCAGTCACTGCCACTATTGTTTGCTGTCCGTATCGTGCACGGCTTCGGCTATGCGGTGGCATCGACGGCTGTGATGGCTGTGGCGCAATCGGTTATCCCGGACCATCGTCGCGCAGAGGGAACGGGATACTTCGCCTTGGGGACGACGCTGGCCACCGCTTTTGGTCCGGCGGCAGGCCTGGCGATTGTCCACAACGCCGGCTATAACTCCGTGTTTCTAGTGGCGTTGACGCTGACGGTGGTGGCCTTGGGACTGGGGGTCGTCGTCAAGGCGCCGGCGCAGGAGCGTCGAAGCGTCTCTTTCTCCTTGGGGAATATTGTGCACCCGTCGGTGGCGCCATTTGGAGTTTTCATCCTTTTGGTCGGTGTTGCTTATACAGGCATCATTACCTTCCTGAATGGTTACTCCTCTCACGCCGGTCTGGAGAAGGGGGCTAGCTATTTCTTCTTGGCCTATGCGGTAGTGAGCCTCATCCTGCGTTTCGTGCTGGGCAAGCTGCAGGATCGTCGCGGTGACAACATCATCATCTACTCCTCGCTCGTCTTCTTTATTGCTGGTCTGGCTGTTCTGGCTTCGGCTGGTGCTGATTGGCAGATTGTTGCGGCGGGCGCCTTGGTGGGCATCGGATATGGCTCGATCCTGCCGGCGGGTCAGGCTATCGCTGTGCGCCTGGTGCCGATGCACGAGATGGGTGCGGGCATCTCGACCTTCTTCTTGCTGCTGGATCTAGGCATCGGCTTCGGTCCGATTCTGCTGGGGCAGATTATCTCCGCGACGGGATATTCCGCCATGTATTGGATGCTGGCGGCTTTGATGCTGGTTGCTTCTGTGGTCTACTTCATTGTTCATGGGCGCAAGGACGTTGCACGTGGTGACGTGCGCTACGAATAGATTCCACGTTGGTGGGATTTTTCGTTGGTTGGCGTCGAATGTCCTGGCTAACCCATGGTGACTACCCCCGTTTATAGTAACGACTTGACGGGAATTTACCACTGGCTATAGCCATGTGTGGTGGTAGCCGCTAGGATTATGTTTAGAACATTTCTTCTAATACAGGTTTATCTCGGGGGAGATACCCATGACCACCACCGCTACACGCCCGCCTACCTTTTTCTTTTCCACCACCAACCCTAATAATCCACACGCGATGGCCCGTGCTCAAGCCCGCCGGGCCACCTATAAAACCTGGGTCGGGGCCATG
>NZ_KV827377.1:0-19762 GCF_001836065.1 Corynebacterium sp. HMSC035E02
ACACCGCTACCATTTCAGTCTTCTGAACAGGCGGCCTCGTACCGGAGCGCCGCGGCGAGATTGCGAAACTCGGGCCTAAGGCCCTGTTCGGCGGCTTCTTGACCAACATGCTCAATGCTGCCATTGTGGGCGTCATCGTCGCCCCCATGGTTCTTTAACCCGCACCAAGGAGAGCCTCTCAGCACGAGGGGCTCTTGTGTTTGTTTTCTCCTAAAGCTGAAGCAATCGGTTCGCTGTTTCTTTGTCGATGACGACATGCGTCGCCAACTTCATGCGCAGCGCGGTATCGATGGCCGCCATCTTTTGAAGCCCACCGGCCACCATGAAGCGTTGCGGAATCGCCTTTAGTTCTGAAAGTGAAATGCCGATAGTGCGCGCATCTATAGCTGGCGAAGCCACCTCCCCATCGGCCGTGTAAAAACGCGAGCATGCATCACCAACGGCCTGGCGTTCAAGCACATGGATCTCCTCTTCACTGAGGTATCCAAGGTTCATCAACAGGCTATCGCGTGAGACAGCTCCCACAGTGAAAACCGCAAGATCAGCGTGGCGCCCTGCATTCAAAATTGAAGAAATGTGTCTATCTTTCTCGACGATTTCTTTTGCTTCCGCAGAGTCGAAAATAACCGGCAGAGGCAGACTTAGAGTCTCGGCTCCAAACGCCGCACTAATGCGCTTGAGCGTATCCATGTCATTCGTCACGCGGATAGAGTGCGAATGTCCGCCTTTGAGCTGTACAATCTCGACTCCAGCCACGCTTTTTGGCTGCATATGCCGCGCCACTGCGTGCATGGTATTCCCCCAGGAAATTCCCACGCTCATACCGTCATGGACAAGTTCATGGAGCATCTTGGCCCCGACGCGCCCCAAGCCCTCTGTAAGCGTGTCTTCATCACCACGAGGGCTAAAGACGAGACGAACATCCTCAAGCCCATAACGCTCCATTAGGCGTTGGCCTAGTTCATCGCCGTCCTCACGGGGATCATGGATTTCGACCGTGACGTATCCGCGGGTTTTGGCATGTTGCAAGAGCTTGGCAACGGTTGGCCGGGACAACCCCATCTCAGCGGCCACCTCGCTTTGGCTCAGTCCTCCGCGATAGTAAAGCTTGGCCACCTGCAGTGATTGTTCGTCACGTAGCTCCATGGTCGATTCCTCTCATCCACTCTGGTTTGAGCCGCAAAAATGGCCGAGCGACGCTTTCCAGCACCACCCAGCCATAAATCTACAGCCGGTTTAAGCGGACTCCTTCGCCTCATCCGAGTACACGAACTCCGGCTCGCCACCGTCAGTCACGCAGTCCTTCGTGATGTGGACGCTGGCGATGTCCTCGCGGTCCGGGAGGTCATACATGATGGGCACGAGCAGCTCCTCCATGATGGCACGCAGGCCGCGGGCACCGGTCTTGCGCTCGAGCGCGAGCTCAGCGATCGCTTCCAGCGCTGTGTCGTCGAAGTGCAGCTCCGCACCATCCATGCTGAACAGGCGCTGGTATTGCTTGACCAGAGAGTTCTTTGGCTCCACGAGCACCTTCACCAGCGATTCGCGGTCCAGGTTATCCACCGTGGCAACCACCGGCAGGCGGCCGATGAACTCGGGGATGAGGCCGAACTTCACCAGGTCCTCCGGGCGAACCTGGGAGAAGAAGTCGACTGATTCCTTCTCATCCTTAGTCTCCAGCTTGGCGCCAAAGCCCACGCCCTTCTTGCCCACGCGCTCCGAAATCACCTTGTCCAAACCCGCGAACGCGCCGGCCACGATGAAGAGGATGTTGGTCGTATCCAGCTGGATGAATTCCTGGTTCGGGTGCTTGCGCCCGCCCTGCGGCGGAATCGCCGCCACGGTGCCCTCGAGGATCTTCAGCAGCGCCTGCTGCACGCCCTCACCGGACACATCACGCGTAATCGAGGGGTTCTCCGACTTGCGGGAGATCTTATCCACCTCATCGACGTAGATGATGCCGTGCTGCGCGCGCTCCACGTCAAAGTCCGCTGCCTGCAACAGCTTAAGCAGGATGTTCTCGACGTCCTCGCCCACGTAGCCAGCCTCGGTCAGGCTGGTGGCATCCGCGATGGCGAAGGGGACGTCCAACAAACGCGCCAAGGTCTGCGCCAGGTAGGTCTTACCGGAGCCCGTCGGGCCCAGCATCAGGATGTTGGACTTAGAAATCTCAACTTCTTCATCCTGCGCCTTCTTCCGGCGGCCCTCCAGGCCCGCGGCCTCCTCAGCCTTGATGCGCTTGTAGTGGTTGTACACAGCCACCGACAACACGCGCTTGGCCTGGTCCTGGCCAATGACGTACTTATCCAGAAAAGCCGAAATCTCCGAAGGACGCGGAAGGCGCATCTCCTTCTCTTCGTCCGCCTCGGCCTGAGCCGCGCCGAGCTCCTCCTCGATGATTTCGTTGCAAAGCTCGATGCACTCGTCACAGATGTAGACGCCGCCGCCGGCGATAAGCTTCTTCACCTGCTTCTGGCTCTTTCCACAGAAGGAACACTTGAGCAGGTCAGCGCTTTCTTGCATACGTGCCATGAAGGCCTTTCAACTCTTTTCTCTGGGGTTATGGTGGGGCGATTTTACCGCAGTTTGTTCCACTCTAGTAAACCACTCAGACTCGAGCGCTATTCCTCACTCAGCGGCGCGCCCTTGAATTTAAAACGGCAGTTAGTGGACATAGACAGAGCGGTTCACTAACTTACATCGAAACCGCTCTATCAGCAGAAAGATTTTCATGGACATCCGCGAACTCATCGACCGCTCCCCCATGGGCGCACGCCAATGGCTCATCATCGCCATTGCCCTCTTCCTCAATGCCCTCGACGGCTACGACATGGTGGCCATGGCCTTCGGCGCAGGCACCGTCAGCGAAGAGTTCGCGCTGTCCGATTCTTCCCTTGGCTGGCTCCTGTCCTCCGCTCTCATCGGTATCGGCCTTGGCTCGCTCTTTCTCGCCCCGTTGGCTGACCGCCTTGGGCGCACCACCCTCATTACGGTCTCGCTCGTCATTGACCTCGTCGGCCTCGTGCTCACCGCCCTCGCGCCTACATTTAGCCTGCTGTTGCTGTGCCGCCTCATCACCGGCATCGGAGTCGGCGGCGTGCTTGTCTGCGTCACCGTCCTCGTCAGCGAGTATTCCAACCTGCGCTTCCGCGGCCTGGCCGTCGCCATCTACGCCTCCGGCTATGGCCTCGGTGCCTCCTTCTGCGGCGTTGTCGCCTCTTCCTTCGATAGCTGGCAGCCCATCTTCTGGGTCGGGGCAGCACTGACCGTCGCCGCTCTTCTCCTCACCGTTGCTTTTGTCCCCGAGTCCGCCGACTTCCTGGCCGCGCGCGGCCGCATGGATTCTGTCCGTACCATCGCTGCCAAACTCGGCCTCACGGGAGAGGTCAGCGTCCGCCCCCGCACCGCCCACAAGGCCTCCTACAAGGACCTCGTCTCGCCGCAATTCCTGCGCACCTCCATCAAGCTGTGGCTGGCCTTTAGCTTCATCATGTTTGCTTACAACTTCACCTCGCAGTGGACCCCGAAGCTTCTCACCGCTGAGGGTCTTACCGCCCAGCAGGGCATCATCGGCGGCATCATGCTCTCCTTCGGCGGTGCTATCGGCGCCATCCTCTTTGGCCTGTTCACCACGCGCATCGACGCCCGCCCCCTGCTCATCGTCTTCTGCCTCATCTCCTCCGTCGTCCTCGTCGGCTTCATTAACTCCACCGCCGTGCCTTCCCTCATGTTTGCCCTCGGCGTTGGCGTAGGTCTTACCCTCAACGCCTGCATCTCCGGCCTTTACACTGTCACCCCGGAGGCTTACCCTTCGGCACTGCGCACCACGGGTACGGGCGCTGCCATCGGCATCGCTCGCGTGGGCGCTACCCTCGCCCCCATCCTGGCGGGCTACCTCCTCGAAAGCGGCTGGACCCCCACCGGCCTGTACACCCTTGCTGGTGTCACCGCAGTACTTGCAGCAGTCTCCCTCATCGGTGTGCGCGCCTACACGGCAACCACCAAGCAGACAGCACCCCAGCCTGTGGCGGCCTAGGCTGGAGGGCGCACACAGACCCAACCGCTGAGGAGCACCACATGTTTGATCTTCAGGACCACGTCGCCATCGTCACCGGCGCCGCCGCCGGAATCGGCCGCGGCATCGTCAGCGCTCTGCGCGAAGCAGGTGCCACGGTCGTCATCGCCGACCTCAACCTCGAGGCCGCCCAGAAGGCCGCCGAGGAACTCGGGGCGGACGCCCTGCTTGTCGACGTCACCTCGCGCGACTCCGTCCGCAACCTCTACAGGGACGTCGTCAAGCGCTATGGCCGCATCGACATCGTCTGTTCCAACGCCGGTGTCTTCCCCAACTGCCCGCTCGAGGACATGACCGACGAGCAATGGGACGCCATGTTCGCCATCAATACGCACGGCACGTTCACCGTGGTGCAGGAAGCACTGCCCTACATGAAGAAAGCGGGCTACGGGCGCATCGTCATCACGACGTCTATCACCGGCTCGCACACCGGTTACCCAGGCTGGGCGCACTACGGCGCTTCGAAGGCCGCACAACAAGGCTTCATGCGCTCCGCGGCACTGGAAGTTGCCCGTGATGGCATCACCATCAACGGTGTTCTGCCAGGCAACATCCTCACCGAGGGTTTGGAGGGCCAAGGCCAGGAGTACCTCGACCAAATGGCACGCTCCGTCCCCATGCACCGCTTAGGTTCCCCGCGCGATATCGGCAACGCCGCGGCCTTCCTCGCCTCCCGCGAGGCAGGCTACATAACGGGACAGACCATCATCATTGACGGCGGCCAGATCCTGCCTGAGTCCCCGGAGGCTATCCTGCCTCCCTACGAGAGCTAAGAGCCTTATAACGACGTCAAGCCCCGCTACCGGAAACATCCGAAAGCGGGGCTGAATTCGTCTATTCAGCTATGCGTTGAGCTTGCGGTAATCAAAGACGGTATCGATAAGACCGTATTCGACGGCTTCCTGCGCAGTGAGGATTTTGTCACGGTCGGTATCGATGCGCACCTGCTCCGCAGTGCGGCCGGTGTGCTCAGCCAGGGTCTCCTCCATGAGGCGGCGCATGCGCTCGATCTCGTTGGCCTCGATCTCAAGGTCAGAGACCTGGCCCTGCGTGCCCTGCGTGCGCGGCTGGTGAATCAGCACGCGAGAGTTCGGCAGAGCGGCGCGCTTGCCCGGAGCACCGGCTGCCAGCAGCACGGCGGCAGCGGAAGCAGCCTGGCCCAGGCAGACGGTCTGCACGTCAGGACGCACGTAGCGCATCGTGTCGTAGATGGCCATCAGCGCGGTGAAGGAGCCACCCGGGGAGTTGATGTACATCGTGATGTCGCGGTCCGGATCCTGGGATTCCAGGACCAGCAGCTGCGCCATGATGTCGTTAGCAGAGGTGTCATCGACTTGGGTGCCCAGGAAGATGATGCGCTCTTCAAAAAGCTTGGAATACGGGTTGGTGGTCTTCGATCCCTGTGCGTTCTGCTCAATGAACTCCGGCAGAACGTAGCGGGAAGAAGGCATCTGAAGGTTAGACATAGTGATAAAACTCCTTGTTCCCTAGTTGGTGATAGGACCGTTGACGGACTCGATGACGTGGTCGACGATGCCGTATTCCTTGGCCTGCTGGGCGGTAAACCAGCGGTCGCGGTCCGAATCCTTGGTGATTTGCTCGAAGGTCTGGCCGGTGTGCTCAGCGATGAGCTCAGCCATCTCACGCTTGGTCTGCGCGAACTGCTCGGCCTGGATGGCGATGTCTGCGGCGGTACCACCCACACCAGCGGAAGGCTGGTGCATCATGATGCGCGCGTGCGGCAGCGCGTAGCGCTTGCCCTTGGTGCCGCCGGACAGCAGGAACTGGCCCATCGAGGCAGCCAGGCCCATGCCATAGGTAGCCACGTCGCACGGCGAGTACTTCATCGTGTCGTAGATGGCCATGCCCGCGGTGACGGAGCCACCCGGGGAGTTGATGTAAAGCGAAATATCGCGAGTGGGGTCCTCTGCGGACAGCAGGAGGATCTGGGCGCACAGTTTGTTGGCAATCTCATCATCCACCTGGGTTCCCAGGAAAATAATGCGCTCGCGCAAAAGGCGCTCATAGACGCTATCACCCAGGTTCATACCCGTTGAGGATGAGTCCATGGAAATATTCTCAGACATTAGTGGTTCTCCTTGAAGTGAAGAATGCTTTAACTGGCCCCACCTTACCGGCATTCCTCTCAAACTTGGCCTCTGTTCGCTATAAGCGTTGGGGCACAGCGCCAAAGGCACATACGGAAGCTGGGTTAACATTTACTCATGTCTGTTTCCGAGCTGTCCACCAGTACCCAGAACTATTTGAAAGCTATCTGGGGGCTAAAAGAATGGTCATCCGAGCCCGTTACCGCCACACTTATAGCGAAACAGCTGGGACTCAAGCTCTCCTCGGTTTCCGATGCAGTGCGCAAAATGTCGAAGCAAGGGCTCGTGTCACACACGCCCTATGGCTCTGTGGAGTTAACCGAACTTGGCAGGCAGTACGCATTGGTCATGGTGCGCCGCCACCGATTGCTTGAGTCTTTTTTGGTTCAAGCATTGGACTACACCTGGGACGAAGTCCATAATGAAGCCGAAAATCTCGAACACGCGGTGTCCGACATGCTCATAGAACGTGTGGATAAGTTCCTTGATTACCCCACTAGGGATCCGCACGGCGATCCTATCCCTACGGTTGATGGACAGATCACAATCCCCAGTGCACACCGTCTCACCGACAGCGGTGCACAACCGCAAGTGACCGTGGAACGCATTTCTGATTCCGACCCAGAACTGCTGAAATTCCTTGAAGAGCGCGGCATTGTCACTGGGGCTGTTCTTAGCACGCGCGAGGGAGCGCCCTTTTCAGACTCTCTCGAAATACAGGTGGCCGGCAGCACTCAGTGGGTAGTGCTTGGACGCCCAGCTACCGACGCAGTGTTTGTAGCACACCACAGCCGTTAGACCTTCCCCTTTGCATTAATCCTACTCTCACCTGCCCTTTTCAAAACTACGTTGGGCCGTAGTTGCAACTACGCCATTGCGTAGTTAGTCTTTTCGAATATCACCTATCCCACTTATGGCTAAGGCCAGGATGAGCAGGATTGCTATGTCAGACTCACCAGATTTGGTGTATTTTTCTAGCGTTTCAGAAAATACAAAAAGATTCGTCGAACGCTTAGATAGACCCGCGGTGCGCATTCCACTGCGCCCCAAGAAAACCGGGATGATCCAGGTTTCACACCCGTACGTACTCATCGTTCCCACCTACGGCGGAGGCTCGCTCAAACGCGCAGTCCCCAAACAGGTCATCGACTTCCTCAATGACCCAATCAACCGCTCCTTTATCCGGGGCGTTATTACCTCAGGGAATACCAACTTCGGAAGTGCTTACTGCGTCGCCGGACGCATCATTTCCGCCAAGTGCCACGTACCCGAGCTGTATCACTTCGAGCTTCTCGGCACCCAGAAGGACATTGCCACCGTAAAGCAGGGCCTTCAAAAGTTTTGGGAGCAGCAAAAGCAGCTAACGATGACACCCCATTAATCCCCCACAAGATGAAGAACACATCCGCATCACACAGATTGGAAAACACAATGTGGCCTCTCGATGCCACCCCCACACAACCTAATGGCACTACGCCCCGCACCGTTTCAGCAGACAATGCCGGCGGTGTCGGCAAGCGCAAAAGCTACCACGCACTCAACGCGCAGCTGAACTTGTTCGACGCTTCTGGAAAAATCCAGTTTGACAAGGACATTCAGGCAGCACAAGACTATGTCACACACCATGTCGCTCCCCGCATGCAACAGTTCGATTCCACCAAGCAACGCTTGGAATGGTTGGTTGATAACGAGTACTACGAGCGGGATTTCCTTGAGCTTTATGATGACGCCTTTCTGTGCGCCATGTACGACAGAGCACACCAAGCTAAACACCAGTTCCGCACCTTCCTCGGCGCATTTAAGTTCTTTACTTCATATGCACTGAAAACCTTTGATGGCTCCCGATTCCTAGAAGGCTACGAAGAACGTGTCGCCACCACAGCTTTATACCTTGCACAGGGCGACGAAGAGCTCGCAGAAAAGCTGGTGGATGACATCATGACCGGACGCTTCCAGCCCGCCACCCCTACTTTTCTCAACGCAGGCAAAGCCCAGCGCGGCGAAATGGTCTCCTGCTTCCTTCTGCGAATCGAAGACAATCTGGAGAGCATTGGCCGCAGCGTGAACTCTGCACTGCAACTATCAAAGCGCGGTGGTGGAGTGGCCTTGTTGCTGAGCAATCTGCGCGAATCCGGAGCCCCGATCAAAAAGATTGAGAACCAGGCTTCCGGCGTAGTCCCAGTCATGAAAATTCTCGAAGATAGCTTCAGCTATGCCAACCAATTGGGCGCCCGGCAGGGCGCTGGAGCCGTCTACCTGCATGCGCACCATCCAGATATTCTTCGCTTCCTGGATACCAAGCGGGAAAATGCCGATGAGAAAGTCCGCATCAAGACTCTTTCGCTGGGGGTTGTTATTCCAGATATAACCTTCCGGCTGGCCAAAGAGAACAAGGATATGCATCTTTTTAGCCCGTATGACATCGCTCGCGAGTACGGCGTAGCCATGTCTGACATGTCCATCACCGAGTGCTACGACGAGTTGGTTGCCAATCCGCGAATTTCTCACACGACCATTAAGGCCCGCGAGTTTTTCACCACGCTGGCTGAGCTTCAGTTTGAATCCGGATACCCCTACATCCTCTTTGAGGATACGGTCAACCGCGCTAATCCCCTCAAAGGACATATCAATATGTCCAACCTGTGTAGTGAAATCCTCCAGGTCAACACGCCATCGACCTACGGAGCTTCGGGTGACTACACCACCGTCGGCCAGGATATTTCCTGCAATCTAGGTTCGCTCAACATTGCGAAGGCTTTTGAATCACCGGACTTTGGGGAGACCGTCGAAACCGCAGTACGTGCCCTCACGAAGGTTTCAGACCTGACGAATATCGAAGCTGTTCCTTCCATCGCTCACGGAAATGCCTCCATGCATGCCATTGGTCTGGGCCAAATGAATCTCCACGGCTTCCTTGCTTCACAGCGTATTCCTTATGGCTGCGCCGAGGCACTGGACTTTACAAATATCTATTTCCTCACGGTGACCTACCATGCGCTCCGCGCATCCCATGCACTCGCGGTTGAAAAAGGTCAACGATTCACAGGCTTCGAAGAATCCACCTATGCCACTGGCGCCTACTTTGACAAATACATCGACAAAGACTGGGTGCCAGCCACTGAACACGTAAAACAGCTCTTCCATGAAGCAGGCGTGCAGATTCCTCAACGCGAGGATTGGCTACGGCTCAAGAAACAAGTGATGCAAGACGGCATCTACAACGCCTACTTGCAGGCAGTTCCACCCACTGGATCAATTTCCTACATCAATGACTCCACCGCGTCCATCCACCCGATTGCCTCCAAAATTGAAATACGCAAGGAAGGCCGCTTGGGGCGCGTGTACTACCCCGCGCCGGAAATGACCAACGACAACCTGGAGTATTTCGATGACTCCTACGCCGTGGGATACAAAAAAATCATCGACACCTACGCCATGGCCACCCAACACGTGGACCAAGGACTTTCCCTGACCTTGTTCTTTACCGCTGATACCACCACGCGGGACATCAACAAGGCACAAATCTATGCCTGGAAAGCCGGAATCAAGACCCTCTACTACATCCGTTTACGCCAATCCGCGCTCCAAGGAACCGAGGTCGAAGGCTGCGTCTCCTGTGCTTTGTAGGAGCACGGCCCTCCCCTTGTCTACAACCATTCACTCAGAAAGAAGGAAGCTATGTCTTCAACATCAAACAGTGCTGAACTAACCAGCATTTCAGTTACTCCGCCGAGCTACCGGCATGATCCTTCAGCCCGCATCCGCGCCATCAATTGGAACCGGGTGAGCGATGACAAGGATCTTGAAGTGTGGAACCGTCTCACCGCCAATTTTTGGTTGCCAGAGAAGGTCCCGCTTTCTAATGATCTCCCGGCGTGGCAGAAGATGACACCCGAGGAACGCAACCTCACCATGCGGGTGTTCACGGGACTCACCACCCTGGATACTGTCCAGGCCACTGTGGGAGAAATCTGTCAGATTCAAGATGCCCGCACCGAACACGAGGAGGCCGTGTATACCAACATCGCCTTCATGCAGTCAGTCCATGCCCGTTCATACTCTTCAGTGTTTTCTACCCTGAGCAGTACAAAGGAAATTGATGAAGCATACCGCTGGGCGGTGAATAACGACCTTCTCCAGGCACGCGCCAAGAAAGTGCTCGCGCACTATTTTGGGCCGGATCCACTCAAACGCAAGGTGTCATCGACGCTGCTTTCCTCATTGCTTCTCTACGCGGGTTTCTATCTTCCCTTGCACTTTTCTGTCCACGCCACCCTGACAAATACGGCAGACATGATTCGCCTCATTCTGCGTGACAAGGCAGTGCACGGCTACTACTCGGGTTACAAATATCAGCGCGGTCTTGAATCCACGACCCCGCTACGGCAGAAGGAGATGCATGATTTCACCATTTCTTTGCTCGAAGAGCTTTATGCACTAGAGCTGGACTATTCCGGCGAGCTATATGAGCCTTTGGGACTCATGGATGATGTAGCCGTGTTCGTTCGCTATAACGCCAATAAGGCACTCATGAATTTGGGCTACCCGGACTATTTCCCGCCCGAAGAAACGGAAGTGAACCCAGAAATCCTCGCCGCCCTAGCCCCCGGAGCAGATGAGAACCATGACTTCTTCTCTGGATCTGGTTCCTCCTATGTCATTGGTACTGCTGAAGAAACGAGTGATGATGACTGGGATTTCTAAACCTTTTCCGCGACCGGACCAAGGAAGCTGGCTTGAGACCATCGCGCTGTTTGAAGCCATCCGCGAAGGAAACCAACCCGCAGCCATGCGGCTGTTGAATACATCCGCCGCACGAGAGGCCGTCCTCGGGGGGCTTCTAGGACTCATCGAACTGTACTTCCGCCATGAAGAAGGAGACAAAGTAGATGGCTTCCTCACCGCCGCCCACGCTGCCGGCCCACCACCGGCCTTTGGCTGCAAGCCTTTTCTCCCTTGACCACGTCTCCCTACACCCAACTAAGAAAGAAGGTTTACCATGACCACCCCACGTATCAGCGTTATCGTCGGCAGCCTGCGCCGAGAGTCATTTGCACGCAAGATTGCACACGAGGTGCTCACGATGATCCCTGAAGACTACGAGGCAAACATCGTGGAAATCCGTGACTTGCCGCTCTATGACTTCGACTACGATGACCCCGCCGTCACGGACAAGCCCACTCCGGCTGAGTACACCACCTTTCGCGAGACCATCAAGAACTCGAGCGGGATCCTCTTCATTACGCCAGAGAACAACCGCACTATCCCTGCCTGCCTCAAGAACGCAGTGGACATCGGCTCTAAGCCCAACTCAGATGTGGCGTGGAAGAACCTTCCCGCAGGTATCATTAGCCACTCTGTAGGCCGCATGGGCGGCTACAGTTCACAGAAGAACCTTCGCCTCGCCCTGTCCTACTTCGATATGCCGCTCCCTGGTCAGCCCGAAGTATTTCTGGGCCAATCCCCCACCCTTTTCGAAGAGTCCGGACATCTCAATCAACGTACCGCAGACTTTGTCAAGGATTACGTCATGCGCTTCCTGCAGCTAACCGACGAGGCCGGTAGAGCCACGAACGGCTAGCGATATCCCTAGCCAACACCCATCACGCCCTCTACGAAGTACTCAAAGACTCCTAGAGGGCGTTCACAATGACAAAACCCCGGATTCAGGCTCATCCTTGAGTTACCTGAATCCGGGGTTTCATGCGCGCTCGCCACCACACATGTGGCAGCAGCGCGTTACAAGCGGGAGATTACTTCTCCTCGGAAGCTTCAGCAGCGTCCTCTTCTTCGATCTCACCGAAGTACTGGTCAACGTCAACCTTGTTGCCGGCCTCGTCAGTAACCTCGGCGCGGCAGATAGCCGTTGCCAGGGCCTTGCCGCGGCGAACGTCAGAGAACAGGTTGCCCAGCTGGTTGCTGGACTGCAGCTGCTGGATGAACTGGTTCGGGTCCATGCCGTAAGACTGCGCGGTGAACAGGATGTGGTCGGTCAGCTCCTGCTGGGACACCTCCGGCTCCTCGATCTCAGCCAGGGCGTCGAGGAAGAGCTGGGTGCGAACGGATTCCTCAGCGGACTTGCGAGCATCAGCGTCGAACTCCTCGCGGGTCGTGCCCTGTGCCTCAAGCAGCTGGGCCAGAGCCTTCTCGTCGTGAGCCAGCTGACCCATGACCTGGTGCAGCTGAGCGTGAACCTGCTCATCAACGATGGAGGACGGCAGCTCGAAGGAAACCTCTGCCAGAGCGGCCTTCAGGACCTCATCGCGGATGGCGGCAGCCTGCTCGGACTTCTTGGACTCCTCGACGCGGGTCTTGGTGTCCTCGCGCAGCTCGTCGATGGTGTCAAACTCGGAGGCCATCTGTGCGAACTCGTCGTCGAGATCCGGCAGCTTGCGCTCCTTGGTCTGCTGGACATGGACCTTGACGGTGGCCTCGTCGCCCTCGTGCTCACCGGACTGGATGGTGGTGGTGAACTCGTTGTCCTCATCGGTCTTCATGCCGCGCAGTGCGGTATCGAGACCCTTAATCAGGTTGTCGTCACCGATGCGGTAGGTCATACCCTCGTGGGAAGCCTCATCGAGCTTGGTGCCATCAACCTCAGTGGTGATGTCGATGATGGCGTAGTCACCGGTCTTCATCTTGCGCTTGGTGTCCTTGAGCTCACCGAAGCGGGAAGCCAGATCCTCAAGCGCCTTGTCGACGTCCTCTTCGGAGGTCTCCAGCGCCGGCACCTTAACGGAGATCTTGGAGAAGTCCGGTACCTCAAACTCGGGGCGGATATCTACCTCAGCGGTGAACTCGACAAAATCGTTGTCCTCCAGCTTGGCAATGTCGATCTCCGGCTGACCAATGACCTTGAGATCGTTTTCGGTAACAGCCTGCTCGTAGCGGGACGGCAACATGTCATTGACTACCTGCTCGAGGATGGGGCCACGACCAAAGCGGGCGTCGATAAGCTGGCGCGGAGCCTTGCCCTTACGGAAGCCCGGGATGGAAACCTGCTGCGCGATCGCCGCGTAGGCCTGATCGATTTCCTTGTCCAGCTCAGCGAACGGAACGTTGACGGTGAGCTTGACGCGGGTATCGCTCAGCTTGTCTACGGTGGTCTTCACGAGAAACTCTCCTGATTGTGATCGTTCAAAGATGAAATTAAGGGGCCTGGATGAGTGTCCAGGCCCCCATACGTCGGGGCGACAGGATTTGAACCTGCGACCCCCTGCTCCCAAAGCAGGTGCGCTACCAAGCTGCGCCACGCCCCGTATGGAAAGCCTCTGCGCCCGGAAGTTCCGCACGCAGCTGCGCTTCATACTGGGGCTAGTGTACCGATAGCTGCTTGACTATCCCAACACCGGCCCCAATTAAACTTTGTTTCCCCACGTCAGGGGCAGCTTTAGCGCTAGAAGTCGAAGTCGAAATCAAACATTCCGCCATCACCCCCGTCGCCGCCAAAGAGGCCATCGAAGAAGCCGCCTTCCTCGCCTCCCCCGGCGTCACCGGCGCCCATGTCTCCGGCACCATCCATGGCACCGGGGTCCATGCCGTCGGCGCCGCCCATGTCTCCGCCCCAGTCACCGCTTTCTGCGGCTGCGGCGGAGTAACCAACGCCGGACATGCCCGCGAACATCGCGTTGAACATCATGGAGTAGCCCACCATCCACACGCCGGTGGTCAACGCGTCAGCCCACCACGGGCGTGAGTACCAACCGGCCGGGACCGGGCGTCCTGCTACGACACCACCCGGGTAGTAGTTGGGGGTTTCTGCAGATGCGCTTGGCGACGCCGTCAGCGTCTCCCCGTTTGCCTCCACCGTGCGGGTCTCCGTCACCTTGCCGGCCTGGCGCTGGCCCTCCAGCGGCGGCAGCTCTGGGCCCGGATCCATGCCCATAATCTCGCGGGCGGCCGCAACATAGTAAAGACCCTCCAGCGCAGATTCGCGCGCTAGGTGTGCTTGCTTGACCGTCGTGGCCTGGGAAATCGCAGAGTTCGCGGCGGTAAAACGCTCGGACGCATCCGCCATGGCCTGCTGGGAGGCGGTGTCCGTTCCGCTTAAGTTCATGACCTGTCCACCAAGGCGCTCGGTCCAGCGGCGTGCATCCGCCATCGCGTCCTCAAAACGCTGGGATTCACGCAGCTCTTGCTGCTTCTTCCCGTTGCGCGAGGACAGGAACCATGCGCCGCCACCGACGACGAGGATAAGGAGCAATAACGAGCTCACGAAAGCACCACTTTCATCTCAGAGTTGAATTGCGTGTTGAACTATGTGTTGTTTTGCTTGTACACCTACTCAAAGTAACGCGCTTTACCCCGCTTAAGTTCCCATTTTCCTTTCAGCGACCACGTGCGCTAAAGTAATCGGCACGCCGATTCAACGGCTTTCAAAGTCAAGGCCTTGAAAGTTGAAGATTGCCGGTTGTGGGAATGTCGTATAGTGGCTAATACCTCAGCCTTCCAAGCTGAAGACGCGGGTTCGATTCCCGTCATTCCCTCCACGAAAAGCTGCATTGACCACCTATTTTAGGTAGCCGGTGCGGCTTCAGTCGTTTTTCACATTCGTTAGCGCCCATGGCTTGTTTTGCCGCCGCATCATGCCTGGCCATGCATCTTTTCTGTCAGAATGCGCCGCCCCTACGTAGAGTGGGCCGCATGACTGTACCCATTATTGAACTCAACGACGGCAACACCATCCCCCAGCTCGGCTACGGTGTCTTCAAGGTAGAACCCGACAAGACCGAGGAACTGGTCCTCGAAGCCCTCAAGGTGGGCTACCGCCACATCGACACCGCTGCCATCTACGGCAACGAGGAAGGTGTGGGCCGCGCGATTGCCAAGTCCGGCATCCCCCGCGAGGAGCTGTTCATCACCACGAAGCTGTGGAACGACCGCCAGACTGATGCGGCCGCAGCTCTCGACGAGTCTTTGGAGAAGCTAGGTCTCGATTACGTGGACCTCTACCTCATCCACTGGCCCTGCCCAGATAACGGCCACTACGTCGAGGCATGGAAGCAGCTCATTGAACTAAAGAAGGCCGGCAAGGCCAAGTCCATCGGTGTTTCCAACTTCGAACTCGAGCACCTGGACCAGCTAGAAACCCAGACTGATGAGACCCCCGTGGTCAACCAGGTGGAGCTGCACCCCTACCTACAGCGCTGGCGTGAGCTCGATGCCTTCCGCGCCCACCAGGTGCACATCGAAGCCTGGGGCCCACTAGGCCAGGGTAAGACGGACCTTTTCGAGCAGCCGGAAATCACCGAGCCTGCCGAAAAGTATGGCGTCTCCCCCGCCCAGGTGATCATCCGCTGGCACCTGCAAAATGGCGTCATCGTGTTCCCGAAGTCCGAAAACCCGGAGCGCATCGCGCAGAACTTCGATGTATTCGGCTTCGAACTCGATGAATCCGAGATGGCTGCGATTACTGATCTTGACCTCGGGGAAGAGGGCCGCGGCGGCACTCACCCCAAGGACATGAACTAGGCCTCCGGAAGCTCCGGCGGAATGTTGGTGCGCTCGTACTCAGCAAGAATGTCGATGCGGCGCTGGTGGCGCTCAGCACGGGACCATTCCTGATCCAGGAAGGCATCCACGATCGCGAGTGCCTCCTCCTCGGAGTGCATGCGGCCACCGATACCGATGAGCTGGGCGTTGTTGTGCTCGCGGGCCAGGCGTGCGGTCTCCGGGGACCACGCCAGGGCGCAGCGCGCGCCCTTCACCTTATTCGCGGCGATCTGCTCGCCGTTGCCGGAACCGCCCAGTACGATGCCGAGCGAGCCCGGATCGTTGACGGTTCGCAGCGCGGCCTCAATGCAAAATGCCGGGTAGTCATCCTCGGCGTCGTACTCGTGGGCACCGCAGTCAATGACGTCGTGGCCCTGCTTCTTCAGGTGCTCGGCGATGATGTTTTTCATCTCGAACCCTGCGTGGTCTGCTCCTAAATAAACGCGCATGGCCCACATCCTACCGGCCTGTGGGCCATCCCACGCACTAAACCTGCGGGGATTCGGTGCGGGAGCGCTTGAGTTCGAAGAAGTACGGGAACTTGGCGAGGCGCACGGAGGCGTCGAAAAGCTCGCCGGCTTCCTCGCCGGTGGGAACGCGGGTAATGACCGGGCCGAAGAAAGCGGTATCGCCGAACTTCACCACCGGGGTGCCGACCTCATCGCCAACCTCAGAGATGCCGCGGTTGTGGAACTCGGTGAGCTTCTCATCCATCTCTTCGGTGTTGGCCACGGAGGCGAAGGTGGAGGGGAGGGAGACGTCGTCAAGCGCCTGCTTGATGATGTCGTCGTAGGCGCCGTAACCCTTCTTGCCACCCTGGCCCTCCGTGTGGATGCGGGTGCCCATGGCGGTGTAGAAGGCGTCGACCTTGTCCGGGGCCTCCACGGCAATCTTGGCTGCTACGCGGGCAGGGCCCCAGTTGGCCTCCATCATCTTCATGTACTCCGGGTCCAAGTCGCGGCCCTTGTTGAGCACGGAGAGGGACATCGGCTGGAAGGTCACCTCGATATCGCGGACCTTCTCCACTTCCTTAATCCAGCGCGAGGTCAGCCATGCGAAGGGGCAGGAGCAGTCGAACCAGAAGGTTACTTGTTGGGCCACAGTAAATCTCCTTTGCTTGTGTAGTCTGTGGCACCCCACCCTAGGCGTGTGACTACGCTGGTGCAGAGACTTAATCACCGACGAAGAGGAGTAACCTACATGACCTCGATTAACCTCACCCGCGAGGAAGCCCAGCAGCGCTCCGGCATGCTGGAGGTAAGCCACTACGACGTCGCCCTCGACCTCACTGGGGAAGAGTTTTTCACCTCCACCACGGTGGTGAAGTTCCGAGTTAAGAAGGCCGGTTCTACGTTTATTGACTTGCGCGGTGACGAGCTTCTCGAGGTCCGCCTAAACGGCGCTCCCCTGCCCACCAGTGCTTATGACCCGACGTACGGGATCCCGCTGTCGGGTTTGCAGGTGGCGGAGTATGAGCTGAAGGTCGTGGCGAAGATTCGATACTCCCGCACGGGCGAGGGCCTGCACCGCTTCGTCGACCCGGTCGACGGCGAGGCTTACCTCTACACCCAGTTCGAGACTGCCGACGCCAAGCGCGTCTTCGCCTGCTTTGACCAGCCGGATCTGAAGGCTACGTACTCGCTGGCTCTTGAGGTTCCGGAGCACTGGACAGTGATTACGAACTCCCCCATCACGCGTTCAGGCAACACCGTGCGCGCGGCGGTGGATTACCCGCTGTCGACGTACCTGATTGCTCTGTGTGCGGGCCCGTATGTGGGCGTGACGGATACGTGGACGGGCACGCTGGCGGAGCACCCGGAGGGCTCGCCTGCTAAAACCGTTGAGGTGCCGTTGGGTATTTATTGCCGCCCCTCGCTGCTGGATTCGCTCGACGCCGAGCGCCTGTTCACGGAGACCAAGCAGGGTTTTGATTTCTACCACCGCAACTTCGGCTTTGCCTACCCCTTTGGCAAGTACGACCAGATTTTCGTTCCGGAGTTCAACGCCGGCGCAATGGAGAACGCCGGCTGCGTGACCATCCGCGACGAGTATGTTTTTACGTCGCAAGCCTCGCACTACAAGTATGAGCGCCGCGCGGACACCATCCTGCACGAGCTAGCGCACATGTGGTTCGGTGACCTCGTGACCATGCAGTGGTGGGATGACCTGTGGCTCAACGAGTCCTTCGCCACCTGGTCGGCGGCGATTTCCCAAGCGGAGGAAACCCAGTACGACACCGCGTGGGTGACCTTTGCCAACGTGGAGAAGGCGTGGGCCTACCAGCAGGACCAGCTGCCCACGACGCACCCGATTTCCACGGATGCTTCTGACATTGAGACCGTGGAGCAGAACTTCGACGGCATCACCTACGCCAAGGGGGCGTCGGTGCTGAAGCAACTGCAGGCCTACGTGGGCCGCGAGAACTTCTTCGCCGGGGTACGCCGCCACTTCCAGGAACACCAGTGGTCGAACGCCACCTTCGGGGATTTGCTGCGTCACCTCGAGGAGGCCTCGGGGCGCGACCTGTCCTTCTGGGCACAGCAGTGGCTGAAGAGCACGGGCGTGAACACTCTGGGTGTGGCGTTGGAGACGGACGAGTCCGGCACCATCACACAGGCCCACCTCACCCAACGTGGCGATACTCTGCGCACCCACCGCGTCGCCGTCGGCGTCTACGCCCTGCAAGGAGAGAAGGTGGTGCGCACCGAGCGCATCGAGATGGATATCGATGGCGCCTTTACCGAGATTCCGGAACTCATTGGCCGCAAGCAGGCGGACATCGACTTTGTGCTGCCTAACGACGATGACCTGACCTACTGCCTCATCGAGCTGGACGCCGGTTCCCTGCAGTTCCTGCAGGAGAATATCGACAAGTTCGAGGACCCCATGGCCCGCACTTTGTGCTGGTCCACCGCCTGGGAGATGACCCGGGCAGGTACCATGCGCGCCCGCGATTTCGTGGCGCTTGTCGCCCGCGGCGCGGCGGCGGAGACCGAGCTCGCCGTGCTGGAGCGCATCCTCTCCCAGGCCGCAACGGCCCAGTCCACCTATGCGGACCCCGAGTGGGCAAAGGAGGATACGCAGCTTGCCGACGCCCTCCTTGACGGCGCCCGCTCCGATAACGCCGAGCGCTCCATCGTCTTCACCCAGGCGCTGGCTGGCATCAAGCTTCACGACGCCTCCCGCACCTTCTTCCAAGAGCTCCTTCAGACTTCCTCGGATGCGGGCCTGCGCTGGAAGGTGCTCACCGCGCTTATCGCCGATGGCTCGCTTGCCGACGTCACCGGCCCCGAGGCCGCCGGCGCCGCCATGACGGCGGTGGCGGAGGAACTCAAACGCGATAACACCGCGACGGGCTACCAGGCCTCGCTTAAGGCGTTGGCTGCCGTAAACACCGAGGACAACAAGCGCGCGGTGTGGGACGAGATTGTGGCCGGTGAGCTGGGCAACCGCGACTTGGAGTCGAAGCTGGCGGGCCTGACGTTCGTAGGCGCCGACGAGCTCCTGCCGAGTGCAGAGTTCTTCGACGTGGCGGAAAAGATCTGGTCCGCGCAGTCCAACGAGATTGCCTTGACCACGGTGACCGGGTTGTTCCCGCGCTGGGATGTCAGCCAGGAGACCCTCGACCGCGCCGATGAGTTTCTCTCCCGCGATCTGGCCGGTGGCCTGCGCCGCGCCGTGACCGAGCAGCGTGACCGCCTCGCCCGCGCCCTGCGCAACCGCGCCGTCGACCGCGGTTAGCACACGCATCTAGCCCCTCCCCTGAGGGGCTTTTCTCATGCCAGTTCCGAGCCCGTGTTTGGCGCTTATCCCGACCTGTGATCCACAATCTCCCCACTACACGTGACGCATCCCTTCTAAGCAGGGATTTTGTTCCTCCGGTTGCGAGGCTGCGGGTGCTGCTTTAATCTTCGTGCCCATGGGGGATATCGAAACCTACCTCCGCCTCCGCAACTTGGGGATTGCGCTGGTGGAAAACATACCTGGCACACCCGATGAGCTTCGCGCGCTCGGTGCAGACCCAGCCGACGCCACCGAACTCGCAGGCCTGCACCAAGTGTACTTCGGCCCCACCCGCTTTACCGGC
>NZ_KV827377.1:19862-20406 GCF_001836065.1 Corynebacterium sp. HMSC035E02
CTTCGGCCCCACCCGCTTTACCGGCAAACAACGCAAAGCCCGTGCGTCCGCACTCACCCAACGCCACAGCCTGGGCACCCTCACACTCATTGAAACCTACGTTTCAAAAGTAAAGAAAACCCTCGACGCCTGGAACCTGAGAGTCAGACTTACCGCCACACCCGCACACCGCATCCCCACCGTTGCCACCACGAGGCTTAAAGAACTCAAACGTAAAAGAACCGCCAAACCAGGCGTGCGCATCACCTACAGATCCGAAGGGCCCAACACGCTCTCCATTACTGACGATGCCACCACGATTGCCAACATGCGCGCAGTCCTAGAATCCACCAACACCGACCTGCTTCAAGCCGCCAACGACGTCTTCTTCAACCAAGAAACAGCCGGCACTAAGCCTTCCGTGCGCACCCAAGTCATCGTCACCCTGAACGAGTTGGATCAAATCATCAACGGTGACGGGGACGAGATCGAACTCAACCTCACCAACGGTGGGCGCATGACAGGCGCTGAGTTTCTCACCCACAAGTTTGCCGAAATCGGCTAC
>NZ_KV827377.1:20506-111468 GCF_001836065.1 Corynebacterium sp. HMSC035E02
AGAACGCGGAGCAAACTTCAACCAACGCCTTACCCTGCACGCCGAATTCCACACCTGTTCAAGACCTGGGTGTAATAAGCCAGCTGATTACTGCCAAATCCATCACCTCATCCCCTGGCAAGCAGGCGGCTACACCAACATTAAGAACCTGACCTTCCTGTGCGCCTACCACAACGGTATTAACGATGATGACCCTTTAAAACCCACCGGGCGCGGCTACATGTACCGGCTCAACACAGGCGTGGCGTTCATCCCACCCTGGGGAACACCGATAACCGCGATGCCCGAATACCAGGAAGCAGTCGCCAGACTCAACACCGAACAAGCAGGACAACCACCAGAGGAACCACCCGACAGCAGCTAACACCCACAGCCACCACACGCAGCAACGGCAGAAAGGAAACAGCTAACCACCAGCGACAACACTGCCACCCGCAGACCACATCAAGGCACGCGGGCATATCGGCGATCCTTGAGCACGATTCACGCGCTTCCCGCTGAGGGTTAAGCCCTTAAAGAACGAAACCCGCCAACCGAAAGATGGCTGACGAGTTGGCGTGCTTTAACGCCTCCCCAAAGGGACACACCTAATGACGGCTGCCCCCGCAGGGTCGCAGACTCATAGTGTTTAGTCGAGGGTCGGCGTGGGGTCCTCGCCGACGACAACTTCCACCGTGACCGCATCAGGGCGCAGGGTCTCCTCCAGCTGAGCGGCTACGAGGCCGCCCTCTGCTTTGACGGTTCGCGTAATGCGCAAGACCGGTTGGTTGCGTCCAACGCCCAGGGCTTTCTGCTCCTCCGTGCGCGCGGTGGCGGCCACGAGAGAATCCCGCTTAAATACGGGTGCCAGGTCAAGCTCCGTCAATAGTTCAGTCAGCGGCTTCTGCATTTCCTCTTCCGTGAGGTGCGGTGCCAAGGCCTGCGGGATAAGAAGCGTGGAGACCATGATGGGCGATCCTTCAGTCATCTGCACCGTACGGCACTCCCACACGGCATCACCCTCCTCAATCCCGAAGGCGGAGGCAAGATGGCCCGGAGTTTCAATCAACGCCAACGACAGCACCCGCACCTCAACCTCAAGGCCATGCTCACGCAGCTGGTCGAGGGCGCTGCGCCCGCTCGTCAGGCTCAGCGTCGGCGGGGTGGCACGCACGAAGGTGCCGCCGGTGCGCCCACGCTTGCGGTCGATAAGTCCCTCGATCTGGACGATGTCCAGGGCGTGGCGCACTGTCATGCGCGCCACCTTGTATTCCTGAACCAATTCCCGCTCCGTGGGGAAGCGATCACCCGGCTTCAGTTCGCCGGATTCAATCTTGCTCCGCAGCGAATCCGCGATCACCAAATAGGCGGGGCGGCGGCGTTGAGAGGTGGACACGCCTCATAACTGTACCGTGTGCTGGGTTTTTCGCATCTTGAGAGAAAACGCGCCACCTACTTGCGCTGGTTTAGCTCAATGCGTGGGCGCACGCGGATCTCAGTGAGCTGCGTGGTAGGGCCGGCATCAACGGTGGCGCGGATAGCCTTCGCCACCTCGACTGGGGCGATGACATGCTCCGGGTTGTAGTCCTGCAGGCCCTGCAGCATCGGGGTATCCGTCGGGCCCGGCGCGACGGTGGACACGCGGATGCCGAGCTCGCCGAGGCGCAAGCCGTCGGCAAGCGCGTACAAAGCATGCTTCGTGGCGGCGTAAATGACGTTGTCACCATAGGAGTGAATGCCGGCACCGGAGTTAATGAACACCACAAGCCCTTCCGCCGCACGCAGCGCGGGCAGAAGCTGGCGGGTCAGCTCGGCTGGCACGTGCACGTTGAGGTCCATCTGCGCGCGCCAATCCTCTGGCCTAGCGCTTTCCACAGAGCGCTTATCCGCCCGCGCCGCCGCATGCACGAGCACGTCGACGCGTTCAAGCGAAGCCAGTTCGGTGGGGAGCGCTGCGCCGTCGAGAAGCGACAGCAAGTCGATTTCCACCGGCACGATGTTCTCCGCCTCCGGCAGCTCCCCGGCGCGCCGGCCCAGGGCATACACGCGGTGGTCCCGGGCAAGATCCTTGATGATCTCCGCGCCCATTCCACCCGTCGCACCAGTTACAACGGCAGTTTTCACCATGGTTGTTCCTCCTTCTCGTTAGCGGAAACGCTTCGGTACATCCGGCTCCCCCAGCGTCAGCATCAGGCGGTTGGCCCAGTTGAAGAACGCGGTGGAGTTGATGACATCGATGATGGCTAGGGTATCGAATCCCACGGCCTCGAGGCGCTCAACGTGGGAGGCGTCGAACGCAAAGGGAGACTCGGTCAGGGCCAGAGCGGCATCGCGGATGGCAGACCACTGCGCCGAGCCCAGGTCAGCATCTACGCCTTCCTCGAGCAGGCGGTCAATCGCCGCGGCGTCACCGCCCTCCTCCTTCGCGCGCTGCTGGTGCACCGACGCGCAGTACTCGCAACCGTTGAGGCGCGAGACTACCGTGGCGGCCAGCTCACGCTCGGCGCGGCCGAGGCCGCCGTCGGTGTTGTAGAAGATGTCCAGGTCCGTGAGCGTGCGCGCCTTGAGCGCTGCTGGGTCGCGGGCTAGCAGGCGGAAGTACTCCATGTCGATGCGCTCGGGCTTAATCAGCGCATCACGCTGCGCGTCCGTGAACTCCTCCTTCGGCTGCGGCGGCACCCAGGGCTTCCAGCCCAGCGAGTGCGCCACGAAGCCCTGCGGCTTGGCGACGTCCGGCACCAACGTCCCCTCCCCCGGCACCCACTCCGGGGTCTGGGTGGGGCGCGGCGCCTCAGTCACGGGCGCGGGCTGCGCGGCACCGGCAAGCACGGAGAGGCCGTACACCACGCGCAGCTGGAAGGATAGGAAGCTGACCAGCTGCGCCAGCGTCACGATGTCATCGTTGGACCACCCGGCCGCCTGCAGGTGACCAATCGCAGCCGGGGAGGCGTCCTTGGGGTGGAAGACCAGAAGGTGGGCGAAGTCAAGGGCGGCGGCGAGGCGCGGTGAGCCCTCGAAAAGCGTGAAGCCGCCATCGATGTACGGGCCGCTGGTGATGCCGCGCTCTACAGCGCGGGCTATCTCGGCGGCGAGCTCCTCCGATTCCTCCGCCAGCAGGTCAGAATAAAAGGCGACGGCAGGAGCCGCCTGATACACGCCCGCAACAAACGTCGCGATAGCGTAGCGCTCCGCATAGCTAAACGTGCCGGGCGCTGAAGGCTCGAGGAGCGCGGCGAAGGAGGCTTGTGCGTTCTCCTTTGCTTCGGGCCGGCGCTCGCGCAGCTGAGCCACGTCTCCCTCAACACCCGCCAACAGGTTTATGATGTCTGCCATGAATTAATCCTTTCGTTTTCGCCCAGGCTACAGGCCCAGGTTGAGGTCGCCGGCGCGGTAGCGCGAGCCGGGGATGGCCTCGATGAGCTTCCGGGTAAACGGTGACTGCGGGTTGCTGAAGACCTCTGCCGTAGGCCCGCACTCCACCTGCTGGCCCTTCGAGAGCACCGATACGGTATCGGAGATTTGGTTGACCACCGCGAGGTCGTGCGAGATGAAAATGTAGGTCAGACCGAGCTCCTCCTGCAGCCGGGCCAGCAGCCGCAGAATCTGGGCCTGCACGGTGACGTCGAGGGCGGAGACTGCCTCGTCGAGGATGACCAGCTCCGGCTCTACAATCATGGCGCGGGCAATCGCCACGCGCTGGCGCTGACCGCCGGAGAGCTCGCGCGGACGGCGGTCGTAGTAGTCCGGGTTCAGCGCCACCAGGTCCAAGAACTCCTTGGCCTTTTCCTTGGCCGCGCTTGCACGCTCCCCCTTCAAATTCCGCAGCGGCTCCGCCACCGTCTGGCCAATCGTCTGCTTGGGGTCCAGGGAGCCATAGGGGTTCTGGTAGACCAGCTGGATGTTGTTGCGCTCTTCGCGCAAGGCCTTACCGCGCAGACCCACGATGTCGCGCCCGCCCACGGTGATGCTGCCCGATGTCGGGGTGTTGAACATGGCGATGCTGCGCCCAGTCGTGGTCTTGCCGGAGCCGGACTCGCCCACGATGGCGTGGGTGGATCCCTTGGCCACGGTGAAGGAGATGTCATCGACCGCGGTGAAGTCGCCGAAGCGCTGGGTCAGGCCTTCCACGCGCACCAGTGGTTCGCCGGCATCCCGAGCAGTCGCCGCGACGTGGGGAACAGAAGAAGCGCGTTCAGCGGTTGCGCCAGCCTTCGCAACAGCGCCGGTGGTTGCTGTGCGGGCGTCGGCGACGGTGAGGGAGGGGGCGTCGGCAAGCAGGCGTTTGGTGTAGTCGTGGCGCGGGTTCGTCAGCACCGTGGCGGCCAGGCCCTCCTCGCGCAGCTGGCCGGACTCCATGACCACGACGCGGTCGGCGCGGTCACCGGCCACGGCGAGGTCGTGGGTAATGAAGAGGATGCCCATGCCGAGCTCTGCGCGCATGTCGTCGAGGAGGTCGAGGATGATCTTCTGCACGGTGACATCCAGCGCGGAGGTGGGCTCATCGGCGATGATGAGGTCGGGCTCCAGCGCCACGGCGGCGGCGATGAGCACGCGCTGCTTCATGCCGCCGGACAGCTCGTGCGGGTACTGGTGATAGCGGCGCGCAGGGTCATCGATGCCGACGCGCTCCAGCAACTCCAACGCCTTAGCCTTGCGCTCGGCCGCAGTACCAACCTTGTGGATGCGCAGCCCCTCCTCCACCGAGGCGCCGATGGTCTGCACCGGGTTGAGGGAGTTGTTCGGGTCCTGCGGGATGAGGCCGATGCGCCGCCCACGCAGCTCACGCCACTCGCGGCGACGCAGCGAAGTGATATCGCGGCCATCGAAGGTGATGGTTCCGGCATCGATGGTGGCATTCGAGGGCAGCAAGCCGATGGCTGCCATGGCGGAGGTGGTCTTGCCGGAGCCGGACTCGCCCACGATGGCGGTCATCTGCCCCGGGTGAACCTCGAGGTTGACGCCTTGCACGGCGGAAACGTCACCACCTGCAGTGGAATAGGACACGTTTAGATCCCGCACGCTGAGCAGGGGCTGAGCTGCATCTTTTATAACAGTCATGTTAGGCCTCCACGGGGAAGTTCTGGGACAGACGGTTAGCGGACATCACCACGGCGACCAGCGCGATGCCAGGCAGGATGATGAGCCACCAGGCGGTGGCCATGAAGTCGCGGCCCTCGGCGATAATGAGGCCCCATTCCGGGGTCGGCGGCGGGGCGCCGTAGCCCAGGAAGCCGAGGATGGACAGCTGCAGGATCGCGGTGCCGAATTGCAGGGTGGCCAGGGCGATAACAGGGGTGAGTGAATTGGGAAGGATGTGGCGGAAGAGCACCGTGGCGTGGGTGGCGCCAGCGCCGTACGCGGCCTCGATGTAGTCCGAGCTGGCCACGGTGATCACCTGGGAGCGGGCCAGGCGCGCGAAGGTCGCCACCGAGGTCGCACCGACGGCCACCGCCGCCTGCACGGAGCCGAAACCCAGCACGATAATGATGGAAAGCGACAACAGGATGCCGGGGATGGACAGCAGCACGTCGACGACGCGCATGAGCACGCTATCCACCGCTCCTCGCAGGGAGCCGGCGAGAAGACCGATCAGCGTACCGACGACCAAGCCGACAGCCACGGCGATCAGCGCGCCAAGCAGCGACTGGCGGGCACCGTAGACGATGCGCGCATACAGGTCGCGGCCCACCGCGTCCGTGCCCATGAGGTGGCCGGACTCCCCCGGCGCCAACAGGGCTACGTCGGTGCCCGCGTACGGGTCAGCCGAGGTAAACAGGCTCGGGAACAGGGCGGCCAAGAACGCCACCGCGAGGACGATAATGGCGATGACGGAACCCGGCGCGAGCCATGGGTTGGCCTGCCCCGCGGGAGCGCGGCGCGAGGTTCGCAGGGGTTTGGTGAACGTCACACTCATGAGCGCACCGTCCTTTCTTCAGTGGCGGCAGCGCGGCGTTTCGGGGAACCGGCGCGCAGGCGGGGATCCAGTACCGGGTAGAGCAGATCCACGACGAGGTTGATGATGATGTAGGAAGTTGCGGCGATGAGAACCACCGCCAGCAGAACCGGGGTATCGCGGTTAGCCACCGCTTGGGCCACCATGTAGCCCAAGCCGGTACGGCCGAAGACGGTTTCGGTCACCACGGCACCGCCGACGAGCTCACCAAAGAGCAGGCCCGCCATGGTCAAGGTAGGCAGCAGCGAATTACGCAGGACGGTGCGCCAGAAGATCCAGGACTCCGAGGCACCACGAGAGCGCACCGCCTGGACGAAGGGCCGCGACTGCGTCTCATCAATGGAGCGAATCAGAACCTGGATGAGCGGTGCGGCCATGGGCACGGACAGCGTCAAGGTCGGCAGGATGAGGCCTTCGACAGACCCAGGTTCGATAACGCGCACCCAGCCCAGCTGGAAGGAAAAGAACTGGATGAGCAGGATCGCGATCCAGAAGCCGGGCAGCGAGACCATGAAGGAAGGCAGACCCCGGAAGAAGGAGCCGATGGCGCCGAGACCGGGCAGCGTGGCAAGGAAGGCGACGAATACGGCCACGATGAGTGCCAAGCCGATGGCGCTGATGGCCAGGATGAGGGTGTGGGGAAGGGCGTCGGCAAGCAGCGTAGCCACCGGGGCGCCGGACTGCGTGGAGTTACCAAAGTGCCCGGTGAGGAAGCCGCCCAGGGAGGTGAAGTACTGCACTACAAGCGGCTTGTCGACGCCCATCTCCTCCCGAATAGCCTCAATCTCCGCCTGGGATAGGCCCAGGGCGGGATCGCCGAATCGCGACTGCACGGCATCCGACGGCAGCGCCGACAGAAGCAGGAAGGCCACGGTGTAAGTAATGAGCAGCACGAGGAGAGCCTGCCCAATGCGGCTGAAGATCTGGCGGGTTGTCATCTATTTTTCCTCCTCATCCGATGGCGCGGCGTCGATGCTGACCTCGTAGAACCACGGGCGCGCTACCGATTCCGGGCTAAAGCCAGTGATGCCCGGTCGCACGGCGTAGACCACAGGTTCCTCGAAGAGCGGAAGCACGTAGGCCTGCTCAGTGAGGTAGTCCTGGACCTCTTCCGTGGCCTTGATGCGGCCTTCTTTGTCGGGGGTGTCGAGGACGGCGTCGAGAAGCTCCTGCAGGTGTTCGTCGATGGGATTGCCCTCTGCGTCCTGGTTGAGGAAGGCATCGCGGTTGTTGATGCCGTAGAGCGAGGTGATGACGTCGTAGTCGGCGCGGCCCACCATCGAGTGGTAGATCTGCACCTTGTTGATGTCCTTGGCATCGGCGTTCTGGGTGGCCTGGTCGCCGGCGTTGACCTGGATGCCAATGCCCAGGGCGCGCAGCTGGTCCTGGACCATGGTCATGACTTCCTTGGAGCGCGGCTGTGGCAAGGCGGTGTTGGTGCGCAGGACGAGACGCTGGCCGTCCTTGACGCGGATGCCGTCGGGGCCGGGCTCCCAGCCGGCCTCGTCGAGGAGGCGCTTGGATTCCTCGGGGTCGAAGGTATAAGCGGAAGACTGGTCCTTGTAGGCCAGGCCAGTCTCGGCCACCGTCGAGGTGGCGAGCGGGTAAGACTCGGAGAAGAGCACGCGGAGGATCTCCTCGCGGTCCACGCCGTGGATGATGGCCTCGCGCACGCGCTTATCGTGCAGCAACGGGTGATCGAAGCGGAAGGCGAATTGGTTGTTCATGGAGTTCGTGCCGCGCGAGACGATGTCAACGCCTTGTTCTTTCAGCAGCGACTCCTGCGGAGCGGAGATCTGGCGCGCGATATCGGCCTGGCCGGAGAGGATAGCGCCGGTGCGCACGGACTCTTCGGCGGCGAGGATGTAGTGGACGCCGTCGATGTCCGCGCGGCCCTGGTGCTTGACCGCCGGCGGGGCCCAGTCGTAGTCCTCGCGGGTCTTGAGCTTGAGGTCCGTGCCGATTTCTTCCGATTCCACCACGAAGGGCCCAGAGCCGATGACGTTGATCGCGTTGCCGGGGCCGAAGCCCTCGTTGTCCAAAGCCAGGGTGGAATCGGAGAGCAGGCCGGCGTTATAGGCGGAGGTGGCCTGGAGGAAGCCCGGGGAAGGCTGGGTGAAGTAGAACTTCACGGTGTCCTCGTCCACGACCTCGCCGTGGTCATAGTTGGCGATCTGCTCGGAGCTGGTCAGCGTGCGGGACTTGTCGCCACGACCGAAAAGATCGAAGTTGGCCACGACGTTCTCGGCGGTGAGCGGGGAGCCATCGGAGTAAGTGACGTCGGTGCGAATGTTAAACGTGTATTCCGTGGCATCCTCGTTGACCTCGGGCATCTCCGTGGCGATCCACGGCGAGAGCTCGAGGGTTTCGGGGTCTTGGTAGAGGAGGCGGTCGGTCAGCTGGTTGACCACGCCGCCGTTGGGATAAAAGCCCGCGGCTGGCGGATAGAGCGTGCGGAAGAATTGCGGCTCGAGGTAGGTAAGGACGTTGTCCTCACCGTCCGGCCGGTCCGCAGCAGAGCAGCCCGCTAGGGCCAGGGCTGCTGCCAAGGTGGCGGCGAGTGCGCGTAAGGTTTTCACGGTATTGCTTTCAGAAAGTAGATAGTCGGTGTGCAGTGCGTCTCTGGATTTAACACAACGCATACTGAGCGGTATTATTCCACTAGACAGCACAGTCTAAAAGTTTGAGGTTGATTTATATGCCCGCCATCGCCATCGTCGGGGCCGGCCCGCGTGGTATCTCGCTGGTCGAGCGCCTTGCAGCCCACCTGCGCGCGACCCCCCTTCATTCACCCCTGCGGCTCCACATCATCGACGATGCCCCGCTGGGCGCTGGCCGCATTTGGGATACCGAGCAGACCCGCACGCTGTGCATGAACACCTTGGCCGGCGCGGTCACGTTGTTTACCGAGCCCGGCTCCACGACCACCGCGCCGGTACTTGAAGGCCCCATCCTCTATGAGTGGATCCAGCTTCTGCGCGGCGAGCGCCCCTCCATCTCCCCCGCCAAGCTGGAGCTTTATGATTCCCACCCGCCGCGCGAGGGGCTTGCAGACTCTTTCGCCGAAGAACTCGCGCAGACCCGCCCGGAATCCAACCCCTCCCGCGCGCTCTACGGCGCCTACCTGGAGTGGGTCTTCGAGGTTGCGCTGGCTCAGCTGCCGGAGAGCGTGGACGTCGTCCAGCACCGCGCCCGCGCGCTGTCCGTGGAGGAGCACGGTGAGCAGGACGCCATCAAGCTTTCGGACGGCACTACCGTCACCGCCGACGCCACCGTCCTGGCCTATGGCTGGCAGGTGCCTGCGTTGAACGAATCCGAGCGCGCACTGGCGGAGGCTGCGGATTCCGGCCTGCACTGGGTGCGCCCGGATAACCCCGTGGAGCAGCCGGTGTCTGAGGTCCCTGCGGGCGAGAAGGTCCTGGTCCGCGGCCTGGGCATGGGCTTCTTCGATGTCATGGCGCTGCTCACCATCGACCGCGGTGGTGAATTTGTGGAGGATCCCTCCACGCGCTCCGGGCTGCGCTACGAGCCCAGCGGTGAGGAGCCGCACTTCATCGTCTCCTCCGGCCGCGGCTACCCTTATATCCCGAAGTCGGAATACCACGCGCTGCCGCCGAAGGCCCCGCTGACCCGCTTCCGCGCCGCGGTGGCCGCGCTGGATCCGGAGGTCGAGCTGGACTTCGGCACGCAACTACTGCCGCACATCCTGCGCGATGCCTACGCCGAGTACTACGAGAACCAAGCGCGGGTGGCACCGGATGCTCTGCAGCGCCCGCTCGAGGATATCCTCACCACGATCGATTCCACGGAGCTCACCGCCCCGGATCTCCGTGGCATGGCGGACCAGCTACGCGTCGCGCTCGACGGCGCGTCAACTGAGCCGCTCGACCTAGCGCACTGGGCGCACCCGCTGGCGGACTTCGACGGCACGGAGCTGACCGAGTACATCGCCGAGGGCCTCGCCCACGATATCCGGGAGGCCGTCGCCGCGGCAGACTCCCCGCTGAAGTCCGCGCTGTGGGCCATCTCGGCCGCGCGCAAGCCCTCCTCGATTGCCGGTTCAGAAGGCCGGATGACGTGGGAGTCCCGCACCAGCACCTACAAGGAGTTCATGGCCTTCGGGCAGATGGTGGGCTCCGGCCCGCCGCTCTTCCGCACCCGCCAATTGCTCGCGCTTGTCGACGCCGGCCTCGTCACCTTCCTAGGCCAGCGCCCCCAGCTGGAGATCGGCGAGAAGTTCACGCTGTGCACCGCGCACGGCGAGGCTTCCTCCACCTGGCTTATCGACGCCTGGATGCACTCCCCCGATGTCCGCCGTGCCGGCGATCCACTCGCGGTGTCGCTCAACGGGCGCGTGCGCGCGTTCGTCGACCACGGCCAGGCCACCGGTTCGCCGGAGACGACATGGAACCGCCGCGTGGTCAACCCGGGCGGCGCCGAAGACCCGCGCCTGCACATCGTGGGCATCCCCACCTATTCGCAGTGGCCGGATACCACCATCTCCCCCATGCCCGGCACGGATCCGCTCATGCTGCAGGAGACCGACCGCACGGCCGGCTCCCTGCTCACTTCCCTCTAATCACGCGGCGGTTTAATCCAGGGCGTCGAGGGCCTGCTCCAAGTCCGCGAGCAGGTCATCGATGGACTCGATGCCCACAGAGATGCGCACGAGGTCTGCCGGCGGCACGAGCTCGGAGCCCTCCGCGGAGATGTGCGTCATGTTCTGTGGGTGCTCGATGAGGGACTCCACGCCGCCGAGGGACTCCGCCAGCGAGATGAGCTTAGTGTTGAGGCAAATCTGGCGGGCATGCTCCTCGCTGTGGAAGCGCACGGACATCATGCCGCCGAAGCCACGCATCTGCTTCTTCGCCAGCTCATGGCCCGGGTGCGAGGGCAGGCCCGGGTAGAGAACCTGCTTGACCTCCGGACGGGATTCCAAGAACTCAGCCACGGCCTGCGCATTGGAACAGTGGCGATCCATGCGGACTTCCAAGGTCTTGATACCGCGGGCGGTGAGGTAGGCGTCGAAAGGCGAGGACACCGCACCGACGTTGCCTTGGAAGTACAGCAGGCGCTCGTCCATCTCCGCGGAGTTGGTCACGACCGCGCCGCCCAGCACATCCGAGTGGCCGCCCAGGTACTTCGTAGTGGAGTGCAGGACGTGATCCGCGCCCAGCTCCAAAGGGTTCTGCAGGTAGGGCGTGGCGAAGGTGTTGTCGACGACGATCTGGGCGTCGCCAGCCGCCTTGACCGCCTTAGTAACCGCAGCGATATCCGTGATTGTTGTCGCCGGGTTGGTCGGGGTCTCCAGCCAAATCAGCTTGGTGTTCTCCTGCAGCGCCGCCTCTACCGCCGCGGTATCGGCGGTGTTGACGATGGACAGCTCGATGCCCCACTGGCCATAGTCGTGGTGCAGCAAGCGATACATGCCGCCGTAGGCATCGTTGCCCAGAATCACGTGGTCACCCGGGCGCACGAGGATGCGAATGAGGGTATCGACGGCCGCCATGCCCGTGGCGAAACAGCGGGCGTATTCAGCGTTCTCTAGCGCCGCGAGGGTCTTCTCGAGGGAGTGAACGGTGGGGTTGGCCACGCGGCCATACTCATAGCCGCCGCGCAGCTGCGCGAGGCCGTCCTGTTGGAACGTGGTGGAAGCGTAGATCGGTACGTTGATGGATCCCATGTAGGGATCCGGCTGGTAACCGGCATGGATGGAACGGGAGGAAAAGCCAAGGGTGCGGTTGTCAGTCATGAGGCACAAGTCTAGACCAAGCTGTTCAGTTGGGAGAAAGACGAGCTTTTTATATTCAGTTCTCTTCCCTACCATCGGTAAGCGTCAGTCGTGAGCGATAGCAGAAAGGACACACGTGACCAGACCAACCGCATACCTAAGCGCTTCCTCCGAGCCAACCGACGGGGCTGTCGACGCGGTCACCCGCTGGTGGCAAACAGAAAACATGCAGTCCTGGCTCATCGACAAACCCATCGGCATCGCGCTCATCCTCATCGTCGCCATCATCGGCAGCTGGCTGCTGCGCCGACTCATCACCAAGCTGGCTGATAACAGCATCAAGAAGGGCAAGCTCAGCTCGCCGCTCTCCCCGCGCAAAGCGCACAGAACAACCGACAAGGTCCTCGAGCAAACACAGGAGGCTCGGCGCACCTCCCGCATCCAGACGCTCGCCGGGGTGGGCCGCTCCGCGGTCTCCATCTTCGTCTGGGTCTGGGCCGTGCTCGCCATCCTGGACAAGCTCGGCGTCAACGTCGCCCCGCTCGTGGCCTCTGCCGGTGTGGTTGGTGTCGCCCTTGGTTTCGGCGCGCAGGCGTTGGTCAAGGACTTCCTCTCCGGCATCTTCATGCTCATGGAGGACCAGTACGGCATCGGTGACACCATCGACCTCGGAAACGGGGTCTTCGGCGACGTGGAGTCCATTTCCCTACGTATTACCACGGTCCGCGATATCGATGGCGCGCTATGGTACGTCCGCAACGGCGAAATCTTGCAGGTGGCCAACCATTCCGACCGCTACTCCGTGGCCCGCGTCCAGGTCCCGATTGCGCTGAGCAACGATCCCACGCGAGCAGTCGACGTCATCACGTCCGCAGCAGAGGACGCCGCCCGCGATCCCGAAATCAAGGACTACATCCTGGCCACGCCGACGGTCAACGGCATGTCCGGCTTGGAGGTCGACCACATGTCCTACCGCGTGTCCGTCAAGACGCTGCCAGGCAAGCAATGGGATGTGCAGCGCGCGATGCAGGCGAAGATCCTCACAGCCATGCACGAAGAGGGGATCACCACCCCCTACCCGCGCGGGATGGCTATCTTTGATCTGGAAGAACCCGGCCTGACGCGAAAGGAAGACTAGACGTGCAACCAACGAGCGTGTACGAAGCCGTCGGCGGAATGGAGACCTTTGAGAAACTCGTCGGCGGCTTCTACGCCCAGGTGCGCGAAGACGATCTCATCGGGCCGATGTACCCCCAGCAGGACTGGGAAGGCGCACAGCAACGCTTGACGTGGTTCCTCGTGCAGTATTGGGGAGGTCCGCAGCTCTTCTCCGAACAACGCGGCCACCCGCGCCTGCGCATGCGGCATGCGCCCTACCCCATCGACATAGCTGCCCACGATCGCTGGCTCGAACTCATGGGCAACTCCCTGGCGCAGATCGACGAAGACACCATCCCGCCCGCCTACCGCGCCATGATTTGGGACCACATGGAGCGAGTCGCGGCGATGCTCATCAACCGCGCCCCTTAAAGCCCGAAGGCCTCCTTCACCGGCTGGGAGACCAGTTCTCCCCCGCGGGTCATAAGCCCATCGGCCAATCCCGAGAAGCGCTCCACGGCACCGTCGAAGCCGTCGGCAGCCACTGCGCGAATGTAGGGCAGAGTGGCAGAACCCAGCGCACGGGCAGAGGTGTTCGCCACCGCGCCGGGCATATTGGCCACGCAATAGAAGATGGTGTCGTGCACCTTGAAGGTGGGATCGTCGTGGGACGTCTTGCGGGAGTTTTCGAAGCAACCGCCTTGGTCAATGGCGACGTCGACAAGCACTGCACCCTTCTTCATCCGCTGGACCACGTCTTCGCGCACCAGCTTCGGGGCCGCCGCGCCCGGAACCAGAACTGCGCCAATGACCAGATCTGCCTCCAGCAGCTCGGACTCCAGCGCCGCGGGGTCCGAGACAATCGTGCGCACGTTTCCATGGTACTGCTCGTCGAAGCGCTGCAGCACGTGCGGGTCAAGGTCCAGCACGGTTACCTCCGCGCGCAATCCTTGCGCCATCGCCACCGCCGAAGCTCCCACCTGGCCACCACCGATGACGACAACGCGGGCCGGGCGCGTGCCCGGCACACCGGCTACCAGCAATCCGCGCCCGCCCTCAGTAGACAGCAGGTGGTGCGCGCCCTCAGTAACCGCCAGGCGGCCAGCCACCTGGGACATCGGTGTCAGCAGCGGCAGCGTGCCACGGGAATCGGTCACAGTTTCATAGGCCACGGCCGTCGTACCGGCCTTCATGAGCGCTTCCGTCAGCGGGCGATCCGCAGCCAGGTGCAGGTAAGTAAACAGCAGGAGGTCTTCGCGCAGGTAGCCGTACTCGGATTCGAGAGGCTCCTTGACCTTGACCACCATATCCGCCGCCCAGGCCTCCGCAGCGGAAGGGACAATGGTCGCGCCGACGGCTTCATAGTCGGAGTCCGGGAATGAGGCGCCTTCCCCGGCCGCTGTTTCCACCAGGACCTCGTGACCGTCCTTGATCAAGATGTCCGCGGCACTAGGAGTAAGGGCGACGCGGTTTTCGTTGTTCATGATTTCTTTGGGTACAGCAATACGCATGGTGAGAGCCATCTCCTTTTGTTGAAGAAAACTGAATTCGACCCCTTCAGAGTAACGCAGATCACCTCCTGCGTGCGTCGCTCTTGTTCACCGAGCGGGGTGATTCTTAAAGAATTAGTATGCGGAGCATGAGCACACTAGGCGATGTACGGCGCTCCTTCCTCCCCCTCGGGTGGACTGCGTTTGGCGGGCCGGCTGCCCACCTGGGTTATTTCCGCGCTGAGTTTGTCAGCCGCCGGAAGTGGCTCAGCGATTCCGCCTATGCAGATCTCGTGGCCATGTCCCAGTTTCTCCCCGGCCCGGCTAGCTCGAAGGTCGGGATGGCGCTGGGCTACGGGCGCGCGGGCCTCCTGGGCCTCATCTATTCATGGTTCCTGTTCACCTTCCCCTCCGCGCTCATCCTCGCCTTGTTTGGGCTCCTCGTTGCGCCCAACAGTGGGTGGATCCAGGGCATCTTAGGGGGACTCCTCGCTGCCGCCGCCGGTGTGGTGGTCCACGCCATCGTGGGGATGGCAAAGAAGCTCCTGCTTACCCCCACCGCGTGGGCGCTTGCGCTCATCAGCGCCGCCGTGCTGCTCGTCGCCGGGTCCGCGTGGCAGCTGGCTGTCCTCGCCGTGGCTGGGCTGCTGGGGGCCACCGTGTTGAGAACATGGCTGCCGACGACCTCGGCGCCCGCCGCCGATAGTGGCCTGCGCGCGGTACCCGCCCGCCTGGCGTGGGGCTGTGTAGCAGCGTTCTTCCTCCTGCTAGGCGGGCTGGCGGTGGGGGCACAGCTTAGCGACGCCTACCTCATCACCCGCGCCAACGCCTTCTACCAGTCCGGCGCCCTGGTCTTTGGCGGCGGGCACGTGGTCCTGCCACTGCTGGAGGAACAATTCGTCGGCGCGGGCTGGCTCAGCCAGCAGGAGTTTCTCGCGGGATACTCGGTAGCACAGGGCGTGCCGGGGCCGCTGTTTACCTTCGCGTCTTACCTTGGGGCGGTCGACGGCGGAATCGGCGGAGCGCTCCTAGGGACCGTTCTCATTTTCGTGCCGGGCGCCTTACTCACGCTCGCGGCTTTGCATTTGTGGACGCGCTGGAATCATCTTGGTTGGCTGCGCGGCGCGTTCTCAGCCATCAACGCAGCCGTGGTCGGCCTGCTCATCGCGGCGCTCTGGGATCCCATCATCACCCACGGGGTTAGCGGGTGGGCCTCGGCGCTCATTGCGGTGGGCGCGGGCATAGCCCTCTTCTGCAAGGCCCCGCCGTGGACGGTCGCCGTCGGCGCCGCACTGGCGGGATTCGTGCTGCTCTAGAACAGTGACAGGCGCGTCGAGTGGTAGACGCTGCCATAGGGCGCGTCGAGGCGCACCCAGCGCCCCTTGCCGGACACGCGCAAGTGACGGGGGATCTTGAGTGATGCGGCAAACCCCGGAATGAGGCCGAGGCTGGTGCAGGCGAAGATCATCCGCATGGGAATCTCCACCTGCGCCTCCGAGCTCTCCACGGTGAGCACTGTCTGATTCAACAGGCTTTTTGGCGGGCCCATCGGCCCTGAGAACTGGCGGGCCAGCTGCCGGCCTTTGTCTGCGAGCTCGCGCACGACGTCGACCGGCAAGGAATCGATCTCGCGGAATCCCTGCGCCGGCGGCAACGCGCCTGGCCACGATGGATCGCGCGCCGGCCCCAGCGAAAGCTCCACTCCGTCCTCCGCAAGGACAGGGTCGGGGGCGGTGTGGAGGGCGTCGGCAAGCGCTTGCGCGGACACCACTGCCCCGTCGCGGCCCACGGTGCCTCCGCACCGCCGTGCCACAACGACCTCGAAGGGCGTCGTGACAAAGACCTCGACCTGGTTGGCGTCATGCTGGCGCAGACGCACCGAGGCTGAGGCATCGAGCCCCGTCGCGCGGGCGAGGAGGGCACGCAGCCCTCCCCCACCGCTGCGCACTCGGAGAGTTTCACTCTCCATGATCGCGCTGCTCATCCAGCTCGACGACGGCGTGTTCCAGGATGATGTTGCGCTCCTCCTCAGTAACCTCGCGCGGCATCTGTGTACCCGGGTCGATGGCGACCTGCACGCAGTCGATGACGCAAGCCACCTGGCCCTGGGCGTCCTTAATCTTTTGGCGGGTGGTGAAGGAGGTGGTGCCAAGACGCACCACCGTGGTTTCCACCGTCACCGTGCCGTGGCGTCCATCCCACTTGATGGGGCGGACATAGTCCGCGTCGATATGGCGGACGAATGCCACCATGTTGACACCGCGGGCGTAGAAGTTGTGCATGGCAAAAGCCAAGCGCGCCTCCTGCGCCAGCTCGATGAAATTGGAGTTCATCATGTGGCCGTACATGTCGAAGTCCGACCAGCGCACACCTACGGTGAGCGCATGGACATTGTCCGTGGTCTTTTCCGACACAACCTTTTGAGCGGACATTCCAGGTTCCTTTCGGAGTTCTTCCTCTGAGTGTTAGGGCCAGTTCGCCCTAACGGCTGAGCTTGCGGTGGGTAACGCGAGACGGGCGGGCAGCTTCCTCACCGAGGCGCTCAACCTTGTTCTTCTCGTAGTCACCGAAGTTGCCCTCGAACCAGAACCACTGACCTTCTGCCACGTTGCCCTCCCAGGCCAGGATGTGAGTACAGGTGCGGTCGAGGAACCAGCGGTCGTGAGAAATAACCACGGCACAGCCGGGGAACTTCTCCAGGGCGTTTTCCAGCGAGCCCAGGGTTTCCACGTCCAAGTCGTTCGTCGGCTCATCGAGGAGGATCAGGTTGCCGCCCTCTTTAAGGGTCAGGGCCAGGTTCAAGCGGTTGCGCTCACCGCCGGAGAGAACCTTGGAAGGCTTCTGCTGATCGGCACCCTTGAAACCGAAAGCGGAGAGGTAAGCGCGGGACGGCATTTCGTTCTGGCCGACGTGAATGTAATCCAGCCCGTCGGAGACTACCTCCCACACGGTGGCCTCGGGATCGATGTTCTCGCGGCCCTGATCAACATAGGACAGCTTGACGGTCTCGCCAACGTCCACGCTGCCGGAATCCGGCTGCTCCAGACCCACGATGGTCTTGAACAGCGTGGACTTACCAACACCGTTCGGGCCGATCACGCCGACAATGCCGTTGCGCGGCAGGGTGAAGGACAAGTCCTTGATGAGCACACGATCATCGAAGCCCTTGGTCAGGTTCTTGACCTCTACCACCTTGTTGCCCAGGCGCGGCGGGGTCGGAATCTGGATCTCCTCAAAGTCCAGCTTCTTGTACTTCTCGGCTTCCGCAGCCATCTCCTCGTAGCGCTGGAGACGGGCCTTGTTCTTGGCCTGGCGGGCCTTCGCACCGGAGCGAACCCATGCGAGCTCGTCCTTGAGGCGCTTCTGCAGCTTCTTGTCCTTGGCGCCGGCAATTTCCAGACGCTCAGCCTTCTTCTCCAGGTAGGTGGAGTAGTTGCCCTCGTAGGGGTAGAGCTTGCCGCGGTCAACCTCACAGATCCAGCCCGCGACGTGGTCGAGGAAGTAACGGTCGTGGGTCACGGCCAGGACCGCACCCGGGTAAGACTCGAGGTGCTTCTCCAGCCACTGGACAGACTCAGCGTCCAGGTGGTTCGTGGGCTCGTCGAGCAGCAGCAGGTCGGGCTCACTCAGCAGCAGCTTGGCCAGCGCGACGCGGCGGCGCTCACCACCGGAGAGGTTGGTTACCGGGGCATCGGACGGCGGGCAGCGCAGTGCTTCCATAGCCTGCTCGATCTTGGAATCAACCTCCCAGGCATCGGCGGCGTCGAGCTCCTCCTGCAGCTTGCCCATTTCCTCCATGAGCTCGTCGGAGTAATTGGTGGCCATCTCTTCCGCGATCTCCTCGAAGCGCTGCTTCTTCTGGAAGATCTCCCCGAGGCCCTCTTCGACGTTTTCGCGGACCGTCTTCTCCTCATTGAGCGGTGGCTCCTGGAGGAGGATGCCGACCGTCTTGCCCGGATCCAGGAAAGCCTCACCGTTGGAAGGCTGATCAAGGCCGGCCATGATCTTCAGGATCGAGGACTTACCTGCACCGTTGGGGCCCACGACGCCAATCTTGGCGCCCGGGTAGAAAGCCATGGTGACGTTATCCAAAATAACCTTGTCACCGATGGCCTTACGCACGTTTTTCATCGTGTAGATGAATTCGCCCATGTTTCACCCTTTGCTTCTGTCAGGATTGGTAAATAACAGTACAAAGACTACATCACATGGGCGGCGGTGGTCCTCTGTCCTTAGACCATCGCGTCCTCAGGTTCCGGTTCGACGTGTGACTCGGCCGCGGACTGCGCTTGCTGACGGTCCGCCGCGGTGTCCTGCGGAGTATCTCCCGACTGCAGGGCAGCCGGCATTGCTTCATTCTCCGTGGTGCTGGGTGGCGCCGTGTAATCTACGTCCGGCACCGGTGGATTCTCCCCCAGCCAGAGGGCTTCACTGCCCTCCTCACCGTAGGAGGTGCCAATTTTGGTGGAGGTAATGCAGAAGCGGTTGAGGTCGAGCCCCACGTGCGCAATCTTGATATAGGTCCTGGAGCGCTTCGCTCCGTGCTGATCCTCCCATCGATCCGTGACGATGGAGCCCATCACAAAGACCGGCATGCCCTTAAACAGGGACTTCTTGACGTTGATGGCACACTGGCCCCACACCTCGCCGTCGATATAGTTGAGGTCCAGCTCTCGCCACACCGTCTTGCCTTCTTCATCCTTTTCCGGAACGCTGCGGGAGGAGGCAAAGCGCAGGCGGGCTTTGTACATGGTGTCGCTAATCTTGGTCAGGTGCGGGTCATGGGTCAGACGCCCAGTGAGTGAGATTGGGTATTGAGACATTGCGTGATTCCTTTGCCATGTGTGGTTGGTGATCTTCTTGAGTGCGAGGAAGCAATACGCCTCCCTTACCTCGCATCATCGCCACCGATCACCGCACCCGCAATGGCGTCACCGCCAACCTGTGGATAACTCGTTGAAAGAATCAACAAAATATCCATTCGCACAGTTCAAAGACCCTTTTCCATCACCCTGGACGCGCCAGCTCTCTAGTGCTGGCGCCCCTAGTGCTGGCGGAAGCTGGAATCGTCGCCTTCGTTCATCTGCTTGAGCATGGCGTTGTAGCTTGCCAAGTCGGCATCGCCGTCAACATCCGCCTTAGCATCGTGGCGGCGAGCAGTGGCGCGATCCTCTCGCAGCCAATCCAGGAATAGTGAACCAAACACGATCACCAGCGGGAACTGGCCAAAGCCCCACGAAATGCCACCGCCGGTCCGCTGATCCGTGACAAAATCCGGGTTCCACGGCAGGTTCAAGGATTCATAGAAATCCAAGCCCAGAATAACCTGCATCTGCATGAGGTAGACACCGGCGAACAGGTGCAGAGGCATCGACACAAACAGGATCAGTAGGCGAACGCCAGTGGGCGCGCGCCACGGCAACGGATCCGGGCCAATAACCTCCCAGTAGTAGATGTAGCCGGAAATCAGGAAGACCCAGTTCATGATGACGTGCCCGGCATGTTCCGAAATGGCAACCTCGTAGAAGCTCGGAAAGAGGTAGAGCACGTAGAGAATGGCCAGAAACTGCAGGACATTGACCGCCGGATGCGTCAGGACGCGCAGCGTGGTGGATTTGGTGAGGGCGACAGCGGCGTCGTGAAGCGTGGGCTTGCCCGGCTCACCCGGTTCAAACGCCTCCATAACCAAGGTCACTGGGGCACCCAACACGAGGCAGAGCGGAATCGCCATGGACAAAATCATGTGCACGAGCATGTGCATGGAGTACAGCGCCGGCATGTACAGGCCAATACCGTTGCTCATGATGATGGTCATGCCCAACGAGCCCACCAGGAACCAGGTCGTACGCCCCGCCGACCACGTCAGCCCACGCCGCTTCAGACGCCAGAGCGCGTACAAGTAGAAGCCGGCTAGCACGAGTCCGAGCGAGCCAAACATGAGGTCGAAGCGGAACATGGTCCACACGTTGGTGGCTGTCGGGGCGTCGAAAAGCTCGTAGCCCACCAGAATCTGCATGGCGTTGAGGTTCGGATCCCGCGGCGGCGGGGGCGGTGTACGGCCCATCGAGATGGCCACGCCGACTGTGGCCGCCATGATGAAGACCTCCACCACGGCCACCCGAATAAACAGGCGCGGGGCACTCTTCAGCTGCGGGATGGTGACTCGGCGATGCACAAAGCCTATGGCCGCGAGCACCACCGTGAGCACCGCTTTGCTCAACACCAGCAAGCCATAGCGAGTGGTGAATAAATCCCCTAACTCAACGCGGATGAGCGCGTTGACCACACCGGTCGCCGCCAACCCCAAGATGGACAGCAGCGCAACCGTAGAATAGCGGCGAACCGCCACGCCCATGTCAGGCCCTAGGCGGCGGCCATGCGCAATGAGGCCCATGAGCCCACCGACCCACAGCATGATGAAGAACAGGTGCAAGAGCAGTGAGTTCGTGCCGTAGTCATGGTCGCCGCCAGAGGCCGAGTGCCCCTCCATCCCGAGGGGCACGGTGAGCAACAGCGACAAGAAGAACGTACCGACCTGTCCCGCCCACGTGCGCGCAACAAACCCCGCCACGGCGACGATCGCTGCGATCCCCGCGGTGAGGAGCCAGACTTGCGACGCCGCAATCTGGCCCACCGCCATGCCCATCAGCTCCGGGTTAAGGACCTGCCGCAACGGGGTACCGGTGAGATCCGACATAACAAGGGGAACCTCGAGCAAGGACACCACCGCGGCCCCCACAGCGGCCCAGGCACCGGTCCGCGCAGCGATGTGCCCGTCGACGGTGAGACGCGCCTTGATCAAACGCTCGTTGTCCTTATCAGGCACGGCCGGGTAGATCAAGAACGCGCTGGACATGAATGAGCCAATGGACAGCGCCATCAGCATCCAAGCGACGGCACGGAAGAAGGGCAGACCAAAGGTCGTCATGCGCCCCGGGTCGGGGATACCGAGGGCGGCGAGCGAATCTGCAAGGAAGAACAGGGAAATGATCCCGCCCACGAGACCGGCGAAGACGACGAAAGAAAGATTCAACAAACGGGAGGGCCGCGCTCCCGACGCCGAGTGCGCCAGCCCAGGCGAGTACTGTGAGCTGGTGTTTTCCTTCTCAGTGTGCATGGTGGGCAGTCTACCGCCACACATGTTCTCTTACCTAAAAGGTAGACAACTCTCAGCTTTCGGGTAGTCTTCACTTATGGACTCACGCCAGCTTCATCACTTTCGAACCGTCGTGGACCACGGTTCGTTTACGCAGGCCGCGGAATCGCTGCAGCTCACGCAACCTTCCCTGAGCCTTACCGTGCGCAAACTCGAAAAAGATCTCAACGTGAAGCTGCTCTCCCGCGGGCGCGGCGGAGTCCAAACAACGGAGGCTGGGGATTACCTCTATGGTGTCGCGACCTCGATCGATTCCCTCCTCAACACCGCTGCCGTGCGCCTAGCCGAGATTGCGTCGGGCAGTGCCGGGTCAGTCACACTGTGCTCCGCGCCCGAGTTCAATTGGCTGTATATGCCGGCGGTTCTGCGCCGCATGCGGCAACGCGCGCCAGAGGTAAGTGTTTCCTTAAAGGACTTAGAACCTACCTCCACGCTCAAGCAGGTCCTGGATGGCTCCGTGGAGATCGGCATCATCCTCACCACCAACCCACAGCGGTTCCGCCAAGACTACGGCACACAGCTCACCATTGACTGCGCCGCCGAGATGGACCTGCGCGTCGCACTCCCCCAACGCCTGGCGGACCTACCCGACCCCGTCCAGCTCTCCGATCTTGCCGCCGAAACGTGGCTCCTGCCGCCGCGCTGTCCGGAGCTCAGCAGCCTGCCCGAAGTGTTGGACCAGGTATGGGCCGCGGCCCCGCTCAGCAAACCTATGGGTGTCCAGGAAATTTCCACGCTGCAAACAGGCTTGCCGCTCGTTGCCGGCGACTATGGCATCAGCCTCATGCCGCACACCGCGCAGGCCTTGGGCCAAAGCGGCGTTCATTTCCGCCGCGTTGCGGAAACGCTGCCTACTATGCAGGCGCTTCTCATCCACCGTACGGACCGTGCATTGAGCCCGGCAGCGCGCACGTTGGTCTCCACCCTCCTCAGCACCAGCACCGAATCAACGCCAGCAGTAGCCCGATAGTCTGACTTCGCTCTCCGGTGCGTTATGATGGCTCGGTACGCCTCCATAGCTCAGTGGATTAGAGCAGTGGGTTTCTACCCCATGTGTCGCGGGTTCGAATCCTGCTGGGGGCACGCAGTTCAGAGCCACTTTTTGAGATTTGCCATAACGTCAAAAAGTGGCCTTTAGGCACCTTTTGGGCACACTCCTATGGACATTACTCTCGCCACTTTTGACTACGCCCCGGAATCCGCGCTGCGCGGACTGCGTTTCAGTAACGCCTGGGTGCCGTCGCCAAGCTATGCGGAATCGCGCCGCGGGGTGCTCACCGGACAGTACCCGCAGCGCGGCGCCACCACCCGCATCACGGAGATTTTCGCGGCCGCCGGCTTCGAGGTCCGAGAAGATGCCCTCCCCGCGTCCTCACCGGCCTTTCGCCTCCTCGAGCAGCCAAAACCCCAGCTGCTGGGTGACCTGGAGGGCGTCGTGGCGGTCTGCTCCCTACAGGGCGAGAAGTCCGCGATGTCCCTCCTATGGCCCGGCGTAGCGGAGTCTGGGGTCTGCGCAGAGCTCGTCTCCCCTCTCGACCTAGCGCCCACGCTCGCGGCAATCGCGGGGCTGGATGTGCGCCCCAACGCCCCGCTGTCCTTCGACGGTCTCAATCTGGTTCCGGTGCTCCGCTACGGCGCCTCCGGGCACGCAGCACTCTTCTTCGACAACGGCGTACGTATGCAGGACGCCGTGCTTGTCGACGCCTCCGCCACCCCGCCCAGCGCCTTGCCGCGTCTGCAGGAGGAGTGGGAAACGTGGAAGAGGTTTATGGCTTTAGGCCCGCTGCAGTAGCTACTCCACCGGGATAACAACCCAGAGGATGAGATAGAGCAGGATTCCTGAGAAGCCCAGCAGAGTCGCAACAACGAAGAGAATGCGCACCAGGGTCGGATCGAGGTTGTAGGTCTGTGCGATGCCGCCGCAGACGCCGCCGAGCATCGTGTCAGTAGTGGAACGAGTTAAACGTTGGTTGGTCATGATGTCTCCTTTCGCTTTCTATTATCCAGAGTTGGGGCCGAGGAGACATCAGTGTTTACCCTGGTTTAGACCCTGAGTGCTCTACGCTGGGTGGAGACTTCCCACCCCTCAGAGAAAGGACGCCGTTTCATGGCTCACTCCCCTGGGCTGCCCGCCCCTACCCGCTCGTCGTATGCGCTGCTAACTGGTGCCAGCCAGGGCATTGGCGCTGCGATGGCCAAAGATCTGGCCGCTCGCGGCTACAACGTCATTCTCGTTGCTCGCCGTGAAGAGGTCCTCGAATCCATCGCTGCGGACCTACGCTCCCGTCACGAGGTTGATGCCATTGCGCTGGCTGCGGATCTCTCCGAGGCGGCGGACGTTGACCGCGTTATCGAATTCATGGCGGGCAAGGAAATCTCCATCATCGTTAACTCGGCGGGCATCGCCAGCTTTGGCAAGTTCATGGATCAGGACTGGGATTATGAAACCCGGCAGTTCGATCTCAACGGCAAGGCCGTTCACCGTCTGACCCGTGCCGCACTGGAGCAGATGCTGCCGCGGCGCAGCGGCGCTATTTGTAACGTGGGCTCGGCTGCGGGCAACGTCTCCATTCCGAACAACGCCACCTATGTTTTCACCAAGGCAGGTGTCAATGCCTTTACTGAGGCCCTGCACTATGAGCTCAAGGGCTCGGGGGTGACCTGCACTCTGCTGGCTCCTGGCCCGGTGCGCGATGCTGTTATCCCCGAGGAGGAGCAGTCCATCGTGGATAAGGTCGTCCCGGACTTCTTGTGGACCACCTACGAGTCCTGCTCCGAAGAAACCCTCGAGGCCATGGCCCGCAACCAGCGGCGCGTGGTCCCCGGCCCGCTCTCCAAGGTAATGAATGCACTGGGCAAGATTGTGCCGACCCCGATTGTTGCGCCGATCATCGGCAGTTTCTATTCCAAGATGGCCTAGGACACGACAAAGCCCGCTCTCTTTGGGAGAGCGGGCTTTTGCGTTACTTAACCCTGGAGCGGCGAGTCCTGCGCAATGGCTTTCTGCGCGGCCTCTTCCCGGGCGAGCTTGCGCTCGACCCAGAACTCAGCGTTCTGGATTCCCAGTGCCTCTGGGTCAAACTGCGGGTCCTTGCCGGCAGCCTTCTGTGCGCTGTAGTCCTTGAGGCACTTGAGAGCCGGGACCTGCAGGAAAAGAATGGCGATGATGTTGAGCCATGCCGTTGCACCAACACCGATGTCACCCAGCGCCCAGGCGGAACCCGGAGTCGTCGTCGCGCCAACGACCACGGACACCACGAGGAGAATACGCAGAATCCAGACGAGCGCGCGGCGGGTGGTCTTGTTGCTGATCCAGCGGTTGAAGTAGGTCAGGTTGACCTCCGCCATGTAGTAGTACGCCAGAACGGTGGTGAAGGCGAAAAAGGCGATGGCGATGGCGATGAAGCTCGGGCCGAAACCTGCCAGCAGGGTGTCGAGGCCGTGCTGGACAAAGCCCGGGCCCACCTCAACGCCATCCGGGAGGGAGCCTGCGTAGCGCACAGGGCCTTCCTCCGACTCGCCCTCGAAGACCTTGTACATGTCAGTGGAGATGATGATGAACGCGGTAGCGGAGCACACGAAGAGGGTGTCAATGTACACCGCGAAAGCCTGCACGAAGCCCTGCTTCGCTGGGTGGGAAACCTCTGCCGCCGCGGCCGACTGTGGGCCGGTACCCTGGCCTGCCTCGTTAGAGTAAATACCGCGCTTCACGCCCCACATGATGGCCGAGCCCAACAGGCCAGAGAAGGCCTGCTCTGCGCCGAAGGCGGACTTGAAGATCATGCCAAAGACCTCAGGGATCTGGCTGAAGTTCATGATCAGAATGATGATGGCGAAGATAATGTACGCAGCCGCCATGAACGGAACCACGAGGGACGCAAAGTTAGCGATACGCTTGACGCCACCGATAATGATGATGGCCAGAATTCCGCCCAGAACCAGCGCAGACCAGCCGACATCAACACCCCAAGCGTTCTGGACTGCCGCGGCCACACCGTTAGCCTGAATACCAGGCAGGAAGTAGCTGGTAGCAAGAATCATTGCGACGGCGAAGACGATGCCATAGACCATCATGAATGGTCCGGCCTTGGTGTGCTTATAGGCCTTCTCGATGTAGTAAGCCGGGCCACCGCGGTACTCACCAGTGTCCTGGTCCTTCTCTTTATAGACCTGGGCCAAGGTACATTCCACGAACGACGTTGCAGAACCCAGCAACGCCACCGCCCACATCCAGAACACGGCGCCCGGGCCACCGAACGCAATAGCCGTAGCAACGCCGGCGATGTTGCCTACGCCGACGCGGCCGGCCAAGGAAATCATGAGCGACTGGAAGGAAGAGACACCCGCCTCGGAGCTCTCGCCATCCTTCAGCTGTTTAATCATGTCCGGAATGCAGCGTATCTGCAGAAACTTAGTCGCTAGCGTGAAGTAAATGCCCGCGCCGAGACATAGAAAGACCAACGCTGGTGACCAGATAAGGGCATTGAGGGTGTCGAGAAAGGCTGACATCGGTGGGGTACCATCCTTCGAAATATGTGAGTGCCATCACGTTAAAGGCTGTCCTAATAATGTCCCATCGGCTGAGGCTTTCGTGAGCGAAATCATGAAAAAGTTGAGAAAAGGGCGTACCGTAACCTCCGCAATCACCACAAATCACCAGTTCACATCGTTTAAGAAGCGCCTCCCCATTCCCGCAGATGTGTCCTACCCCCATCTACCCCCACTCTGGCACCTCCCGAACCTCACCTAAGGAGAAACTATGGTGGAACCCATGAGTGATATCCCCGCTAAGAATGACCGCCTTGTCTGGATCGATCTGGAAATGACCGGACTGGAACCACAACGCCACGTCATCGTGGAAGTTGCCGCCGTGATAACCGACGCCGAGCTGAACATCCTTGACGAAGGCATCGACCTCGTCGTGCACGCCACGGAAGAACAACTCGCGGAGATGGACGACTTCGTCACCACAATGCACGCAAACTCCGGGTTGGACAAGGAAATTCGGGAATCCACGCTCACCATCGAAGAAGCAGAGGACGCAGTGCTGAAGCTCGTCGAAAAGCACTGCGATCCGAGCCACCCTGCACCCCTGGCGGGCAATTCAATCGCCACAGACCGCGCCTTCATCCGCGCTTACATGCCACGTCTGGATGCCGCGCTGCACTACCGAATGATTGATGTTTCCACTATTAAAGAGCTCGCCCGCCGCTGGCACCCGCGGGCTTATTACAACCAACCGGAAAAGGGAATGGCGCACCGGGCACTGCAAGACATTATCGAGTCCATCCGCGAGCTTGATTTTTACCGCCGCAGCGTTTTTCGCACCGACGACGGCCCCTCCTCCACGGAAGCCGAGGAATTAAAGGCTGCTACAACCGCCGATTACCAGGCGTTTTTGTAAAACCGACGACGTGGGTTAACCTGTATCTCGTTGCTTTCGGGCAACGATGGTGGCTGTAGTTCAGCTGGTAGAGCACCAGGTTGTGATCCTGGGTGTCGCGGGTTCGAGCCCCGTCAGCCACCCCGAATAGACCCCGCATTCTGCTTGAGCAGGATGCGGGGTTAACTTTTTGCGCCGAACCACCCTAGCCTTGGATATGTTAGCCTTACCTAATCTAGTATTGTGTAGGCTCCCGCCCTCACAGCAACTCAAGTATCCCGAAGGACAGTGATAACAATGGCTGCCCAAACTAAAGAAGCGGCGCCGAAGCGCAAGCCCCGCAAGGCGCATGAAGCGACCGTGACTGGTCGTCACCAGGCCTCACCGGATTTGGTTCGGTTGAGCATGAACTCCCCGGCTTTTGTGGGCAAAGAGCTGGAGTTTACGGATCACTACATCAAGCTGTTGTTCGTACCACAAAGCGCTGACTACTCTTGGCCGTTTGATGTCCAGCAGATTCGTGAAGAGCAGCCGCGTGATAAACAACCGATTCTCCGCACCTATACCCTGATCAACCTGAACCCGGAAACCGGGGACTTCGACGTTGACTTTGTCACCCACGGTGATTCCGGCTTGGCCGGTCCCTGGGCACGAGTAGCTGAGGTCGGAGAGAAAATCGGTTTCCTCGGCCCAGGTGGCGCGTGGGGACCCACCGAAGAGTATGCGCACTTTGTGTTCGCCGGTGATGAATCCGCAGCACCGGCCATCGGTGCCGGCTTGAAGCGTCTCCCCGAAGGCGCGACTGCAACTGCATACATCGAGATCGCGGCCGAAGACCGCACGTTTGAACTCCCCACCCGCGAGGGCGTGGAGGTCATCTGGGTGGTCCGCAATGGCGCTACCCCCGGTACTGAGCTATCCCGCGTGGTACGCGAAGCTGGTATCCCCACGGGGAAGAAAACCAGCTGGTTCATCCACGGTGTCGCCGAGATGATCAAGGAGCTGCGTCGTTTCCTTTTCGTGGAATCTGGAATTCCCAAGGAAGACGTTTCTATCTCTGGCTACTGGCGTATCGGCATGACTGAGGACCAGTGGCAGGCCTCCAAACGCGAATTCAACGCAGAGATTGAAGCCGAAGAAGACAAGGCCAAGGTCTAAACCTCGTTCGCACGTTAGACTGCGGAAATGATCGATTTCACCGCCTCCGCAGACATCGTCGCTCCCCAACTGCTGGGAATGGTGCTGACGCACAACGGCGTCTCCATTCGAATCACAGAGGTGGAGGCCTACCTCGGCTCAGGCGATGAGGCCTCGCACACCTTTAACGGACGTACCCCACGCAACGCCGCCATGTTCGGTCCCCCCGGCCGCCTCTACGTCTATGTGTCCTACGGCATCCACCGGAACGGCAATATCGTTTGTGCACCCGAGGGGACCGGCGAGGGCTGCCTGCTGCGGGCCGGCGAAGTAATCGACGGTATAGACCTCGCCTACCAGCGGAGGGGCGACACGGAGTTTCATAATCTCGCCCGCGGCCCTGGCAATGTGGGCAAGGCCCTTGGCTTCAGCATCGAGGACAACGGCACGCCCGTACTCCTCAGCGAGCGCGAGAGCGAGCCGGAGTGGGTCCGCGGGCCGCGCATCGGAATCTCGAAGAACCAAGACGCAGCCTTACGCTTTTGGATTCCCTTCGACAAGACGGTGTCACGACGCCGCGGTCTCCCCCGCTAGTTCTTATTGGAGAGGCATGGGGGCGAACCACCCCATGTCCCTCACCCAACTACGCCAAGGCTGCTCGCACCAACTCTGCCGCTTGGGACGGGGTCTTTCCTACCTTTACACCGGCGGCCTCCAGCGCTGCCTTCTTTCCTTCTGCCGTACCGGAGCCACCCGAGACGATGGCACCGGCGTGGCCCATCGTCTTGCCTTCTGGTGCGGTAAATCCAGCAATGTAGGCAATGACCGGCTTCGTCACGTGGTCTTTGATATAGGCCGCAGCGTGCTCTTCTGCGTCGCCGCCAATCTCACCAATCATGATGATTGCCTCGGTGTCCGGGTCATTCTGGAATGCCTCGATCGCAGAAATATGCGTCGTGCCGATAATCGGGTCACCACCGATTCCCACGCACGTGCTAAAGCCGATATCAGAGAGCTCGTACATCATCTGGTACGTCAACGTGCCCGACTTCGACACCAAGCCAATCTTTCCCGGGTTCGGAGCGGTCTCCGCCGGGATAATGCCTGCATTGGATTCACCCGGTGTGTACAGCCCCGGGCAATTGGGGCCGATGATGCGCGTCTTGGACTCGCGTCCCAACGCATAGAGCTCCGCCGTGTCCTTCACTGGGATTCCCTCGGTGATGATCACGACGAGCTCAATGCCAGCGCGGATCGCCTCCTCCGCCGCATCCTTGGTGAACTTTGCCGGCACGAAGATGACGGTGACGTTGGCGTCTGTCGCCTGCATAGCCTCGCGCACGCTGCCAAACACAGGGATCTCGCGCCCATCAATGTCTACGCGTTCGCCGGCCTTGCGCGGGTTGACGCCACCTACGATGTTGGAGCCGGACGCCAGCATGCGGCGCGTGTGCTTCATGCCTTCCGAACCCGTCATGCCCTGCACAATGATCCGCGAGTCTTTGTTGAGAAAAATCGACATATCTACTCCTAGTTCGCCAGCTCAGCAGCCCTGCGGGCAGCAGCATCCATGGTTTCAACCTGCTCCAGTTTGGGCAGGCGTGCGTCATTAAGAATCGAGCGTCCCAGCTCGGCATTGTTGCCGTCGAGGCGCACCACGAGCGGCTTGGGTTCGATCCCCTCAGAATCCAAAATCTTGTACGCCTGCACGATGCCCTTAGCAACCTCGTCGCAGGCGGTAATACCACCGAAGACGTTGACGAAGACAGATTTCACCTGCGGGTCACTGAGAATCACCTCAAGCCCGTTAGCCATCACTTCCGCATTGGCACCACCGCCGATATCCAGGAAGTTCGCGGGCTTCGGCTGCGATGCAAGGTCCTCGCCGGCGTAGGCCACGACGTCGAGCGTTGACATCACCAAGCCAGCGCCGTTGCCGATGATACCCACCGAACCATCGAGCTTGACATAGTTCAGCCCCATCTTCTGCGCCTTGAGCTCCAGCGGGTCGGTCGCACCGTGGTCTTGCAGGTCGCGGTGCTCGGGGTGGCGGAACTGCGCGTTATCATCCAGCGTGACCTTGCCATCGAGCGCAATAATTTCGCCGCTTGACGTCTTGACCAGCGGATTAACTTCCACCAGCGTGGCGTCTTCCTCGGTATAGACCGTGTAGAGCTTCTTAAACACGGGCACGAGCTTGGCGACGTCCCCCTCATCAAACCCCGCCTCATATGCCATGTCCCTAGCGAGGGTGTCCGTCATGCCGTCGAGTGGGGAGAAACTGCGCTTAATCAGGGCATCTGGGCGCTCCTCAGCCAGCTTTTCAATCTCCACGCCACCTTCCTTGGAGAGCATGGCCAGGTAACGGCGCTTGGTGCGGTCGAGGAGGATCGAGAAGTAGTATTCCTCAGCGATGTCTGCGCCTTCTGCCACCATCACCTTGCGCACGGTATGGCCCTTGATTTTCAGGCCTAGGATCTCGTTGGCCTTCTCCGCGGCTTCCGCGGGGCTGTGCGCTAGCTTGACTCCCCCAGCTTTGCCGCGCCCACCGGTTTTGATTTGTGCCTTGACCACAACCACCGGCGTGCCCAGCTTCGTGGCTGCTTCCTCAGCCTGCACGGCCGAGGTCGCAACAATGCCCTTCAGGGTGGGAACCCCATGAGCTTCAAAGAGGTCTCGAGCTTGGTACTCGTAGAGATCCACTTCTGCCTCCATCTTTGCAGTGAATAACTAGTTCTCCACAAGATTCACCAAAACAGAGACGTGATGCAAACCACTTAACATTTGCGCCTGCGTAGTGCTTCACAAAGTGCGCAGGCATGACACAACGCCGCCCGTTGCGGGGCCACAGTATGCCAATAATGAATTAACTGACTTTACTTTCGGGGGCACCCTAGACGGTAACCCTAGGCAACGCTGTCAATAATCGCGGCCAATTCCTTCGATGCGCTCTTCATATCTTCCACGTCCTTCACATCACCCATCGAGTGCCGGAACATGTAGTTAACCACTTCCGCATTACCCACGGTGGTAACACAAAAGAACTGTCGCAGGTCCGCCTCCGGATGCTTCGCGCAGGCAAAGTAGCGTCCACCCTCAGTGAAGTCGAGGTCCTCAAAAGGTTTGACTTCTTCGCCGTTCTCTCGCTCCTGACGCTGATAGTCCTCGGCGATGAACGAGCGCACGTCTCGCGCGGCCTGCTCATTGTCCTGCGGGCAAGGATCGGTTTCTTTCTCATCTAGATAGGTGGAATTGACCATAAATTGCAGCCCATCCGCCTGATAGAAGCGCCCCCAGCCATCAGGCTCACCCGCGTCATACGTGGGGTCGTGCGCCAGGCCAGCGAATTCCTCCGGCATCGCCTCCAACAGCGCCGGGACATCGAATTCAGTCGCGCACGTACCTTCCTCAGCTGGAGCGGCAGCGCTAACGCTTGATACAAACGGGCTTGCACTTTCGCTTTCCTCATGCGTGCTACCGCCTTCCGAGGAGCACGCCACCAACGCCAACGGCGCTAGTAGCACTATCGCAGCTCGCTTATACCAGTTCATCCGGGGCCCTTTCCTTGGCAGTTTTTCCGCAAGACTACCCCGGCAATCAACCGGGCTACTGGTTAGCGGTAGCGTTCCCCGCAGACCACGTCTCCCAGTCCATGTTCCAATCCCCCAGGCCGTCGAGCGGGCTCAACACGCCACCGCCGGTGTTGGAAACCCTCACGATATCGCCGCGCTTGACCGTGTTTTGGAACCACTGAGCAGCCTCAGTAGTCACGTTGATGCAGCCGTGGGACTGGTTGTAACTGCCCATCGCACCCACAGCCCAGGGCGCCGCGTGGACATAGATTCCGGAGTAAGACATCTGGGTCGCCCACTGAACGTCGGTCTTATAACCGCCGGCGTCGAGAGCCAGGCCAAAGGTAGTCGAGTCCATAGTGAGGGACGGGTACTGGTCACCGATGATGTAGGCGCCATTCGGGGTGTCCCACTGGCCATCCCGGCCCATCGACACCGGAATGCGGCGCAGCACCTCGCCATTCTTGAACACCGACATCATCTTCGTGTTGTTATCGATCAGCGCGATGACGCGGTCACCGATAGTAAAGTTGGTTGAGGCATCCTCGCCGCCGTAAACACCGCCGCCGAGGTTGCGACCGTACAGGTCGACGTCGACAGTCACTTTCGTGCCCGGCTCCCAGTAGTTCTGCGGGCGCCAGCGCACCTCCTGGTTATTTACCCAGTAGAACGCCCCCTCAACGGCAGGCTCGGTCTTGACCGTGATGGCCTTCTCGGCCGCCTTGCGGTCGGTGACGTAGTTGCCGAAACGCACGCCGATAACCTGGCCCACTCCTACTTCGGAGTCCGGCAGCGGGCTCAACGCCACCTCAGACACCGCCGCGGCCTGCGGGGTAGTGAAGGTGATGGTCTTGTGGGTGCCATTCTTGTCTGTGGCATCGATGGTGTAGGTGCGGTTGTACCCCAGAACCTCGGCACTCTTCCACGTGGTCGAATCACTCGACAGCTCGTCCTCCACCACTTTGCCGGCCTCGTTGGTCATCGTCACCGACTTCAGACCCGCAGGAGAAGTGACCTCGACCGGTTCGGAAGGATCGACATCACTAGCGCCGTCTTTGACAGAAAACTTTAGTTGCTTCGCCTTAGCGGCTGCCGAGGCCGAAGCATCCGCCGCCGCACTCGCTTGGGCGTCTGCCTCAGAGTGACTATCGGCCGGGCTGGAATTCTCGGCCCCGCCAATGGTGCAGGCAGTCAGAAGGGAGGCAGTCGCAATGAGACTCGAGAGAAGCACTGCGGGACGTGCAGAAGGGAATAGAGAGTGCACACAAACCCCTAGCTCATAAAAGGACAGACAAGGACAAGAGTGCACTAAGCCTAACCGCCCGCACGGCCTTCTAACTAGTTAGCGCCACCGCCCTTAACCGTTTCGTTACCGGTCTTCCCCACTCCCACACTCCACACTTTCAAAGAAGAGACAAGTAGCCGCAACCTTAGGAGCTCAAAAACCTTTATTCACCTGGCGATTTTACCTTTTCAGGAAGAGGGTGTTAAAGTTACATCTCGTTGCACGGCAGGCGCTGAGGAAATCAGAAGCCACCGAGTAAACACAAGCGCCATTAGCTCAATTGGCAGAGCAACTGACTCTTAATCAGTGGGTTCGGGGTTCGATTCCCTGATGGCGCACAGTTTAACCCCCTTCATCCTAGATGAAGGGGGTTTCCTCGTGCCACAGCCCCGACGACCGGGTTAAGGGGGGTTAGAGGCTTAAGCCCCGAAGACCTCCGAGCGCTGTGTCTTAGGCCGCCACCACGCGGCCTGCGCCGCCGTGAATTCCTTGTGCTCAAACGTCGAGATTTCATCGAGTGCCCGCATATAGTCGGGAACGAGCGCTCGGGGCAGGCGCAGCCCCATCGTCAGGTGCGGGGTCCATCGAGGCCCGCGGCCTTCCGGGTTCGCGGCGCTTAACTGGCGCGCAGCGATCTCCAACTCGTCCGTAGTTTCCAGAAGCCACGCCACGGTCTGCTTGCTTTTCCTCCCGAATACCACCGTCCCGACGCGATGAAACAGCGCCGGCAGTAGCGGCGGCAACAGCGTGCGGGCCTCGTCGACGACTGCGGTCTCGAGCGCCGGCGCAAACGTTACCGTAATGTGCGGGCGCTGGTGCTGCACCGGAAAGCCACGCTGAGCCAGGGCAGCATAGACTTCCCGGATCGTGTCTTCATCCTCCGGGGTGAGGTACAGCAGGAGGTTCTCGGGCGAATTTCGGCTCACACGGCCCGAGTCTAACTAACCTCTCGCAGCGCCACGATGGGTTGCCCGCGGTGGTCCAGCACATCCGTCTCTACGCCGTAGACCTCGCGCAAGAGTTCCTCCGTGAGCACCTCCCCCGGCGCGCCGTGAGCGCGTCCCTTGCCGCCGTGAAGCACGACAAGCTGCTCGCACATCCGGGCGGCCAGATTGATGTCATGAATCGCCACCAACGCGAGGCTGCCTTCCTCCCGAGCTTTTGCCCGCACGCGGCCCAAGACGAAGAGCTGGCGGTTGAGATCGAGGGCAGAAGTGGGCTCGTCGAGAAGCATGAGCCCAGGGGTCCCCACGAGCATCTGCGCCACGGCGACGAGCTGGCGCTGGCCTCCAGAGAGCTCATTGAGGTAGCGCTGCGCAATCTCATCGAGCCCCATGGAGTGCAGGACCTCGGCTGTGCGGGTGATTGGGTCCTCGCATGCTTCGCGCCGCGCCGCAATCAGCACCGCCTCAAACGCCCGCAGCGCCGCGGTGTGCGGCAGGCCCTGCGGCACGTAGCCAATGAGCTGGCGGCGCCGCTGCCCGCGCGGGGCTTGGCCGTCGACACGAAAATCAACCGTGCCACCCCGCGCGCGGTGCACGCCGGCGAGCGCCTTAATGGTGGTGGTCTTGCCAGACGCGTTCGGCCCCAGCAAGCCCACCACCTGCCCGCCGCGCAGCGTGGGGAGACTCAGCCCGTCTACCACCGTGCGCGAACCATAGCCGGCGGTCAGATCAGCGATGGTGAGTTCTACGTCCACAATGCCCTCCTCCGGGTCATGACGATGGCGATGAAGAACGGCACGCCCAATAGTGAGGTCACGATGCCAATGGGGATGGCCAGCCCGGGCTTAATGACGAGGCTCAGCGCATGGGCGGCACACATCACCGCCGCGCCCGCGGCCATGGATGCCGGCACGAAGTAGCGTTGGTCCTCCCCCACCAGCATGCGCGCGATGTGAGGGCCTACTAGGCCAATAAAGCCGATGATGCCAGCGAAGGCCACGGTGGTGGCCGCGACGAGTGAGACCACGACGAGCACGATCACGCGCAGACGGGAGGTGTTGACACCGAGGGCGGTGGCGCGGGCATCGCCAAGCCGCAGCGCTGTCAGCCGCCACGACAGCGCGCCCAGGATGGGCAGCGCCACTGCAAGCACGCCGGCTAGCACGGCGTTGGCCTGCCAGCTGGCGCGGGTGAGCGAACCCATGGACCAGAAAACGATCTGTTGGAGAGCCTCGCTGGAAGAGCGGTATTGAATGAGCGCCAGCATAGCCTGAAAGAAGAAGACGAGGCCGATGCCGAGCAGCACCATCGTCTCGGACTTCGCGCCGCGGATAACGGCGGCAACGACGATGATGGCCGTGGCGAGCGCCGCCGACAGCCACGCGATGAGCGCGAGGTTGAACTGCGGCTGGGCCAAAAGCTGCCAACGCAACACGATGGCACTGGCTCCGCCGAAGGCAGCCGCCGCGGAAATACCGAGAGTAAAGGGTTCCGCCAGCGGATTATCCAGGATGGTTTGCATCTGTGCGCCAGCCAGTGACAGGCTGGCGCCGATAAGCAGCGCCATGACAGCCATAGGCAGGCGCAGGCTCCACAGGACTGTACGCGTTTGCTTGTCGACACCTCCCGGATCCACCATCCCCCGCAGCACCTGACCCGGGGTGAGGTCGATGGCGCCGACGATAACGCTGACGACGAAGGCGGCGAGAGCCACGACGATTAGCCCGGCGACGATGGCGATGCGGCGGCGTGTTACACGGGAGTGCTCGCATGCCAGGGCCTCCACGGGAAGAACTGCGGTTTCTGCGCGCGTGGTCCGTTCAGGGCTTGCCGAGCGCCCGGTTGATGTGAGAATGCTCATGACTAATTGGTGCTGAAGAAGGTTCCGTCGCCTGGGACGGGCGAGTATTTCTCTTGGGCTTCGGCCCATTCTTGCTGAACGTTGACGTCTGCGTAGTCCTCTGGGTGGAGCCACGCGGCGATCTGAAGGAGTGCCAGGTAGTTGAAGGGCGAGTTGTAGAACTGGTGCCACAGGCCGTGGAGGTTGTGCTCCTTGACGGCAGAGAGGTCCTCAAAACCAGGTTGGACGCCGGCCAGCGAAGCGGCGCTCTCGTGGGCATCCTTTTCGCTGATGCCATAGCCGGCGGCAGCGAAGCCGGTGTGGCCCTTTGCGTTATCCACCTTGGCGGACCAGTCGCCGCCGGTGGCGATGATCATGTCGGGATCGGCGTCGATGACCTTCTCCGGGGTCAGTGCGCCGGACTCTCCCTCGATGATGCCGTCTGCCACGTTCTTTCCGCCGGCGACGTTGACCAGCTCAGAAATGTTGGAGTCATTCCACGAGCCGCAGCAGTCGGAGACACCCGCTGCGCGCCACACGAAGGTGGAGGGCTTGTCCTGTGCTTTCGTGGCACGCTCGGTCACCAGGTCCACGTTCTTTTGCCAGTCCGCGATGAACTCCTCCGCGCGGTCCTCGTGGCCAAAGATATCGGCGAAGATTTCCATGGTGGGAATGGTGTTCTCCAAGGGCTTGGCGCGGAAGTCCGTGACGGCATAGGTCAGGCCGGCCTGGTCCAACTTGTCGGTGAGCCCGGCGGTCTGGGAGGCCTCATACTGATCCTTGGAGAGCACGATGAGGTCCGGGTCGAGGCTGATCAGTTCCTCCACGGTCACGTCACCCTTGGTGAAGCCGCCGATTTCCGGCAGCTCGTTGACCTTGGGCGCGGTCTTTTCCAGCTCGCGGTAGTAGTCGGGCACATTCTGCTTCAGGTCCGATCCGATGGCCACGACCTTGTCCAGCGGGTCTTCCTTGTTGAGGATGCCGGTGGCAAAGACGCTGCGGCCTTCTCCCAGGATGACGCGTTCCGGCGCGTGGTCCAGCTCCACCTGGCGGCCGGCAAGGTCTGTGAAACTCACAGCGGCAGTCCCCTGCGCTCCCGTGGCCTGCTCGCTGCCGGCATCGGCATTGTCGGAGGCACAGCCCGCCAGCGCGCTGGCCAGCGCCGCCACCATGGCGCACGCCCCTACTACTCGCCCGACGCGCGGACGGGATGCCTGGCCTGCAGGCGTCGATACGTGAAGCACGATTTCTCCTTCAAACTTTGGTCTTATGGTCTGTTCGGAGGTTCATACTACACAGACAGGTAAGGCTACCCAAAGCCCGCATAGGGTAGGCAATGCTTCCAGTAACGCATACGGAGCACAAAAATGCCCCACCCCGGGGTATTTCCCAAGGCAGGGCCTCTAGGTATGCAGTCGCGCCCAACGGCGCTAACCGGCTCTAGCGACGCTCAGCGAGCAGGCGCTGCAGCTCCTTGATATCGGACTTGCGGCGCTTGGAGCGGAAAACGGAGAAAGCGATAAGGCCTACGACGGCTGCACCAACGCCGGCGAGCGCCATCTGCACATTGCGCTCCTGCAACTTCTGGGTTGCCGCGCCCTTAGCGTCCTCGACGAAGTTCTGCGGCTTGCTGCGATCAGCCAGCTCATCCAAGGTGCTAGCCAGCTGACGGCGGGTGCGCTCGATGTCGCGCTGGATATCATCAATGTTGCGTGCCACGTGAATCTCCTGAATTTTGGCTTCGTTCGGTGTTGTTGCGGTTAGTGTCTTTCTAACCGTTGAGGTTCTAACGTGGACATTCTACATTGACCACCGGCTCCCCTGCAGAGTTGGCCACGTTTTGTCTCAGCTGTGCTGCGGCGAGCGAACTGAGATTCACCAAAGAGTCCTAAGGGAGAGCACGGTAGGCTATACACCATGACTGAAGCACAACGACTGTCCGTGGGTGACAAAGCCCCCGCTTTTTCCCTCAGCGATGATGCCGGCAACACCGTAAGCCTGAGCGACTATGCCGGCCAGCGCGTCGTGGTTTACTTCTACCCGCGCGCCAACACCCCTGGCTGCACGAAGGAAGCCTGCGACTTCCGCGATAGCCTAGAGCAGCTCAATGGCATGAACATCGCCGTGGTGGGCATCTCCCCCGACAAGCCCGAGGCCCTGGCTAAGTTCCGTGAGGACCACGAGCTGAACTTCCCGCTGCTCTCTGACCCCGATAAGGAGGTCATGACTGCGTACGGCGCTTTCGGTGAGAAGAAGAACTACGGCAAGATCGTCCAGGGTGTTATCCGCTCCACGTTCCTCGTCGAGGAAGACGGCACCATTGGCCAAGCCATGTACAACGTCAAGGCCACCGGCCACGTCGCCCGCGTGCTCAAGGGGCTCAACTAAACCGTGGAATCTAGCTCGAAGTCACCGGAGATACTGGTCCCTAGGCGTCGCCCAGCGCAGGCGCGTAGCCGGGCCAAGTATGACCGGATTTTGTCCTGCGCGCGTCAGACGCTCGTGGACCATGGCTTCGAGTCTTTTACTTTCGACGAGGTCTCGCGCCGCGCGGAAGTGCCGATTGGCACGCTGTATCAATACTTCGCCAACAAGTACGTGCTGATCTGCGAGCTTGACCGCCAAGACACCGCCGAAATGCTGGCGGAGGTTGAGCGTTTTTCCCAGCGCGTGCCGGCCCTGCAGTGGCCGGACTTTCTCGAGGAGTTCATTGATCGCATGGCGCGGGTCTGGCGCGAGGACCGCTCGCGCCGCGCAGTGTGGCATGCCGTGCAGTCCACGCCGGCCACCCGCGCCACGGCCGCTGATACGGAGCTGTCTCTGCTCAAACCTATCGCCGAGATCATCGAACCACTTGCCCAAGGCATGAACGAGTCCGCCCGAGTGGAAATTGCGGCCTTCCTCGTCCACACCGTGGTCTCGCTGCTCAATTACAGCACCATGCGCTCGGAGGAGAGCTTCGATGGCGTGGTGGAAGAGATTAAGCGCATGCTCATCGCCTACCTCTTTGCCATCGCCACCAGCGCCTAGATCATGGCGTGGGTTATGGCGTGTGCCGCGAAAGGTGCACGATAGCGGTGGCGTAATCACCATCATGGCTGATGGACAACGCCGGTGAAAAATCCCCCAAGGACTCCCGCGCGAGGCGGGCAATCTCGCCCCGCAGTTCAAGTGCTACGCGGCCCCACGCATCGGGGCGGACCTCAATCTCGGCCCAGTCCACGGCCTCCTCCGCTAGGACCGGCGGATGCCCGTAGAGCGCTTGCGACCACGCCTTGATGAAGGCCTCCTTCGCCGCCCAGCGCCCTGCGAGGTGCTGCGCGCGGGCAGCACCGCTCAGTCCACGGGCCTGCGCCACGCGCAATTCGGAGGCGCTGAAAACCTGCGCGAAGTGCGTGCCGGGAAGCTCCAGCTGCTGGGCAAAGGAGGGGATGTGCACCAGGTCGGTGCCCACGCTCACGCCACTCATAGTCATGCAGGCCAGCTTAGTTACGCCAACTGTGGCCTAGCGCGCCAGCTCCTGTTTGAGCTCCTCCAGCTCGTCGCCGCCGGCCATCCACTGGGTCAGCTCCGGCAGCGTGACCTCCTCCTTGGAGGCATCCAGCGACATCTGCCCCACCGTGAGCACGATGAAATGATCGCCCACGAGGTAGGCGTGCTGCGGGTTGTGCGTAATGAACACCACGCCCATGCCGCGTTCGCGGGCGGCGTCGATAAAGCGCAACACCATGCCCGACTGCTTCACACCAAGAGCGGCGGTCGGCTCGTCCAAGATGATGTAGCGCGCGCCGAAGTAGATGGCGCGGGCAATCGCGACCACCTGGCGCTGGCCGCCGGAGAGAGCGGAGAGTTCCACGGAGACGTCGCCAAGCTCAATGCCCATCTCGGCCAGCTGGTCATGCGTAATCCGCTTCATCTCTTCCTCACGCAAGCTCCCCAGCGCCCCGGTTAGTTCCTGGCCCAAGAAAAAGTTGCGCCACACCGACAGCGAAGGCACCAGCGCCAAATCCTGGTACACGGTGGCAATTCCGGCATCGAGGGAATCGCGGGGGCTGGCGAAGTTCACCTCTTCCCCATCGACGGTGATGGTGCCGCCCGTGGGCTGGTTGAGGCCGGCGAGGATCTTGATCAGCGTGGACTTGCCCGCGCCGTTATCACCCAGCACGCAGGTCACCGCCCCTTCCTTCACGCTGAGGTTGATACCGCGCAGGGCGTGGAAGTTGCCGAAGGTTTGGGAAATATCGTGCAGCTCAATCATGATTATCGCTTCCTCGTAAAGTTGGCCACCGAGGTGTTCGTGAGCACGGCGAAGAGCAGCATGGCGCCGAGGAAGAACTTGAACCAGTCGGGGTTCCAACCGGCGTACACGATGCCCTGGTTGGTCATGCCGAAGATAAGCGCGCCGATGGCGGTGCCTACCGCGGTACCGCGCCCGCCGGTCATGGAGCAGCCGCCGATAACCGCGGCGATGATGTAGAGGAACTCGTTGCCAATGCCTTGGCCGGCCTGGATGGAGTCGAAGGCAAAGAGGGTGTGCATGCCCACGAACCACGCTGCAAATCCGACGAGCATGAACAACGCCACCTTGACGCGGCGCACGGGAACGCCGACGGCGCGGGCGGCTTCATCGTCGCCACCAACGGCGAAGATCCAGTTACCCCAGCGCGTCTTGTAGAGCACCCACGAGGCGATGGCGACGAAGAAGATCCACCAGATAACGGTGGCGCGGATGCTCAGGCTGCCAATATGGACGGTGCCGGCAAAGATGACGCGAGCAGAGCCGAAGCCTTCCATGTCCGAGATAGTCGGGGTGGCAACCTGGCCCGTAACCAGCTTGGTAATCGCCAGGTTGAGGCCCTGCAGCATGAGGAATGCCGCCAGCGTAATAAGGAAGGAATCGATCTTGGTGCGCACCACGAGGAAGCCGTTGAGTGCACCGATGGCCAGTGCGGTGATGAGGGACAGCCCCACGCCCACCCACGAGTTGAGGTGGAAGTTGTAGTTGAGCATGGTGGCCACGAGCGCCGCGGAGGTCACTGCCACGCCGGAGGACAAATCAAACTCATTACCAATCATGAGCAGGCCCACTGCTAGGGCCACAATGCCCAGCGTGGAGCTGGCGTAGAGCACCGTGGAGAAGGCCTCCACCGAGCGGAAGGCGGGCGCCACAATCATAAAGAGGACGAAGATGACCACAGCACCGAGCAGGCTGGCCAACTCTGGGCGGCGGATGAGGCGCGCGAAACCGCTGCGACGGGTCAGGCGCGTATCGGCGGGGCTAGATAGAGCCTCGTCTGATGCAGTAGCGGTTTCGCTCATCGCAGACCTGCCTTAGCGGATTCGGAGATGATGTCCACGTTGGTGGAATCCACGAAGGAGGGACCGGTGTACACGGGGCGGCCGCCGCCCATCGTGGAACCGTTGCGGTGCGCCAACCACAGCGAGTCGACGGCGAGGTAGCCCTGCATATAAGGCTGCTGATCGACGGCCCACTCGATGCGATTGTCCGCGATGGCGTCGACAAGCTCGGCGTTGGTGTCGAAAGTGGAGACCTTGGCCTGGGAGGAGGCGTCAGCAACCGCGTCGGCGGAGCGCATCGCCACGGAGGCCTGCAGCGCCATGACCCAGTCAATGGACGGATCCTGGCTCAGCTTCGCGTTAATGGTGGACTGCGCGGAGGTCAGATCCTTGCCGTTGACGTAGAGGATCTCCACCTTGCCGTTGTCCAGGCCGTCTTTCACGCCGGCGCAGCGCGACTCCTGTGAAGAGTTGCCCTGCTCGTGGATGACGCACAGAACGTGCTTGGCGCCATCGTCCTTGAGCCGCTCGCCGGCCTTGGTACCGGCCACCTTTTCCTCTTGGCCGAAGAAGGCGCTCATGCCGTACTTCTGATAATCATCCATGCCGGCGTTAAGCCCCACGGTGGGGATGCCGGCATCCGCGGCCTTCTTGGCTACCGGCCCGATCGCCGCAGAGTTGGGCATGGTTACGGCAATGCCGTCCACACCGGAGTCAATGGCGGATTGCACCAAGTTAGCCTGGTTGGGCGCTTCCGGGTCGGAGGAGTAACGCAGCTCGATGTTGTCCTTGCGGGCGGCGTCCTCCGCACCCTTGCGCACGAGATCCCAGTACGTATCACCCGGCGCGCCGTGGGAAATCATGGCGACGACAAGGCGCTCGGTGTCGACGCCACCGGCTAGCTCGCCGTCCGCTTCGGGGCGGGGCGCTCCACCCGTGGCGGAGCAGGCGGCAAGCAGAGTGGCGGCGACGACCGAAATAAGGCCTAGTAGAGGCTTCTTAGCTTTATTCACCCTTGCATGGTGCCCCAGATTGGGGGACTTCTCCAACCCATCTGACCTGCTTCTTTATCGTTCCAGAGGGTGCACGCTGGGGATACGTCAACGGAAGCTACCCCCGTTGCGTTGTGTCTCCTCCCTCCGGATTAAGCATGCCGTTGCGAAGCCGCGTGGACTCGCACAGCAAAGCTGTGGCCTCACGCTTCACTACCTCGTCGGCTGTTCCGGTCCCCAGGTTGCGGTTCACCGGCCGCTCGTACAGCGCTGCTCCACCTCGCATGGCTTCTTCCAAGCGCCGCAGACCACGACGCTCGCGTTCGGTAGCGGCTGCCCGCCAGGCTTCGGCCACGCCCTCACCCTGCTCCCGGGCCAATGCAGCAAAGAAAGCACCCGGGTGAACCAGCGCGATGAGGGCGGAAACATGCCCGAAGCCCAAAGAGGTCACCAGGCCTGCCTTGGGTGGGGTGCGGCGCAGGTCCAGCGGCTGGCGCAGCCACACCAGATGCGCGTGGCGGCGCAGCACCGGGTCAACGCAATCAAGCGAACGGTTCGGCGGGAGAATTCCGCTGCGCAGCACTTGAGTCAGGCCGACGAGTTGGAAGGCGGCGGCACCGCCCTTGGCGTGCCCGGTAAGGCTCTTCTGCGAAACCACATACAGCGGGTTGCCGGGGCTGCGGCCGAGTGCGGCGGCGATGCGCTCGTGCAGATCCGATTCGTTGGGGTCGTTGGCGTTGGTGGACGTATCGTGCTTAGACACAACGGCGATATCGTCGGGGCCCACGCCGAGGGCCTCCAGCGAGCGCGCCAGGCGGGAGTCCTGCCCACCCCGCGCTGCAGAGAGTGCACCCAGGCCCGGCGCGGGGATGGAGGTGTGCGCGCCGTCGGCGAAAGACTCAGCAAAGCCCACCACGCCGAGGACCGGCAACCCCATCTCCGCCGCAAAGGTTCCCCGTGCAAGCAGGATGGTTCCGCCGCCTTCGGATTCCACGAAGCCAGCGCGGCGGCGGTCATTAGCACGGGAGAAGAAGCGGTGTTCAATCCCCTTCGACATCATCTCGGCGCTATCGGCGGTGGCCGCCATGTCACCAAAGCCGGTAATGCCCTCGATGGACAGGGCGTCGACGCCGCCGGCCACCACGAAATCGGCCTTGTGCAGGCGCAGCTTGTCGACGCCCTCCTCTACCGACACCGCCGCCGTGGCACAGGCGGCCACCGGGTGCACCATTTGGCCATAGCCGCCGACATAGGACTGCATCACGTGCGCGGCAATGACGTTGGGCAGCGCTTCCTGCAGGATGTCATTGGGGCGCGGCTGGCCCAACAGCTTATCGACGTACAGCGAGCGCAGCGCCTCCTGGCCCGCCATGCCGGTGCCCTGGGTGGAGCTCACGCGCGCCGGGTGGACATGGGCCAAGAGCTCGGCCGGGCTAAAGCCTGCGGAGAGGAAGGCATCCACGGTGCACACCAGGTTCCATAGGGCAAGGCGGTCGAGGTTATCCACCATGTCCGCGGGAATGCCGTAGACCTGCGGGTCGAAGCCCTCCGGTATCTGGCCGCCCACAAAGCGGGTCATGGTCACGCGCCGCGGTACCCGCACCGCGGAGCCAGCAGGCCGGGTGACTTGCCATTCGACCTCGCCAGTCGGATCAGTGACACGGCGCAGTGTGGCGCCCTCGCAACTATCGACGAAGCTCCGCGCTGTCTCTTCGTCCTGCACGGTAAAGCTCAGTGGCTTCTCCAAGTAGATGGTGGCCAGCTCGGGCGCGAGGTTATCCACCATGGGCAGGTGCGGGCCGAAGTCATCGTGGAAGCGGCGCACACCAATCCCGGCGAGGACCTCGTCGTGGAAGCGCTCGTAGACGTCTTCCTCCGCTAACTCCTCACCTCCGGCTGTCAGCCAGCCGGCCGTGCGCTCATCCCAGCTGATGAGCCCGCGGCTCCACGCCAGCTCCAGCACGCCAGCCGCAGAGAGCTCTCCGCCGACCTCCACCTCATAGCGGGTACGCGAGGAGCCCAGCGGACCGAGCTCGCCGGCGCCGACGATGACCACCATGTCCTCGAGGGACTGCGTCACCCCGCTGAAGTCGGGGCTGGTCCGCTCTGCAGGCCTCAGCACATTCGGCAGGGCCTTCGCCGTTCGCGGAGCCTTCTCTTCGCCCGATCTAGCAGCTGCGCTCGATGCATCTGCATCCTCTGACTGTGAATCCCGGGCAAGCGCGGCTAGGTCTAGCTCGGCCTCGGCCAGCCCGCCAGTGAGGTCCACGCTCAGCGGCGCCTGTGCTGCTTCGGCGCGGATGTCGGAAGAGGCGGTGGCGTCGATAAGCTGCACCGCCATCTCCTTCGCTGAGAAGGTTCGCACGCCGCGGGCCTCCACCTGCGCAACCAGCGGATCGTTTCCGCCCATCAGGCCGGTGCCGCGCACCCACCCGATGTGGGCATGCACCAGCGAGGTGCGCGCGCCCCACGTGGACTGCTCTGCGGACCAGCGGTTAACCAAAGCATCAAGGGCCGCCTTGGCCTCGCCGTAGGCTCCATCGCTGCCGAAGCGCCCACGGTTCGGCGAGCCCGGCAGCACCACGTGCAGCCGGTGTCCAACATGTGTATCCGCGCCCACGGCGGACAGCGACGCGATGAGCTTCTCCACCGACCACAGCAGCAGGCGCATCTGGGACTCCGCCCCCGCACCGGCATCCTGGAGGGTGCCCGCCACGCGCGGCGCGGCGAAGGGGAAGAGCAAATCCGCCACGTAAGCCGGCTTCAGTCGCACGGACTCGCCACCCACGGTAGCGGTGCGCTCCGCCGCAATCCATTCCACGAGTGCATCCACGTCCGCGAAGGAATTGAGGTTTGCTGGAACCACCCACAGGGCCGCCGCACCGACGGCACGGTTGCGGTAGAGCTCCTTATAGAACTCGAGGCGCTCGTGGCCTAGCCGGGAAGTCGTCGCAATCACGGTTGCGCCCTCCGCGAGCAATTCACCGATGAGTTCGGCGGCAATCGAGCCCGGCGAGCCACCCGTCACCACGGCTACTTGGTCAGCGAAGAGCAACCCGTCGGCCGGGGTGCGGGCATCGCGGGCCAGATGCTCATAGCCGAAGTGCTCGGCCAGGAGCGCAACTTCCTCACCGGCACCCAACACGTCCAGCTCGGGCTCTGCTTCCCCGGCGGCCGCCGCGCGGGCGATGTCCTCGCGGGCGCTGGCCCAGCGGTCGTCGAGAAGCACTGCCTTGCGAGCATCAAAAGCGGGGGCGACTTGTCGCTGCCAGTCCGGGCCGAGCTCCACTGCAACGAGTTGCTCCAGCTCCGTGTGCGCGGCGCTGTCCCCCTGCTCAATCGGGGTCTCCTCACGGCCGAGGGCGGCGAGTGCAGCGCGGGCGGAGTCCTCCAGCGCCGCTTCAAGGCGCTCGGTATAGGCGCGCACCGCCTCTGGGTCTACGGTCTCGTGTGGCGTTGGTGCTGCGGCCTTTTGCAGCGAGACTCCTTCGCGCTCGCCGGCGGCGCGCACGGAGGCGTCGATCAGTGCATCGAGCTCAGCCGCCGATGCCACACCGGTCATGGGCAAGCTGGCCAGCTCCCCGCCGCGCAGCGATGAGCCCTCGCGCGTGCCTAGGACCAGCTGTGCAATAGCGCGATCGGCCCAGCCCGAGCCCAATCCCCAGGTATTGCTCACGCGTTCGGCCACGTAGCTCGGCTTCTTGCCCGCGGGCCCGGTGAGCCGGTTGAGAGCCTGCGCGACCTGCTCTCTGAGGACTTCCCCGAAAGCTGCATAGCCCGGCGCGCGCTGAGCCACGCTCGCCGCCAGCTGCGGGAGAGGCGCATCCGCGGCATTCTCGATGGCGCTGATGCCGAACTCCACGCCGAGGTCAACGAGCAACTGGTTGCGGCGGGAGGACACGCCTTCCACGAGGGTTTCGATGGAATCGGTCGCCGTCATCTGGTCAGGCCGGACCTTGGTCCACAGAGCAATAAGCATCTCGAGGGCCTGGTGCACGCTGAGCGGGCGGTCCTCGACGGCGGCCGGGGCCTCCTCGCGCGGGGCGTGGACGGAGTTTTCCCGGTGTGCCCTGTCGACTGCTTGCCTCGACTCAGATTCTGCCGGTTCCGTTTCGGCAGCGTCCGGCTGCGCAGCCACCTCCGCTGCTGAGTCGGGCACCGGCTCGGCGTCTTCGGCAAAGACTCGCCCGCGGTCGCGCTCGTAATTCAGCACCTCGATGCCTGCGCTGCCCGCGTACTGGGGCAGGCGCAGGGTTTGGCCCAGCATGTTGGTCAACGTCGGCGCGGCACCAACGCCGACCTCGAGGAAACGCTCCACGCCGAGCTGCCCAAGGAGCAGATCCTGGGTCTCTATCCAGCGCACCGGGGAGGCAAACTGCCAGGCCAAAAGCTCGATGAGCAGGGTTCGCCCCAAGCGCGCCGGGCTTGCCATGGCACCATCGAAGTCCGCCAGGATCTCCGCGATGGGTTCCGAATCCACCACCGCGGCGATGGATTCCACGAACTCGCGGCTGAGCGCGAAGGGCCGCGCCACGAGGTTTGGAATATAGCGCCCCACCAGGGCATCGAGGTTGATCCCTTCAGGGATGAGCGCGTCAAGGTGCGCGCGGAAATCTGCCACGCCGCTCACTAAGCGGGAGGAGTGGAAGGGCACGTCAATCCCCGAGATGGGGATGACGGCGCGCTGTCCCGCGGCGCGGCGTTCGGCGTCATGAGCCAACGCATCCAGCCCCGCCTTCGTCCCGGCGACCGCGTATTGGCGCCCGGCAATATTGTGGTTGACCACCTCAAGGAACTCGCCGGTCTCTGCGGCCACGCGGGCAACATGGGCGATGGCCTCGCCCGCGCTCATCCCCATCTTGGGCGGGCGCAGCGCTGCCAAACCGTAGAGCGACTGGCCCGCGGAATCGCGCTCGACCAGTCGGTGCATGGTCAGCCCGCGGACATAAACAATGTCCAGGACCGCCTCCAAGGACAGGACCTCGGCATAAGCGGCTAGGGCGTTGTACTCGCCCACCGAGTGGCCAGCAAAGAAGGCACCGGAATCGAGCACCGCGGCTTCCTTGAGCGTTGCAATCTGCGCGCAGCCCAGCGTGGCCATGGCCACCTGCGTGAACTGCGTCAGATAAAGCACGCCTTCCGGGTGGGTGAAGGTCTCACCATCCACCACCACGGTGTCGGGGTTGTGGCGGACGATCTCCAGGATGGAAAAGCCCAAGTCTTGCCGCGTGTGCCGGTCCGCACGCTCCCACACGGCGCGCGCCGCTGCGGACTCCGCATAGTCCTTCATCCCCATCCCCGGGGATTGAATGCCTTGGCCGGGGAAGGCGTAGAAGGTGGTGGGACTGCTCATCGTCGCTCGCGCCTGCAGCACCGGCACGCCCTGGCTGGTGGCGGTCACGCTGCGGACCTCGCCGTAGCCGCCGCGCTTGTCGACGCCCACCCGTTCCACCTCGAACTCCACCTCACTGCCCGGCAGCACGGGTGCAAGCCAGGTAGTGGACCACTCGAGAACGCGAGCGCCGTCGAAAGCCGCGGCTGCTTGCGCCAGCGCCGAGGTCCACATGCCGTGGACGATGGGGCCTTCACGGTGCCCCGCCAATGCCGCTGCGTTCGATGACAGGTGGATGGGGTTCCTATCCCCTGTCACCACGGCAAAGGGCCGCAATTCTTCCGGTGCCACTGCGGTGGTGCGGTAGCGGAAGGAGCGCGGCGTCTCCCGGAAGGACGGCTCTGCTGTCTCTGTCCCGTTTTCTTGTGCACCATTAGTTGTGACGCGCGCGAGCTCGAGCGGGGCATCGCCGCGCCGCCCGGTAATAAGGAAGCGCTCGTGCAACTGCGCAAATTCGCGCTCGCCGCCGCCTACCGCGGCGGCGACAGCAACGCTCACGTCGATGAGGCGCCCCGAGGGCGTATCGCGAACGTCTTTCAGTGCTGCGGTGTAGTTCAGTGCCAAGGGCTCGCAGCCCAGGGCGACGCTGCTGCGAAGCAGCTCCCAGGTGTCTGACTTGAGGCTCAGCGAATGCTCAAGGTGGACGAGGCCAAGGAAGCCCTCCACCACCGGTTCCCCCGACTCAGTGTGGGCACTGGCCAGGACGGCGAAGAGTGCCGGCCAGGCGGGGCCGACGAGAACATCGGGCGAGACATCAGGGCTCATTTCCCCGCTCGTCACCGCACCATACTGGGCAATGTCGGTGGCGCTGAGGTGAGCGCTGATTGTTGCGATCCCGGAATCAACCTCAGGTAGGTCACCGCCGAGGGCCTGGCGCAGCAGATCCCGCATGGCGGATTCAGCATCCTCGACCTTAACGAGTGGTGAGGCACCCGGAACGCGCGGCGGAGTGATGCGAACGCGCAGCTCAGCTCCGGAGTGAAAAGGAACGGTCAACCACATGGTGCCGTCGACCGCAGTGTCCAGCTCGGCCCCATCAAGTCCAAGACGCAGGGGGTTGGGCTGCTCGCGCCCCGCCCAATTTAGGCCCGGGGCTCGGCGGATGAGCTCTTCATTACTTAAGACAGGCTCCTCGCTGGAGTCGTCGAGAAGCGCAAGCGCCGCCTGCTCGAAGCGGCCTAGTATCTGTGCCACCGGTTCGTTGGCCTGCTCGATTCCCTCAACAGCCGCCGTGCCGGGGATGATGCAGACCTCATCGGCCTCGTAGTGCTCATCGTGCGCCTGCCACAAGGTGTCGCGGCGCCAGCGGCGGCGTACCTCGGAATCGATAACCGGCACAAAGTTTGCGGGTTTGCCCGGACCGTCCACGAGTTGAATGAACCACGCGGCGTCGGTCGGGTGCAGCGCGGCGTCACCGTAGAGTTCGGTCAGCTGATTAATTGCCTCAGCCGGGTTCTCGCGGTCAACCTCAACGCGCAACTCGATCTCGCCGTGATCGGTCGGGTGAAGGCGGGCTTCGGCGCGAGCCACCATGCTCGTAAATCGCCTCAACCAGGATTCATCAACCCAGCCGTCCTGGTAGGACAGCTCAAGGTAGCGCTGCAGCCACTCGGAATAGGACCTCTCATCGAGGTCGCCGAAGTAAGGCTTGCACGTGCGCCCGATGGCCTCAATGATCTCGGCGCGGCGTGCTTCTACGGCCGCGGCGTCACCGGCCACCTCATCCAGAAGGCGCCCGGCGCGGGCGAAAGAGTTGTCCAGCTCATGGATGTCCGCCCCTAGGTCCGAGCGGCCCGATATAACGTCCCCACTGTGCGCAGCGACGAGCGCCTGCTTTACCGACTCGGATGCGGTGGATTCCTTCGCCGCCATGACAGCGGTGCCCACCATGATGGCATCGACTGGCGCCGCGGGCAGACCGAAGCGCTGCGCCCACGTACCCAGCAGGTACTCTGCACCGCGCGCTGGGGTACCAATTCCCCCACCAACAGCGAGGAGAATATTGTCGCGCTCACGGATCCGCGCGTAAGTAGCAACGAGGACGTCATCGAGACCTTCTAAGGAGTGGTGGCCACCGGCCGCGCTGCCTTCCAGCTGCATGATGAGGGTGGTCTCAGTGAGAGCATCGGCGATACAGAGTACCTCCTCCACCTGCGCCGAAGTTCCCGGTTTGAAGGCGACCCAAGGGATGTTCGCGGCGTGGAGCTTCTCCACCAGCTCTTTGGCCTCCTCCACAGGCGGAATGCCAGCGGAAATCACCACGCCGTTGATGGGTGCTCCTCCTTCGCGTGCTCGCAGAATCGAGTTCGGCCCCTCGATCTGGCGACGCCACTGGGAAGCCGCAAGGTACAGTGCGTTGAACTGGACGTTCACCCCGGGCTGCAGCAACCTACCCAGGGTGTGCAGGTTCTCCTGCAGGATGTCATCGGTGTGCTGTCCTCCGCCGGCCAGCTCCGCCCAGTGCCCGGCATTGGCGGCTGCGGCGACGATGCCTGGTTCCACAGTGGTGGGGGTCATCCCGGGGAGCATGACTGGTGAGTAGCCGGTGGCTCGCGTAAAGGCAGTCACTAGGCGCCCGTTTGCAATGCGCGGGGCCCACTCGGACCACGCGCGGGGCAGAGCCGGTGCGCGACCCGGTTCCGCGAGCTGAGCCAGTCCTTCCGCCGTCCCCACGGCAAGCGTGCCCACGCCGCGTCCAGCAACAATGTCCCGCGTCAACGGCTCCACCCCGCGGGAAGGCCCCACTTCTAATATCCAGCGAGCCCCGGCTTCGAGCGCCGAGTCAACGCGCTCGGGCCAGTCCACGTAATCCGTGAGCACGGCCCGCGCGAGCTGCGCGGTGATTTCTAGGTCCAAGCCGATTCGCTCCGCCCAGCTTTCCACCTGCTCCACCGCAAACTGCATGGTGGGATGGTGGAACGCTGCTGAAACCTCAAGGTCGGTGACAGCGATGGCGGCTGACTCCCCTTCCCGCCCTTCCTTGAGGTCCGAGCTCTCCTGCAGCGTGGCCTTCACTCGGGCGAGCTCAGCCGGTGTTCCAACGATGACGAAGCGCCCACGGCCGTTGTCGAGCCCGATGTGTGCTCCGACTTCGCGCAGTTGCTGTCTCGTCGCGCCCGTCACCGCCGCCATGGGCGCGCCCTGCGGGGTGCGTATGAGCCCAGCGCTGCGCGCGGTAGTCGTCATGGCTGCACCGATGAGGCGTGCCAGCGCCAGGGCCTCCGCTGGTCTCATGCGCTTCTCCACCACCGCTGCGGCGAGTACGCCTTGGGAGTGACCAATGCTGGTGACGGCGTCGTCGAGTTCTACTCCGTGCGCGCGCAAGCATTCGAGTACGGCCAGCTGCGCGGTGAGGATGCCGGGGGTGGAGAGTGAGGCGTCGTCCAGCCCATGTGCCCTCCCTTGCTCCTCGTCCGCCCACACCAGTGGCGCAAACCCGCGCGGCGCGGTGGGTACAAGCTCGTCCTCCAGCGGGGCAAGGAGTTCCTCGGCTTCGGCGAGGTACTCCGCTATGAGTGGCCGGACGCCGGCAGCGAGGGCACTGCGCAGCGTCGGCAGCCAGGCATAGCCTTGTCCGGAGAAGGAGAGTGCGAAGGGCTCGGCGTCTAGGCGCGCGGACAAAGGCACAGAGACGTGGAAATCAGACACCTGCGCTACTCCCCCAAAGTGCGCACAACAAGCTGCACGGCCTCATCGAGGGAAGGATGCGATGTCGGCTTCGGCATACCGCAAAAGACCTGGCAGGCGTGATCCGGGATGACCTCCGCCGAGCGCGTAAGGCCGCGCTCGGCGAGGTAGTCGTCAAAGAACATATCGATACTCATACCGTGTGCCGATTCTACCCACTAGGATCAATGCGTCATGGCCTCTCGTACCCCGTTCTTCATCGCCGCGCTGCTCAACGCTGCGGTGGCTGTGCTCGTGGTGGTCGGCCTGCTCCTTCCCTCCCCGGCTGCTCCCCCAGCGGCGGGGCCGAGTGCTTCCACAACAACAGCGGCGCCCGCGCAAGAAGCCCCCACAGAAGAACACTCCGACGAAGCCACGCCCCCGCCAGACATTGCGCCAGGCATAGCCGAAGCGCTCGCCGCCCTAGATTCTCTGAAGGTCAAGGGCCGCGCCCCCATGACCGGTTATGAGCGCGAGGAATTCGGCCAGGCCTGGTCCGATGATGTCACGGTGGTGTTTGGCCACAACGGCTGCGATACCCGCAACGATATCCTCCGCAGGGACTTGGATCCGGAGAGCCTCGTGCTCAAGGAAGGAACCCACGACTGCGTGGCGCTCGCCGGCACCTTGCATGATCCTTATTCGGGCCAGGACATTGAGTTTCAGCGCGGGGCGCAGACCTCGAGTGCAGTGCAGATCGATCACGTTGTGGCGCTGGCCGACGCCTGGCAGAAAGGCGCCCAGCAATGGTCACCCGAGAAGCGCCGCAACTTTGCCAATGATCCCCGCAATCTCCTTGCCGTCGATGGTCCTCTCAACCAGCAGAAAGGCGCCGGCGATGCCGCCACGTGGCTGCCGCCCAACAAAGGTTTTCGCTGTGAGTATGCGCGTCGCATCGTCGAGGTAAAAGCGGTCTATGAAATCTGGGTCACGGAGGCTGAAAAAGATGCGCTGAGCCGGCTCCTGCATGCTTGCTGAGCGTTCCTTACCCCTTATCTATTCAGCGCAATCCCCCTGCACACTACCCCCAAACTATGCGCATATTATTCACTGCCACCCAGGCAATCAGGCACGATTTGTGAGCCCAAAGAAGCTTTCAGTCCCTGCACCGACACTCCCCTGCTTGCAAATTTCTATAGGCCAATTAATATGTAATTAATACAAAGTTTTCACACGCGGGGAGTACCCCCATGAAACAAAAACAATCATTATTCCTCTCCTGTCTCACATTTCTTTTAATATGTGACACAGCACCTAGCCTGAGGTCTAGGTCACATGAGTGCCGTTAACTCTTATCGGCCGCCATACTCACCGAATCTGCCGAGACAAACCCTGCGAAGGAATAGTGATGTTCAAGTACATCATCAAGAAGACCGCCAGCTGGCTGGTAGTCATCTTCCTCGCGACTAATATCGCGTATCTCCTGGCCGCAACCTTCCTTGATCCCCGATCAAATTATGTCGGCCGCAACCCACCGCTCGAGCCGGAAGAAATCGGCCGCATCCTCACTCCGCTCGGGCTCAATCCTGAGACCCCGCTTATTGAGCGCTGGTGGGGCTGGCTTTCCAACATTCTCTTCCACTGGGACTGGGGTACCTCCCCTCTCGGCGACCCGGTCAGCGCGCAAATCGCTCACCGCGCTCTCGTCTCGGCACAGCTACTGCTCGTCGCCACGATCCTCTCCGTCATCATCGGCGTCGGCCTTGGTGTCTACACCGCTTCCCGCCAATACAAAGCGGCTGACCGCTTCTGGCAGGGCGTTTCCATCATCACGATGAACACCCACGTGGTCGTCGCCTCCATTCTGGTTGTTGCCGGTGGCCTGTGGATCAACCGCGTCACCGGCCACCGCGTGGTTTATGTGACGGGCGCGTCCAGCCTCGGCGTCGAAGGCTTCTTCCCCAAGCTGCTGGATATGGCGCAGCACCTCATCTTGCCGTCCATCTCGCTCATCATCATCAGCTACGCCGGCTACCACATGATGCAGCGCACCCTGTTGCTGGATAACTTGAATGCCGACTACGTGCGCACCGCCCGGGCCAAGGGCCTCACGCGCTCCCAGGCCATCCGCAAGCACGCCCTGCGCACCTCCATCATTCCGGTGGCAACCTCCGTGGCCTTCTCCGTTCCCGGAATCTTTACCGGCGCCATCATGACGGAAACCATTTTCGCGTGGAAGGGAATGGGCCAGTACTTCATCGAAACCATCAGCCGCAACGACGTCAACGGCACCACCGCCGTCGCCGCCTTCGGTGCCGTCATGATTGCCTTCTCCGCAATCCTGGCTGACCTCGTCGTCGTAGCCCTCGATCCGCGAGTAAGGGTGAGCTAAATGTCTCCAGAAAAGAAATCCACGTCGCCGCGCTCGGCAGCACGTCAGCCGCAACGCCACCGCCGCAACGATCTCGCTATCGACACCGCCGCGGACAACCTTGGCGTGCGCCCGCATACCGCCACTGCTGACTTTTCACCGCAGACCGAACCCAGCGCACAGTCCGCACTTGGTTCCGGCGTCGATGTCGATGACGCACAGCGCAAGCAGTTCTCCAGCAACGAGTTCCGCGGCACCTCAAAGCTCAAGCTGTACGTTCGCCGCTTCTTCCGCAACAAGTTCGCGGCCGTCGGCCTCGTCATCTTCGTGTTGCTCACCCTGCTGGCCATCTTTGGCAGCCTGCTGACCCCCTGGGGTTTCGATGAGCCGGACTTCTTCAACCTGTCCACCGGACCTTCCTCCGAGCACTGGTTCGGCACGACCGATTCCGGTAACGACCTCTTCGCGCAAACCGTCCACGGCCTGGGCCGCTCGCTCATCATTGCGCTTATCGTGTCGATAGCATCCACGGTGTTGTCCGCTTTCATCGGCGCGGCCGCGGCCATGTACGGAGGCGCGGTGGAAAAGGTCATCCTGGCCGTCATCCACTTCCTGCTGGCAATCCCGACCTTCCTGCTCATCGCTCTGGTGGTCTCCGATTCCGGCGGTGACTGGAAGCTGCTCATCGTGGTGCTCATCGTCTTCGGCTGGATGTACCCGGCGCGTGTCATCTGGGCCATGGCGCTCAGCGTGCGCGAGAACGACTACGTCCGCGCCGCGGACTACATGGGTGTTTCGCGCCTGCGCACCATCTTCCGCCACGTAGTGCCCAACATCGGTTCGCTGCTCATCATCCAAGCGGCCCTGGGCGTGGTGTCCACCATCATGTCGGAGACCGCGCTGTCCTTCTTGGGCTTGGGCGTGAAGCTTCCCGACGTCTCCCTGGGCACCCTCCTGGCCGGCGGCGCCAACGCCGTCGAGGCTTCACCCTGGCTCTTCTACTTCCCTGCAGGCATCCTCACGCTGCTGACCGTCTCCATGGCGTTCATCGCCGACGGTCTGCGCGACGCCATTGACCCCAACTCGAACTCTGGAGGCCGAGCATGACCCCGCAGAATACTGCGCATAACGCCAACGCCGTCCCGGCCAGCCGCGCTACCGATCCCGCCGCGTCCGCCGACCCGGTTCTGTCCGTACGCAATCTGTCCGTCACCTTCCCCTCGGAGGCCGGCTCCGTCCACGCCGTACGTGGCGTTGACTTCGACCTTATGCCGGGCCGCACCCTGGCCATTGTGGGCGAGTCCGGCTCCGGTAAGTCCGTCACCTCAATGGCGGTTATGGGTCTGCTGCCGGATTACGCCAAGGTGGAAGGCTCCGTGGTCTATGCCGGCACCGAGCTCATCGGCAAGTCCGACAAGGAGATGTCGAAGATCCGCGGCAAGGACATCGCCATGATCTTCCAGGACCCGCTCTCCTCCCTGACCCCGGTGTTCTCCATCGGCGACCAGCTCATCGAAGCCATCCAGACCCACCGCGATGTCTCCACGAAGGAGGCGGAGAAGGAGGCCATTCGCCTGCTCGAACTCGTCGGCATTCCGGAGGCGGACAAGCGCGTGAAGTCCTTCCCGCACGAGTTCTCCGGTGGTATGCGTCAGCGCGTGGTCATCGCCATCGCCATGGCGAATAACCCGCGCGTCATCATCGCCGACGAGCCCACCACGGCCCTCGACGTCACCATCCAGGCTCAGATCCTGGAGGTCCTCAAGGTGGCGCAGCGCGAAACCGGCGCCGCGGTCATCATGATTACCCACGACATGGGTGTCGTGGCCGGCACAGCCGACGACGTCCTCGTCATGTACGCCGGTCGCCCGGTGGAGCTGGGCGATGTCGACACCATCTTCAACAACCCCAAGATGCCCTACACCGTGGGTCTTCTCGGGTCGACGCCGCGCGTCGACAAGGCCACCGATGAGCCGCTGACCCCCATAGCGGGTACCCCGCCGCGGCTGATTGAGGTCGCCGCCGAGTGCCCCTTCGCCGACCGTTGCCCAGTGGTGATGGACGAGTGCCGCACCATGGAGCCGGAGCTGCGTGAGCTTGGCGACGGCCCCGGCCACTACGCCTCCTGCCTACGCTCCGATGAAATTGAGGACGGCACGATTGGCGGCGAGCGCATGTACCCACTACCGAAGCTTTCCGCCGATACCTTGGGCGATACGCCCTACGACCAGCGCCCCGTCACCTTGGAGGTCAAGAACCTGGTCAAGGACTTCCCGCTCATCAAGGGAGCGATTCTCAAGCGCCGCGTCGGCACCGTCCATGCGGTCAAGAACGTCAGCTTCGACGTGCACCAGGGCGAGTGCTTCGCCATCGTGGGTGAGTCCGGTTCCGGCAAGACCACCACCCTGCTGGAGATCATGGACCTCAACCCTCCAGAGGGCTCCACCATCGTGGTCAACGGCACCAACACCTCCGGCTTGAGTGCGTCGGCACGCCGCAAGCTGCGCAAGGACATCCAGATCGTCTTCCAGGATCCAATGAGCTCGCTCAACCCGCGCATGACCATCCGTGAGATCATCGCTGAGCCGCTGGAATCGCTGGGGTACGAGGGGGACGTCGGCCAGCGCGTGGGTGAGCTGATGAAACTCGTCGGCCTCGAATCCCACCAGGTGGACCGCTTCCCCGGACACTTCTCTGGCGGACAGCGCCAGCGCATCGGCTTGGCCCGCGCGCTCGCCACCAACCCCTCCATCGTGGTGCTCGATGAGCCCGTCTCCGCCCTCGACGTGTCCATCCAGGCTGGCATCATCAACCTGCTGCACGATCTGAAGAACCGCCTCGGGATCTCCCTGGTCTTCGTCGCCCACGACCTGTCCGTTGTGCGCCACCTCTCCGACAAGGTCGCGGTGATGTACAAGGGCGATTTCGTGGAATACGGCCCCACCGACGAGGTCTTCGACAACCCCCAACACGCTTATACCCGCGCGCTGCTCTCCGCCATCCCGGTGCCGGACCCAGCCGTGGAACGTGACCGGGTGCGCGAGATTTACCAGCCCGCCGAAACCCCGGCTTAGCAAGACTTATAACTGAATACTCACCCCTTTGTCTCCATGTTTCCTCTCGAAAGGACACAAAAATGAACATGAAGCTCCGCAGGACCGCCCTCGCAGTGGTCACCGCCTCTGCCCTCATTCTCACCGGCTGCGCCTCCGACGGCGGCTCCGGCAGCTCCGATGGCTCCAAGGACTCCAGCAACTCCGCAGCCGGCGAGAAGCTGGACGTCAAGCTGGACGGATCCTACAACGCCAAGGACCGCTCCGAGCTCAAGCAGGGCGGCGAGCTGCGCCTGGCCATCACCGAGATCTCCCAGCAGCAGAACCCCTTCCAGGCCGACGGTACCCGCTACACCAGCGACGTCTGGAAGTTCTACAACCCGCAGATCGGTCTTTTCGACGGATCCGGCGAGTTCCACGTCAACAATGACTACATCACGGACGTCAAGGACGAGGAGAAGGACGGCAAGACCGTCGTCACCTACACCATCCACGAGAAGGCCCAGTACAACGACGGCACCCCGATTGACTGGAAGGCCTTCGAGAACACCTGGAAGTTCAACAACGGTGAGGACGAGGAGGCTAACGTCTCCTCCACCGATGGCTACGAGCTCATCGAGTCCGTCGAGCCAGGTGAGAACGACAAGCAGGCCGTCATCACCTTCAAGCAGGCATACCCCTGGTGGCAGGGTCTGTTCAACATCCTGCTCCCGCCGCAAATTGACTCCGCCAAGAAGTTCAACGAAGCCTACCTCGGTGAGGTCCACCCAGAGTGGGGCGCGGGCCCGTTCAAGGTTGAAAACGTTGACTTCCAGAGCGGCAGCGCTACCTTCGTCCCGAACGAGAAGTGGTGGGGCGATAAGCCTTTCCTGGACAAGGTGACCTACCGTCAGATGGAGGATCAGGCCTCCATCAACGCGTTCAAGGCCGGCGAGATTGACGCCACCGGCGTGGGCAACAAGGAGCGCCTGGCTGCAGTCAAGGACATGCAGGGCATTGAGATCCGCACCGCCATGGCCCCGTCCAACTCGCTCATCGTTCTCAACTCCAAGAACGAGATTCTTTCCGATGCCAAGGTCCGCGAGGCCATCATGACCGGTATCGACCGCTCCACGCTGTCCGGCATCCGCTTCAACGGCCTCAACGGCTACACCGAGGAGTTGCCGGGATCCTTCAACCTGTACCAGACCCAGGAGGGCTACGAGGACAACTTCGGGTCTGTGGTGAAGTTCGATGCCGAGAAGGCTAAGTCCCTGCTCGACGAGGCCGGCTGGAAGGAAGGCGGCGACGGCATCCGCGAGAAGGACGGCAAGAAGCTGTCCATGCGCTACACGCTGTTGGGTGATTCTTCCATCAGCAAGGCCCTGGCCACCGCCACCCAGAAGATGATGAAGGACATCGGCGTGGACCTGAAGGTGGAGGAGCGCCCGTCCGCGGACTTCTCCAAGATCACCTCCTCCTATGACTTTGATGTCTTCCCCATGGGCTTCTCCTCCGGCGATCCGTTCGGTGTGGCCTACTTCGGCCAGATTTACCGCTCCGGCTCCCAGCTCAACCGCTCCGGCACGGGTACCCCGGAGATGGACAAGAAGATCGACGAGCTATCCCAGATCGCCGATCCAAACGAGCAGATCAAGGAAGCCAACAAGCTGGAGAAGGAAGCACTGGGTCAGTTCGGCATCATGCCGATTTACAACGGCCCGGCCATGGTGGCTACCAGCCCGGACATCGCGAACTTCGGTGCCAACTCCTTCGCCGTCATCGAGGTGGAGAACATCGGCTACGTCAAGTAGGTAACGCGCTCGGCGCCGCACCATATGATGCGCGGAGCCTTGCTCTCACTTCCGCCGAAAGAAAAGAGAGGGCCTTCCCAGACTGCGGGAAGGCCCTCTATTCATGTGCTTAGCTGTCTTTAGTTGCCCTTGTTGAGCTGGTTGCGCAACTGGTCAAAGTAATCGCGCGCGCTCTGCGGCTGATTATTGCCCTGGGGCGGGGCCGGGAAACCCGAGAACTGACCAAAGCCCTGGCCCTGCTGTGCGTTCTGCACCTTTTCCTGAGCCTGTTGCTGTGCGCGCTGCGCCTGCTCCATCAGCTCAGCATCGCGGCGGGCACGCTCATCGCGCTCGCGGCGCTCCTGCTCCTCACGGCGGCGGCGCTCAGCGGCGGCGTCCTCGCGGCTGTGCTTTGCTTCGCCGGCCGGCACCTTCGGCTTCGGGGCTTCATTAATAGCGTTGGTGGACAGCAGCGTATCGCGCATACCGCCGAAGAGATCCTGCATGCCGCCCGGGTTAGACGGCATGTAGAGCACGTTGGTGTGGGCGCGGTCGGCTACGTCCACCATGGCGTCGAGGTACTGGGAGACCAGCATGAGGGTCTCGGGGTTCTCCTGCACGCCGGCAGCACGCAGCAGCTCATACTGCTGGGCAATACCTTCGACGATTTCCTTACGCTGGTCAGCCACACCGCGACCCTGCAGCTTCTTAGCCTCGGCCGCACCCTCGGCCTCCTTGACCACGCGGATCTTCTCGGCCTCCGCCTGAGCAACGGCCGCCTCGCGCTCACGCTGCGCCGCGTTAATGGAGTTCATGGACTCGCGCACGCGAGCATCTGGGCGAATATCGGTGACCAGGGTATTGACGAAGTTCCAGCCGTAGGCGGCCATGTTATCGCGCAGGGACATCGCCACGTTGCGGGCGATGGTGTCCTTGGAAGAGAAGGAATCATCCAGGTTCATGTTTGCCACGGAGGAACGGACGTTGTCCTGCACGTAGGCCACGATCTGCTGCTCGTGGTTGGACAGGGTATAGAAGGCCTGGCGCTCGCTGCCCTGGACTACCTCGTACTGCACGGCAACGGGGATCTGGACGAAGACGTTGTCCTTGGTCTTGGTTTCCACCATGACATCGAGCTGACGGATCTGCAGGCTGATCTTGGCGCGCACGCGGTCGACGTAGGGCAGCTTGAAGTGCAAGCCTGCGTGAGCCACGGTCACGAACTTACCCATCCGCTCAATGATGGCGGCTTCCTTCGTCCGGACGATGAAGAAACCGTCGAAGGCGGTGGCAATAATAAGTAGGAGAATCACGCCAATGACGATGAGACCGGCCATAGGCTTATCCTTTCTGCTCGATTTAGATTTTCCTAACCAGTGTGCCACACGGTGACCACCACCACATCTCGAGGGAGATCACTCCCCGAGGTCACTCGGAGCCTTTAATGCTCGTCAGCTACCCGGAAGAGCTCACCCAAAATCCCCGCGCCGTCCTCACTAATCCCATTGTGTTGGAAGCGGTTAGTCACCACTGGGCGCAAGTCGCGGTAGGTCTCCGCTGTGGCTAGGGAATCCTCGAAGGGCACGAAGATATCGTCGAGGTAGATGGCGGCGGAGGCGGTAACGGGGGCGTCGGCAAGCTTGGCGGCGTCATACGGAGAGCTTGCCCACTCGTGGGCGGCGAGCTCCTCGGCGGCCTGCTTGAAGGGGCGCAGCGCCGGGTCCTCATCGAACTGCCAAGGGAAAATGTGCTCACCGGTCAGATAGGTGCCGCCTTCGGCGAACTCGGGGAATTCCTCGCGTATGCGGTGCGCCGCCCAGCCGGTGACGGCTTGGCCGCCGACGCCACCGTAGATGGATTCATGAATCGCCGCGTACAGCGGGCCGGCCTGGAAGCTCACGCGGCTACCGACGTCGTTGAGGAAGTCCGAACGCAAGCGCTTCTCGCCGTGCACGGTGCGGAAAGGTTCCTCCAGCAGGTAACCCAGAGAATCGAATCCGGTACCGCGGCCCAGTTCGATGCCGATGGTGCGGAAGCGGCGCGAAGACAGACGCTCCCCCGTCGGCAGCAGCTCCTCCGAGTTGTCTAGGTGGTGGAGGATTTCCTCGATGCGCGCTTGTGCCCACGGGAACTGGGCATAGAACCGCTCGTGGCGGACCTTGAGCTTGGCAAAGGTGGTGCGGTAGAGATCATCCGCGCCTTTGGTCAGGGTGGGCAGTCCACCAGTGAGGAAGGCACGCCCAATGGAATCAGGGAACATCGAGACATAGGCGGTGATGATGAAGCCGCCGAAGGATTGGCCGAAGAGATCCCAGGATTCCTCGCCGAGGTGCTCGCGCAGGCGCTCGGCATCGCGCACGATATTTTCTTGCCGCAGCTGCGCCAGACGCGCAGCGCTGCGATCCTCAGCCGGGCTGAGCTCGTCAATGCGATGGCTGCGCCCGGTGCCGCGCTGGTCCATGAGGATCCAGCGGTAGCGCTCCAAGCCCTTCCCGATGAGTCCGGAAGCACCCGTCGGCCGCGGCGCCGGGAAGCCCGGCCCGCCCTGGTTATAGAGCAGCGCCGGATAATTCTCACCGCCGGGCGGGATGATTTCCCGGGCGTAGAGCTCGAACTCCCCCGCGGCGGGATTGTCATAGTCCCAGGGGACGGTGATGGTGTGTTCCTTGATGGTGTGGCCGAAGCGTTTCATGCTTCTAGTAGACCACGAAACCTTCCTTGCGGAACACCTCGCGGATAGCTTCGACGTCTTCCGGCTTCGGCGGCTTCGTATCCTCCAAGGTGTAGGGGTAGCCCAGCTCGTGCCACTTATCCGCGCCCATGTTGTGGAAGGGCAGCACCTCGATGCGCTCAATGTTGCTCTTCCAGCGGGAGACAATGCGCGCAACGTTGGCGACGTTCTCTGGGGAGTCGGTAAGCCCCGGCACCACCACGAAGCGAATCCACACCGGTTTGCCGATGGCATTGAGGCGATCCCCAAAGTCGATCGTCGGCTGCAATTCACGCCGGGTGACCTTTTTATAGGTCTCCTCGTCACCGGACTTGACGTCCAGCAGCACCAAATCGATATTGTCCAGGTCTTCATCACGCAGGCGCGCGCCGAGGTAGCCCGAGGTATCGATCGTGGTGTGGATGCCTGCATCGTGGACTTCCTTGAGCAGGCGCCGCGCGAAGGCGATCTGGAAGAGTGGCTCACCACCAGAGATGGTCAGCCCACCCCCGGAAGCCTTGAAGACGGGCTTATAACGCTTGACGCGCTTAACCACGTCTTCGATGCGCTCCAAGGTGCCGACCTTCATCTCCATGGTGTCTGGATTGTGGCAGTACTGGCAGCGCAACGGGCAACCCGACATGAACATGGTCATGCGGGTTCCAGGCCCATCCACGGCCGTCACCAGCTCCCAGGAGTGCACGAGCGCGACATCACCAGAGCGGCGAGCCTGCATCAACTCTGGGCGGGTGTAACCGTCGAGGTCGTTGTCCGTTCCTAAACCGGCGGCGGCGCCGCGCACCTTCTCCCCTTCTTCTGGGGTAAGGCGCACGACGCCGGTAATGCCATCTGCCATTTAGGAGCCCTGGTGGAAGGTACGGGAGATGACGTCCAGCTGCTGCTCGCGGGTGAGCTTCACAAAGTTCACCGCGTAGCCGGAAACGCGGACCGTGAGGTTCGGGTACTTCTCCGGGTGCTCAACGGCGTCCTCCAGGGTGGACTTGTCCAGGACGTTAATGTTGGCGTGGTAAAGGCCCGAGTTCATGTTGTTGGCGGTGCGGTTGGCCTTCATGGAAGCGAGGCGCTCGTCGAAAGTTTTGGTTGCCATGATGTGTTCTCCTTAGGAAGTGGTGTGGACGTGGTCTATTCGGAATCCATGATGAAGCCGGCGTCGAGGACGCCCACCAGGTTGGTGATGCGCTCCTCCGGGGTGCGGCCCAATCCGGACGGGGTGATGGTGTTGGTCAGCGAGATGCCGTCGAGTGCATCCTTGTAGTCCAGCTTGCCTACCGACAGCATGGAGGCAACCATGCCGTGGCTATCCGCGCCGTTCTCCGGGTTTGCGCCCGGCGCGAACGGGGTACCTGCCTGGTGGCCGGACGGGAAGGAACCAGTTGCCTTGCCGTAGACAACGTTGGAGGTAATGGTCAGCACCGACTGGGTGGGGATGGCGTTGCGGTACATCGGGATGGCCTTAATCTTCTCCATCACGGTGTGAACGATGGTGGCGGCGATGTCATCGGCGCGGTCGTCATCGTTGCCGTAGAAGGGGAAGTCACCTTCCGTCTTGTAGTCCACGATGAGGCCGGTTTCATCGCGCACCGGGTAGACCTTGGCGTACTTGATGGCGGAAAGCGAATCAGCCACGATGGACAGGCCGGCGATACCGCAGCCCATGGAGCGCACGATATCGGAATCATGCAGCGCCATCTCGATGGCCTCGTAGGCGTACTTGTCGTGGCAGTAGTGGATGATGTTGAGGGCCTCAACGTAGGTGCCCACAACCCAATCCAGCATCTCCTCGTACTTCTGCCAGACCTCGTCGAAGTCGAGCGGTCCATCGCCCTGGATTGCTTCGTAGCCGTCCACGACCTGCTTGCCGCTGACCTCGTCGCGGCCGCCGTTGATGGCGTAGAGCAGGGCCTTGGCGGCGTTCACGCGGGCGCCGAAGAACTGCATTTGCTTGCCGACGGCCATCGGGGACACGCAGCACGCAATTGCGGCGTCGTCGCCCCACTGCTCACGAATCTGCTTATCGGACTCGTACTGGATCGAGGAGGTCTCAATCGAGATGTGGGCGCAGAATTCCTTGTAGCCCGCCGGCAGCTGCGGATCCCAGAAGATGGTGATGTTCGGCTCCGGCGACGGGCCCAGGTTGATCAGCGTCTGCAGCAGACGGAAAGAAGTCTTGGTCACCATGTGGCGGCCATCGTCGCCAAAGCCGGCATCGGACCAGGTTGCCCAGTACGGGTCACCGGAGAAGATCTGGTCATAGTCCTCGGTGCGCAGGAAGCGGACGATGCGCAGCTTGAGCACCAGCTGGTCGATGATCTCCTGGGCGTCTTCCTCGGTGATGATGCCCGCGTTCAGGTCACGCTCGAAGTAGCAATCGAAGAATGCGGAGAGGCGGCCGATGGACATGGCGGCGCCGTCCTGGGACTTGATGGAGGCAAGGTATCCAAAGTAGGTCCACTGCACTGCCTCGTGGGCGGTCTTCGCGGGCTTCGAGATATCGAAGCCATAGGACTCAGCCATGACCTTGAGCTTCTTCAGAGCCTTGATCTGCTCGGCGTGCTCCTCGCGGTAGCGTGCCCAGTGCTCGGAGAAGCCGAGGTCCCCCACCGCATGCTTGGATGCTTCCTTCTCAGCAATGAGGAAGTCCACGCCGTAGAGGGCCACGCGGCGGTAGTCGCCGATGATGCGGCCGCGGCCATAGGCATCCGGCAGGCCGGTGATGATGTGGGAGGAACGCGCTGCGCGGATGCGCGGGGTGTAGATATCGAAGACTGCATCGTTGTGGGTCTTGCGGTAGCGCGTGAAGATCTTCTCGATCTCCGGGTCGGTTTCCTTACCGGCTTCCTTGATGGCCTGCTTGACCATGCGCCAACCACCATTGGGCATCATGGCGCGCTTGAGCGGCGTATCCGTCTGCAGGCCAACGATGACGTCATCGTCCTCGGAGATGTACCCAGCCGGGAAGGCGTCGATATCGCTTGGGGTGTGGGTGTCTACGTCGAAGATGCGCTTTTGGCGCTCGACGGACAGGTAATTCTTCTCCAAATGATCCCACACGCGCTGCGTCTTCTCGGTGGGCCCAGCGAGGAAGGAGGAGTCCCCGTCATAAGGGGTGTAGTTGCGCTGGATAAAATCACGAACGTCAATGTTTTCAGTCCACGGGCCGGGCTCAAAGCCCTTCCATGCCTCGAACTGCACAGACTGTTCCGTTGCGGTGGTCACTATTTTGACTCCCTTCATAGTTCGCACGACGCGTAACACTTAGTCGCAGAAGGGCTGTGGGTGACTTCGGCTCACGGGCAATTCGGTCAACGCGTATCGTCACCGAACCCCTCTCTGTAGCCAATAGTAGGGGTACGGACGCATAACCTCATATCGGCAAATGCGGGCCCCATGCCACCGAACGGGCTGGTTTTAGCACCACACTGGTCAGCTCTCTCATAGGTAACGACCGTACGGTTAGATGCGGGGGTAAATCACCCCCTGACGTGGCCTTTCCCACACCTTCCAGGCAAGTTCTTGGTGCCTGTCCGCGCCGCGCTCTATTGTTATGCGCAGTATCCTCGTCTCGCCCTTCAGCAAGGAGCTCTTTGCGTGTCTGACACCGCCGCTACCGCTAGCCCTGCCACCACCCCAACCCATCCCGTTGATGTTGTCCCGCCAGCGCCCAAGCTGGCAGCGCTCGGACTTCAGCACGTTCTCGCTTTCTACGCGGGCGCGGTCATCGTGCCGCTGCTCATCGCTGGTTCCTTGGGCCTCGATGAGGCCACCACGATTCACCTCATCAACGCTGACCTGTTGACCTGTGGTCTGGCGACGTTGATCCAAGCGGTGGGCGTCGGCAAGCACATCGGCGTCCGGCTGCCCATCATCCAGGGCGTAACCACCACGGCGGTCAGCCCCATCATAGCCATCGGCATGAGCGCTGGTGACCAGCCACTGCCCACGATCTATGGTGCGATTATTGCTGCCGGTATCTTTACCTTCTTCGCCGCGCCGGTCTTTGGACGCGTGCTCAAGTACTTCCCGCCGATTGTCACCGGCACCGTGCTTCTGGTCATGGGTACGTCGCTGCTGGCGGTCTCAGCAAATGACTTTGTCAATTACGCTGACGGGGTCCCGGCCGCGCGCGATCTGCTCTATGGTTTCGGCACGCTGGCCATCATCATTGTTGTGCAGCGTTTCTTCCGCGGCTTCCTGGGCACGCTGTCTGTGTTGCTTGGTTTGGTCATCGGTACTGGCGTGGCCTTCGTGCTGGGCGATACGTCCTTTGACGGCGTGCGTGAGGCTGATGCCATCGGCATGACGACGCCCTTCTACTTCGGTATGCCGAAGTTCGACATCATGGCGATTCTCTCCCTCATCATCGTCATGATCATCACCATGGTGGAAACCACCGGCGATGTCTTCGCTACCGGTGAGATTGTGAAGAAGCGCATCAAACGCGATGACGTTGTGCGCGCCATTCGCGCCGACGGTCTCTCCACCACCCTTGGTGGCGTGATGAACTCCTTCCCCTATACCTGCTTTGCGCAGAACGTCGGCCTCGTCCGCCTCACCGGTGTGAAGTCCCGCTGGGTCGCGGTGTCAGCAGCGGGCTTCATGATCATCCTGGGGCTGCTACCCAAGGCTGCAGCCATCGTGGCAGCTATCCCCTCCCCGGTGCTCGGCGGCGCCTCCCTCGCTCTGTTCGCCAACGTCGCCTGGGCCGGCCTGCAGACCATCGCGAAGGAAGACATCACCGACGGCCGCAACGCCGCCATCGTTACCACCGCGTTGGGGCTGGCCATGCTCGTCACCTTCAAGCCGGACGTAGCGACCGCCTTCCCGGAGTGGGCGCAGATCTTCGTCTCCTCCGGAATGTCCATCGGCGCTATCACCGCAATCCTGCTCAACTTGCTCTTCTTCCACCTCGGCTCGCAGTCCGGCGATGATGTCAGCCGCCTCGACGGCGCCGGTGTCTCGCTCAAGGAGCTCAACGAGATGGACCGCGATAGCTTCGTCAGCGCTCTGCGCCCGCTCTTCAACAACGAAACCTGGCCGCTCGAAGCCGCCTGGGAACTGCGCCCCTTCCAGGACGTCAGCCAGTTGCGCGAGGCAATCCAGGTCACGGTGCTCACCGCTCCGAGCGACCAGCGCCGCGCACTGATCCACGACTACCCGGCGATGGATGAGCTGCTGCTGGCCGATTCCGACACGGCCGCCACCATCTCCGCCGACCGCGGTTCCCTGGCCCTGGATGACCTCGACGATATTCAAACGCAGCAGCTTATCGACGTCTCACAGGCCTATCGCGAGCGCTTCGACATGCCGTTCGTGGCATACCTGGACACCAATGACTCGGCCGATCGCGTCATCGATGCGGGCGTGCGCCGCTTGTCCAACTCGGATGAGCTGGAGCAGCGCGTGGTCTTGAGCGAAATCATCGAGATTGCCAATGACCGCTTCGATATCCTCCTTGCGGACGCTAACCCGGTGCGAGCTTACTGGGACCGCAAGTTCACGGAGGTGGAATGAACATAGTTCATTCCACGTACGGGGGACACTCGACGTAGAAAAAGGATCATTCCACGCAAAAGGTCACTCGACGTGAGGACTAGCTGAACTCCATGGTGACCTGGGCCTCGGGGTCAACGCCACGGATGATGCCCTCATAGAAATTGCGAGCTTGATCCTGCAGGAGCTCGCGGTTGTCGTCGATGTCCTCGCGCTTCTTATCGGCGCTGAGGACATCCGACACTGTAGATGCGGCGTCGATCGGCTGGGTGGTCCAGCTGAGCACGCCGTTGTTTTCCACAGCGGTCTTAAACTCTTCATCGGAATGCCCAATGAAGATGAAGTCCGGGATGTGGACAGTGTAGGCATGCTCGCCGGTCTCAGTGACGCGAACGTCCTTGCCTTCGATACCGAGCTTGGCTTTATAGGAATACTGCACAAATTGTGTTCGGCTAGTCCACGGAACCTTCACGCCTAAGACCTGACCCACGGAAGATTTCTCCGCCAGCCCCTGGATACCCAGGCTGAGCAAGACCACCTGCTCTTCGCGCTGGACAGCCTTAACGACCTGCGTGTTGGTTGACTGCACCGGCGCGGTATAAACCTCGTGCGGCTGGCGCACGGCGTAGACACCAAGCGCAGCGCAGGCCAGCGACAACAGCACCACGAGGGCGATGAGGGTGGTGCTTAGTTTGCGAGGAGACATAAAGCCCGTCCTTTGTGTGATTCAGAAAAAGATGCCTTCCAGACTAGCCCTTCGATCTGAACCCAGCCCCACACACAATGCTTTTACCTTGCTCTGATGAGGGCCTGCTGATCCACGAAGGCGCCAAAGGCCATCAACAAGGTGTCAAGCTCCGTGCGCAAGTGGCGGTGCATAACCACCGCCCCAGAACGCCGAAGCCGTTCTTCGGCAACCCCGTTGACGTCGCCTAGCACCAGCACCACGTGGCCGGGGAGGACGCCATCGAATTCTGTGGCGTCGAGAACCACACCATCGCACGCGCGTGCTTCCTCTTCCGTACTGATCCACCGAACACGCACTCCGTGTGGTGCGTAGCGTGCCACATCCGCAGCCAAACGCTCGCTCATTAAAAGCCCGAGAGTTACTGTCATACGCATTTCAATCACCTGTCCTGAAGCCTTGTGACAAGGGCTTTTACCTTGCCTAGCCACAGAATAAAGATTGAAACGTTCACTGTATATGGTCGTTTCAGTTCTATATGATCAGGGCCATGGACAAGGAAGAACGTCAGCGCAGAATCATCTGGGCGGTTGACTCGGGGAGCAAAACGGTCAACCAACTACAAGAACTCACTGGGGCCTCCGCGATTACCATCCGCCGAGATCTCACCGAGCTGGAAGAAGCTGGGGCACTCACGCGCTTTCATGGCGGCGCTCGCCCCGCTGTGCGACGGGGTGCCCGCTATCCCCTAGAGGTTCGCCGGAAAGAGGACCCCGCTGGCAAACGCGCTATTGCCGCAGAGGCGGCACGACTAGTCGAGCCCGGCTCCTGTGTTCTCATCGACTCGGGTACAACCCCCACAGCGGTCGCCCGCAACCTCGCCGGAATGGACATCACGGCCCTGGCGATGTCTCTGTACGCGGGCGCAGCATTAGCCAAGACGCCGGGCAGCGACGTCCTAATTCCAGGCGGAACCGTCAATAGCGACGATCTTGCGGTGTACGGGGCAGAAGCGGTTGACACAGTCATGTCCATGCGCTTCGACTTAGCAATCGTGGGTGTCTGCGCGTGCACTCCGTCGGTGGGCCTTATGTCCCCGAACCTTACCGAGGCCACCATCAAACGGGCCTACTTTAAAGCGGCCCGACGTGTCATCGTTGTCACCACACCAGAGAAGTTCACCCGCATGTCGGCCCACCGAGTGGCCACCTTTGACCAGGTCGACACGGTCATCACAACAACTGACCTATCCCCGGACATAGCCCAGGACGTGGTCGATTTTGGCGCCAACCTCACGATGGTGCCGGTAGAAGACTCTTAAAGCTGGAACTGCTCAACAACTTCAGTGCGGCGCTTGTGCTCCATCCAGAAGGAAAGGAACGGAACAACACCGGCGAGCGCCGTGGTAAAGAGCTTGCCTACCGGCCACATTGCACGCGGACCGAGGACCAGGATGGATACGAGGTAGACCATGTAGGCCACGCCGTGCGCTTGGGCGATGAGCGTAGCCCACGATGGCATCTCCATGCCCACGCCGTATTGCAGGATCATGCGCGCGACAAGAATGAGAAGGAAAATACCGGTAATCGTGGCGGCAATGGAAAAGAACTTCAGCGGGCCACGGATACGCGCCTGGCGGTCAGGATGGACAGCGTTGTTCACTGGGTTGCTCATAAATTCTCCTCTTCGGTGCCGCGACGGCGGCGCTGCTTGTTCATAGCGTTGAAGGTTTCCACATCAATCTGCGGACGGGGCGGTAGGAAATCTTCGTCGATTTTAGTCTCGGTGTGCTCCTTGGCCGCGCGCACGTCCTCTGCCTCATATTGGGCTGGCTCTTCTCCCCGCTGGAGGGCTTCGTTCTCGGCATCGATTCGCTCATTCTCGTAGCGCATGGCGGTGCGGTAAGCGTAAACAACAAATACCGCGAACAGCGGCCATTGGAAGGCGTATCCCAAGTTCTGGAAGGTTCCCGAACCGGAGCGGAACCGCGTCCATTGCCAGTAAGCAAGGAACAAAAAGAGCACGACGAAGAGCACGATGAGGACGATGTGCCACCATCGAACCTTCATCCGCTTTTTCGGTGCTGGGTTGGTGCTCACTCTGAACAGCCTACCCACCACGCCCGGAAAAGTGGATTTCCGTCTATAGCCTGCCGCCCTGTAGGCTAGTGACCGTTGCGCAGAGCAAAGAGCGCTCCGCAGCAACGAAACCAGCGCCCGTGGCGGAATTGGCAGACGCGCTAGATTTAGGTTCTAGTGTCTTATGACGTGTGAGTTCAAGTCTCACCGGGCGCACATAGTCTGACCCCGCACGGTTTCCGTGTGGGGTCTTGTCGCCACAGCGCTCGGCGAGCCCACATGGTTCTCTTCAGGCGGTTCCCCTCATCGGGTTCTTTTGGGGGGCAAAGAAACCACCTAAAGCACTGCAGAAGGTTCGTTTGGGGGAGGCGAACCATATGAGTAGAACCATGTGCGGAGGGACCAAAGCCACAGGACCATCTGCGAGGCAGCTTCTGCATTTCCCCAGGTGGTCTTCGCAGAATGTACGCAGGCGGTCCTTTCGAGTTTGGTCCCCCATCAACCAGCCCAGCTAGCGGACGCCGAGGCTTGCGGTGATGGCTCGGCGGATGCTGGGGCTCGTGGTGATGGCGGGCGGAGGCTTAGGCTTGGCCGGCAAGCGCCGCTAAGGGTTCGCGCAGTTGTGCAAGCGCGCGGCCGCGGTGCGAGACAGCGTTCTTCTCCTCCGGGGACATCTCCGCGGCGGAGCGGGATTCACCTTCGGGTTGGAAGAGCGGATCGTAGCCAAAGCCATTCTCGCCCTGCGGGGCGGTGAGCAAGGAGCCTGGCCAGCGGCCCTCCACCACGTGTTCCTGCCCATCCGGGGTCACCAGTGCGCAGACCGACACGAAGGCAGCCGCGCGGCGCTCGGCGGGCACGTGGGACATCTGCCCCAGCAGCAGCCGGTTATTGGCTTCATCGTCACCGTGGCCGCCCGACCACCGAGCAGAGAGCACACCTGGCATGCCGTTGAGTTCTTCCACCGCGAGGCCGGAATCATCCGCGATTGTCGCCAAACCGGTGTGCTCCACCCCGGCGCGCGCCTTGATCAGTGCGTTATCAGCAAACGTGCGGCCATCCTCCACGGGCTCCGGATAGGCCTCCACAGCGGACAGCGGGAGCAGCTCGATGCCTGCGATGCCGGCGTCGGCGAGGATCTTCTCTAGCTCCTTGAGCTTCTTGGCGTTATTCGAAGCGACGAGGAGTTTTACCATCCGAGGGCCGCCTTTTGAGCGTCGATAAGCTGGGCGCAGCCGGCTTGGGCAACGTCCAACATGTCGTTGAGCTCCGCGCGGCCAAACAGACCGTGCTCACCGGTGCCCTGAATCTCGACAAAGTCCCCGCCTTCCTGCATCACCACGTTGAGATCAACCTCCGCGCGGGAATCCTCCTCATAGGGCAGGTCCAAGCACACGTGACCATCGATGATGCCCACGGAAACCGCAGCGATCGGATCCAGCAGCGGCTCGCCCGGGACGACACCCTCCTCCTTGAGGTAGGCAATCGCATCAGCCAGCGCCACATACGCGCCGGTAATCGACGCCGTGCGGGTACCGCCATCTGCCTGCAGCACATCGCAATCCAGCTGGATGGTGTTCTCCCCCAGCTCGGACAGGTCCACGGCGGCGCGCAGGCTGCGGCCCACCAGGCGGGAGATCTCGTGGGTGCGGCCCTTGACCTTGCCCTTCATCGACTCGCGCGGCATGCGGTCGTGGGTGGCCGCAGGCAACATCGCGTACTCAGCAGTCAGCCAGCCCTCGCCGGAGTCCTTCTTGAAGCGCGGCACCCCGAATTCCACGGAAGCCGTACACATGACTCGGGTGTTGCCGAACTCCACCAAGACCGACCCGGCCGGGTTGGTGGTGAAGTTGCGGGTAATACGAACGCTACGGAGTTGGTCGAGCGCGCGACCATCGGCACGAGTGAAATCAGTCATGCCCCTACCCTACCGCGCGTGCTAAAAGTCGAGCTCCATCCCAGCAGCACCGACGACAATCTCACCGTCGAACTCACGGGCAGCTGCGGCATAGGTGGCGGCGGCATCGCCCCACGGCTGCAGGTGAACGAGCACCAGCTTCTTCACGCCCGCCTCACGCGCCAAGCGGCCAGCTTCTGCCCCCGACATGTGCATGTCCGGGGCCTTATCCTCCGAGGTCTCGCCCCATGCGGCCTCACAGAGGAAAACATCCACGCCCTGGGCAGCCTCAATGAGCGCGGGCGTATAGGCCGAATCCGCGGAATAGCACAGGGTAGAGCCGGCTTTAGCGTGCTCAACCCGCAAGGCATATGTCTCTACCGGGTGAACTGTGCGGAAGGGGGTGATATAGACATCGTCGACAAGCTGGCGTTCCCGATCCACCCAGGGACTGAACGCAAAGGTATCGCTCATGTCATCCACCCCGTCCGGAGTATCCGAGGACAGCCGGCCCAGGTGGGTCTCAGTCGTCGACGGCCCGAGGCAGAAATTGCGGGAGGCTGCGGGCTCTGTGGGGTGGAAGCGGCGCCACACCATCAAAGACGGAAAGTCCAGGCAGTGATCGGCATGGAGATGAGTTAACGCCACGTGTGCATCGCACGGATCCTGGAGTTCCTGCAGGCGTGCAAGCGTACCCGGGCCCAAGTCCATGATGATGGACGGAGCCGAGGGGAAAGACAGGAGATAGCCAGAGGCCGGATTACCCACGGTGGGCACCGAGCCGGAACAGCCTAGGATGGTCAGCTTCATGCGTTCAATAGTTCCACGAAACAATGGGGGATGCGGGATTTGGGTCGATTGTACATCCTCACCCGCTCTAAATCTTGGGCCCCAGGAAGCGCGCGGCTAAACGCTCGAAGGCGGCGTGGTCGCCAGTGCACTCGAAACTACGTGTGGGTACCTGCCCCGCCGGGGCCAGCATGTCCGTGTTGGTGAGGATGCGCAGAACATCCTTTGCAGTCTCCTCCGCCGAGGACACCAAGGTGACGTTATCCCCAATGGCGAGCTGGATGACGCCCGTCAGCAGCGGGTAGTGCGTGCAGCCAAGAACGAGCGTGTCGACGCCCGCCGACTGCAGCGGCGCGAGGTAGCCCTCGGCCACACCCAGGATCTGGCGCCCAGCGGTAATGCCGCGCTCGACAAAGTTCACGAAGTCCGGGCAGGCCACGGCCGTGCACTCAACATTCGGGTTGACGGCGAACAAATCCTGGTAGGCCCCGGAATTAATGGTTCCCTCCGTACCAATCACGCCAATCTTGCCGTTGCGGGTGGTGGCGATGGCGCGGCGCACGGCCGGGCGGATAACCTCCACGACCGGAATGGCATAGCGCTCGCGGGCATCGTGCAGGAAGGCGGCCGTGGCGGTGTTGCAGGCGATCACCAGCATCTTGCAGCCGCGCTCTACCAACTCGTCGGCGATGGCGGTGGAGAGCTCCCTCACCTCGGCGATGGGCCGCGGGCCGTAGGGGGTATGGGCGGTATCGCCGATGTAGATGATGGATTCGTCGGGAAGCTGCTCAACAATCGTGCGCGCGACAGTCAGGCCGCCCACGCCCGAATCAAAAATCCCGATCGGAGAGGTCGCGTCAGGCATTAACGCATCGCTCCCCGAGGCGCGGGCTTGACCTTCTTAATCGGGTCATCGGAGGTGATCACCATGCCCGCGACGATGCCACCGATGGCGCCGAAGAGGTGGCCCTGCCAGCTGACTCCCTCGTAGATCGGCAGCACGCCCCAAATGAGGCCGGAGTAGGCGAACCCTAGACCAACACCAATCAGGAACTGCCCCAGCGAGCGGTTAAAGATGCCGCGCACGATGAGATAGGCCAGCCAGCCATAGACCATGCCCGAAGCACCGATATGCGAGGTCCCCGGCCCGCCCAGCAGCCACGTGCCCACGCCGGCAATGAGCACCACGATGATGGTGACCTCCCACCACGCCTTGCGGCCCGACAAGCCGATCAGGAAACAAAAGATCGCACCAGGCAACGAGTTTCCGATGAGGTGCTCGAAGTTCGCGTGGAGCAGCGGCGCGGTGAAAATCCCCCAGATGCCGTTGAAGTCCAGCGGATGAATGCCGTACTGCCCCAGCTCGCTTCCAAAGAACAGGAAGTTAATGATGTGGATGATCCACTCGACGGCGAGGAATCCCACTGTGAGAGACGCGGCTGTTTTGAGGCGGCCGGCCCGCGTGTAATTCTTCGAATCGCCTGTATTAAGGAGGGGCTGCTGTCCCTGTCCCGCGGCAGCGGGGCGGGGTTGGAAGGGGTTAGGCTCATGCGAATGCTGCTGGCCAAAGGGTCCACTCGTCGTCATAATGCCTCCAACTCTAGCAAGCCCGCAGCGAGGAATACGCCTCCAAACCCAGCCCTGGGCTTGCACTCACCACGGCGTCAACGATGGCTGCCTCCACGGCATCGGCAGCAGCTGCGCTTAACGACGCCAACTCCGCCGGGCCGATGCCCTTCTCCGCTGAGCGGACTCCCGAGGCGGCAGCAAACAGCGTATCCCCATCCAGCGGGGAATGCGCTGGGCGCACAGCGCGGGCGATGCCATCGTGGCCCGCGAGGGCCAGGCGCTTGGTCTGGGCCTTGATTAAAGGAGCATCGGTCAACACCGCACCAATGGTGGTGTTCAACCGTGAAGATTCCGTGAAGGACTCGGCCAAGCTGCGGGCCGCGGCAAACCGCTCAACGTCGACGGCTGGTGCACCCGGTGCGCCAAACAAGCGCCCGGTCTCAGCATCGATCACCTGACCCACCGGGTTGGCCACGACGACGGCGGCGACGGAGAAGGGGGAGACGTCGACAAGCGCGGTGCCCACCCCACCCCGCACCTTGCCGGCACAGGCCCCGGTGCCCGCACCCACGCTGCCGCTCGTGGCGTCATGTCCTGCCAACGCGGCGCGTAGAGCCACCTCGCCGTCTGCCGCCGAGGGACGCTGCGGTCCGGCGAGCAGGTCGAAGATGACCGCGCCCGGGACGATAGGAACGCGCGGGCCGGGGATCTCCTCCCCAAAGACGGGGAAGCCAATCCCTGCTTCCTCCAGCCCGCGCATGACGCCACCCGCAGCGGCCAGCCCAAAGGCCGAGCCGCCTGCCAGAAGAAACGCATGAACGCGCTCGACCGTGTTGTGTGGCTCTAAAAGATCCGTCTCGCGCGTGCCTGGACCGCCGCCCCGCACGTCGACACCGGCCACGGCCCCCTGCTCGCCGCAGTAGATGACGGTGACGCCGGTGTCCTCACGTGTGACGTGGCCGACGGAAAAGCCCATGTCGGGAAGTGTGCGCACGGTGCTAGTCCATGAGAACGTCGAGCAGCGAATCCTGGCAGAAGGCCAGCCATTCCACGAGCGTATCGCGGTCCGCCCCAGGGGTATCCTCCGGCACGTCCCCGGCGGCGATATAGAGGCGCAGATCGTTAAGCCCCGCGAGGAAAGCATGCGCCTCTTCCTCACTAATAGCTACCTCTACCCCGCCAGTCGGCCCCAGCGCGGTGTTAATGACCTGTAGGTTCTCCAGCTTGGCGCGCGCAATGTCGTTCTCATGGAGCGAGCGCATGAGGGAATTGTCTCCATCGAATTCCTCATCCCCCGGCTTCTTGAAGTCCGGAAAGAGGCGGGCCAGCGACGGGTCTTCGGGGGCTTCGGTGTGGCCGGTGGGCATGTCGAGCATGTCCGCCAGCTCATCCTTCGGCGCCGACTGCGCGCGAGCGATGATGGCCTCAGACACCGTCGCGGTGAGGTCACCCAAGACTTCGCGCTCCATCGGCTCGAAAACAGCCGTGTACTTGGCGCCGCGCATGAAGGACTTTTTCTTCTTCCAAGCCTGCATAACCTACCCTGCCTGCTGCATTGTGGCCCAGAGGCCCGCGACCTGCAGCTTCTTCACGTCGGCTTCGACTTTGTCGCGTTCACCCGAGGACACGGCTGCCTTACCTTCGGTATGGACCTGCATCATCAGCTCGTTGGCTCGCTTCTTGTCATAACCTAAAACGGTCTGGAACACGTAGGAGACGTAGCTCATCAGGTTGACTGGATCATCCCAGACAATGCACATCCACGGCAGGTTTTCGCTCGTGGCGACGTCGACGTCAATCGCCTCATCCAGCTCCGGGGTGGCCATGGGTGAACTCATCACCACGCCCGCGGACGTTTCGTTGTGCGCTTTCATGCCCTCTACACTAGCTAAAATTCTCCGCGTCGCGAGCAGTTATACTGTCAGCGACCCTTAACCTGATTATCGTTTCCAGGTGGCATCAATGAATTCTTTCTCCCTTCCCCCAGCCGTTGTTGACATTCTCACGGGACGCCAACCGGCGAAGGAGGATGTCGTCCTCCTCCTCCTGCAACGAGTGCTGACCGTGCTCGTTCTCGGCGGCACGCTCGTGGCTGCCGTATTGAGCCTGACCAACCCGTCGAACGACGGCAGCTCGACGGATGCGGAACCCCCAATGTCGGAGGCGTGCGACTACGAGCTTCCCGACGTTTCCGTCCAACGTCAGCTCAACACCATCCAAGAGGAGCTGATAGGTGCGCTCAACACCTGGCGTAAGGAAGACGGCCAAGCCCCACTGGTGCCCTGGATCGACCGCCAAACCGCAGCCCGCGAAAAGGCAGAGTGCAACGCGGTGACCAAGACGCAGGAGCCATCGGAAGAAAATGTGCAGATGGTTCAGCACCACCTGCCCGTGGACAAGGCCAGCGCATATGAATTCGTCGAGGCCTTCCGGGCCTCCCCCGACCACGTGGCCGCCCTGCGGGATCGCCGGATGACCACCGCGGCCGTTGGCGTGGCTTATAACGACGGCGAGGTGTACGTCGTCATTCAGCTTGAGGAATAGAACAGCTGATTTTTTAGGACGCCCTGAGTAGCATCTTCGATGTGACTACTACCTCAGATAACGTCCGGGATGCCGGAAACGACCCTGCAGATCGTTCCACGGCCCTTCTTACCGATAAGTACGAGCTGACCATGCTGCAAGCGGCGCTGCGCGATGGCTCTGCGCACCGCCAGGTAGCCTGCGAAGTTTTTGCCCGCCGCCTTCCCAACGAACGGCGCTACGGCGTTGTTGCCGGCACCGAGCGCGTTCTCCGCGCTGTCCGGGACTTCCGTTTCACCGCCCAGCAACTGGCGGAGATGGACTTCCTGGATGCTCCAACACAGGAGTACCTGGCCAATTACCGTTTCTCCGGGCAGATCGATGGCTACCGGGAAGGCGAGCTGTACTTCCCCAACTCGCCACTGCTGACCGTGCGCGGCACCTTCGGTGAGTGTCTCATCCTGGAAACCGTGATCCTCTCCATCATGAATTCCGATTCCGCAGTGGCCTCCGCGGCCTCCCGTATGGTGGTTGCCGCGGACGGCCGTCCCATCATTGAGATGGGCTCGCGCCGCACGCACGAATACGCTGCGGTGACTGCTGCCCGCGCCGCCTATCTGGCAGGCTTCCAGGCCACCTCCAACTTGGAGGCCGGCTACCGCTATGACATTCCGGTCTCCGGCACCGCGGCGCACGCGTGGACGCTGGCACACGTCAACGAGGACGGCACCCCGAACGAGGAGGCCGCCTTCCGCGGGCAGATCGAAACTCTCGGCGTGGATACAACCCTGTTGGTGGATACCTATGACATCACCAAGGGCGTGGAAACCGCCGTCAAGGTGGCCGGACCCGAGCTGGGCGGCGTGCGGATCGATTCCGGCGATTTGGCCGCGGTCACCCGCCGTGTGCGCAAGCAGCTCGATGATTTGGGCAACCACAACACCAAGATCGTGGTCTCCTCCGACCTGGATGAGTTCGCCATCGCCGGTCTGCGCGGCGATCCCGTCGACGTCTACGGCGTGGGCACCTCGGTGGTCACCGGCTCGGGCGCCCCGACTGCTGGGATGGTCTACAAGGTCGTCGAGGTCGATGGCCATCCAGTGGCCAAGCGTTCCTCCTCGAAGAAGTCGCAGGGCGGGTCAAAGCGCGCCCTGCGCACCTACCGCTCCTCCGGGGTGGCCGTCGAGGAGCTCGTGCTCCCCTTCTCCTCCGAGAACCCAGAGACCGGGACGCTGCGCACCCGCGAGATGACGGTGCCGCTGATGCGCGACGGCGAGATCCTCGACAACCTGCCTACCCTCGAGGAATCCCGCGAGTACCTGGCCCAGGCCATCACCACCCTGCCGTGGGAGGGCCTCGCACTCACCCGCGATGAGCCCGCGGTTCCCACCCGCTTTATCGGCTTCGACGCTTAGGAAGTACGCGCGGGAAGACCGACTACACTGGCACCAATGCAGGACACAACGGTTGACCTCCTTGACGCCGCAGTCTCCGCCCTCGGTGGCTCGCGGCGCCCCGGCCAGGTGCGCATGGCGACGGCCGTGACCACTGCGTTGGAGAAAGAGCGCCACCTCGCCGTGCAGGCAGGAACAGGCACAGGTAAGTCCTTGGCCTACCTTGTGCCTGCCTTCCGCCACGCACAGGAAACCGGTCACACCGTCATCGTCTCCACCGCCACGCTGGCGCTCCAACGCCAGCTGGTGGAGCGGGACCTTCCACGTCTGGCCGAGGCCCTCGAGCCGCACCTAGAAAAGAAGCCGACCTTCGCCATCATGAAGGGCCGCTCCAACTACGTCTGCCTCAACAAAGTCTCCCGCGCCGCTGAGCTTGAGGACGAGGACGCCTTGCTCGACGAAGACGCTGTTTCCCACCTCGGCCGCCACGTCCAGCGCGTCTACGAGTGGGCGGAAGACACCGAGACTGGTGACCGCGAGGACTTGGAACCGGGCGTGCCAGACTTAGCGTGGCGGCAGGTATCCGTCACCTCGAACGAGTGCCTCGGTGCCACGCGCTGCCCGCACGGCGAAGACTGCTTCGCGGAGCTCGCACGGCGCCGCGCGGCCGACGTCGATATCGTCGTCACCAACCACGCCCTGCTCGCCATCGACGCAGTAGCAGACATCAATATCCTGCCGGAACACGATGTCGTCATCATCGATGAGGCCCACGAGCTAGATGGCCGCATCACCTCGGTTTCTACCGCCGAAATCACCGGGCGCGCGCTGAAGATGGCGGCCAGCCGCGCCAAGTCTCTCGGCGCCAACGGCAAGGACCAACGCCTCGCTGAGCAGGCCAACGAGCTGAGTCAACTCCTCGGAGAATTCGCGCCAGGCCGCTGGACCGACTTGCCAGAGGAAGCCAAACAGCAACTCATGAGCGTGGCGGACACGCTGGCCGACTGCCGCGACACCATCGCCCGCGCACCCGAGGGCGAACAGTCCCAAGACCCGGAAAAATCTGCGGAGCGCCAGAACCTGACCAATCACCTCGCTAGCCTCGTCGAAGCCATCGCTCGCATCCTTGACGTTTTCGCTACCGGTGACCCCGCCGCACATGCCGACGTAGTCTGGCTGGAGCGCGATGAGCGCACGCTGAACGACACCCTAGCCGTAGCCCCTCTGTCCATCGCTGGCATGCTGCACGAAAAGCTCTTCGGCGAACAAACCGTGGTGCTGACCTCCGCCACCCTGGCATTGGGCGGGCGCTTCGACGCCATGGCCGCACAATGGGGCCTGCCGAAGGGCACGTGGGACAGCCTTGATGTGGGTTATCCTTTCGACCCCGCGCGCAGTGGCATCTTATATACCGCGTCGCACCTACCGCAGCCGGGCCGTGACGGCCTCAGCCCCGAGACGCTCAAGGAGATCCGCGAGCTCATCATGGCTGCGGGCGGGCGCACGCTCGGGCTCTTCTCCTCGCGGCGAGCCGCGCAGCAGGCAGCCGAGGAACTCAAGCCCACGCTCCCCTTCGATATCTACCTCCAGGGCGAGGACTCCATCGGCGCTCTCGTGGACAAGTTCACGAAGAACGAAAACTCCTGTCTTTTCGGCACGCTAACCCTTTGGCAGGGCGTCGACGTACCGGGTCCTGCTTGTTCCCTGGTCCTCATCGACCGCATTCCCTTCCCCCGCCCGGATAACCCCCTCATGCAGGCTCGCACCGAGGCCGCGAAGGCCGCCGGGCGCAACGGCTTCATGGAAGTCTCCGCCACGCATGCTGCATTGCTTATGGCCCAAGGCGCGGGCCGTTTGCTGCGCTCTGCTAACGACCGCGGCGTCGTCGCAGTACTGGATAACCGCTTAGTAACCAAGCGCTATGGCTCCTACTTGAGGGCCTCGATGCCACAGATGTGGCCCACGAGCGACCCGCACGTCGTGCGCGGGGCTCTCCAGCGCCTAGTCGAAGCCCGTTAGGGGCGGCGCAGCGCGCAGACCGTAGCTGAGTCTGGGGCAACTTCGGTGAAGCCGGCGTCGTGCACCACAACAGCACCGGGGCGAGCGCATGCCGCTGCAAAGTCCGCAGTGCCGAGTTCGCGCACGGAAAGCGAAAAGTCCCGCGCTGCCCAGTCCTCTACTTCCTTGAAGCTTATTGCCGCAGCCAGCAGCATTGAACCATGCCCCACTTGCGCCGCAGCCTTTCCGGCGCTCATGGCAAGGGATGAGTCGATGTAGATCACGGGGGCGTCGGCAAGCGCGGGGCCCGGCTCATCCTGCGGGAGATCAGTATGGCCGATCTGCAGCTTGGCGACGAGCGGGTGCACATCCTGTACCGCCGAGGGGACGAAGACACGCGCGCGGTCATTGACAGTGACCCCAGGCAGAGCCTGTACATCGCGCCACGCCTTGTTGCGCGCCCGGCGGGCCACCTTGCGGATGCGGTGGCCGTACCACTGCCCCAAGGCCTCGGCGAAGGCCCCATCCTGCCCGGCCCGATCGTCGAGGCAGAGCTTGACCACGCCCCGCGCCGCTGCCTCCAACACCTCCGTGCGCGTGGGTGTGTCTTGCTTGGGCAGGTTGAGCGCTATCTGCATCGCCTGGATGGTCTCGGGCTTGTTGGGGTCCTCGGGATCCTCCCGCCAGCTGCGCTCGCTGCACGCGGCCACGAGGCGACGGTGGGCCTCGCGGAGGTTATTCACTGGCAACTTCCTCCATGGGGATACCCAGGATTTGCAGGATTTCATCCATGTAGGGGTGGTTGACCGAGGTATCCGCAACCTCTCGCAGCGCGGGTTTGGCGTTGAAGGCGATGCCCAAGCCGGCAGCGGAGATCATGTCGATATCGTTGGCACCGTCACCAACCGCCACGGTCTGCCGCATGCTCAGGCCCGAATCCGCAGCAAATTCGCGCAGGAACATCTCCTTGGCCTTACGGTCCACGACGTCCCCGATGACCCGGCCGGTGAGCTTGCCGTCCTCGATCTCGAGGGTATTGGCGCGCACGTAGTCGAGGTCGAGCTCTTTAGCTAGATCCTCGAGGACCTGAATGAAGCCGCCAGACACCACCGCAACGCGGTAGCCCATGCGCTTGAGCGTGCGGATGGTGGTGCGCACGCCTGGAGTCAGACGAATATCGTTGGCGGTTTCCTTAATCACCGTTTCCGGCAACCCGGCCAAGGCGGCGACGCGCTCGCGGAGAGACTCTTCGAAGTCCAGCTCACCGCGCATAGCGCGCTCCGTCACGGCGGCAACCTCTGCCTCCTTGCCGGCGTGGGCGGCCAACATCTCGATAACCTCGCCGGTGATGAGGGTGGAATCGCAGTCAAAGCAAATAAGCCGCTTTGAGCGGCGTTGCAGGCCGGAGCGCTCGATGGCGATGTCCACGCCCTGCTCCGTGGCCAAGCGGGCCAACATGGCGCGAACAGGGTCAGAGGAGCCATCGATCGTGATGTAGAGCTCCAGGCCGTTGAGCGGGTACGTGGACAGGCCGCGGATGCGGTCGATGTTGACATCGAGGTTGGCCAACTCTTTGGCAATCGCCGACATGTGGCTTGCGTTGACTTGACGGCCCAGCACCACGACGACGTGTGTCGAGCGCGGGCGGGAGGTGGCTTCCTCCTCCCGGGGCTCCACGGTGATGGACTGCGCATAGATGCTCAACGTGTTGCGCAGCCCCTGCTCCATGGCCTCCAGACGCGAGGCGCTGACACGGATGTACGCAGAGAGGGAGATGCGGCCGGAGAAGATGGCCTGTTCGGCGTCGACAAGCTCGACGTTATGGGAGCTAAGAACGCGGAAGAAGGCGGCAGACACGCCTGGTTTGTCGGGACCTGAGGCGGTGACAACGGCGAAAACTTGTTCACTTTGATTATCCACGGGCCTCATTATCGCACACCGCGATCCTGGAATCTCCACCAACGGCAAACGCCGCCACCCCATCGCTGTGATGGGGTGGCGGCGTTTTCAGGAGTACTCAGCTAGTGAGTGCTTAGTGCCCGACGTGTGCTTCCTCGCGCATGCGCTTAACCATGTGCGGGTAGTGCAGCTCGAAGGCCGGGCGCTCAGAACGGATGCGCGGCAGGGACACGAAGTTGTGGCGCGGCGGCGGGCAGGAGGTAGCCCACTCGAGGGAGTTGCCGTAGCCCCACGGATCGTCCACGGTGACGATCTCGCCGTAGCGCCAGGACTTGAAGACGTTCCAGACCAGCGGGATAACCGAAGCGCCCAGGACGAAGGAGAAGATGGTGGAAATCTGGTTGAAGACCGTGAAGCCATCAGACTCCAGGTAGTCGGCGTAACGACGCGGCATACCCATGTTGCCCACCCAGTGCTGAACCAGGAAGGTGCCGTGGAAGCCGATGAAGGTCAGCCAGAAGTGGATCTTGCCCAGACGCTCATCCAACATGCGGCCGGTCATCTTCGGGAACCAGAAGTACAGACCACCGAAGGCGGAGAAGACCACGGTACCGAACAGGGTGTAGTGGAAGTGAGCGATAAGGAAGTAGGACTCTGCGAGGTGGAAGTCCAACGCCGGGGAGGCCAGCATAATACCGGTCATACCACCGAAGAGGAAGGTGGTCAGGAAGCCCATGGCGAAGATCATCGGGGTATCCCAGGTGATGTGGCCCTTCCACATGGTGCCGACCCAGTTGAAGAACTTCACGCCGGTCGGAACCGCAATCAGGAAGGTCATAAAGGAGAAGAACGGCAGCAGGATGGCGCCAGTCACGAACATGTGGTGTGCCCACACAGCCATGGACAGAGCACCAATGGCCAGCAGGGCGAAGACGAGGCCGATGTAGCCGAAGACCGGCTTACGGGAGAAGACCGGGACAATCTCAGAGATAATGCCGAAGAACGGCAGTGCGAGGACGTAGACCTCTGGGTGGCCGAAGAACCAGAAGAGGTGCTGCCACAGGATGGCGCCGCCGTTGGCAGAGTCATAGATGTGGCCGCCCAGCTTGCGGTCATACAGAACACCCAGAGCCGCAGCAGTCAGCAGCGGGAAGATCATCAGCACGATGATGGAAGCGGTAAAGATAGCCCAGGTGAAAACCGGCAGACGGAACATGGTCATGCCCGGCGCACGCAGGGTGAGAATCGTGGTGATCATGTTGATGGCGGAAGCAATGGTACCGACACCGGTAGCACCCACACCAACGATCCACATGTCCGCGCCGATGCCCGGGGTGTGGACGGAATCAGCCAGCGGCATGTACATGGTCCAGCCGAAGTCAGCAGCGCCGCCCGGGGTCAAGAAGCCCGCGAGCATAACAATGCCGCCGGTCAGGGTAATCCAGAAGCCGAAGGCGTTCAGACGCGGGAAGGCCACGTCCGGTGCGCCAATCTGCAGGGGCATAACGTAGTTACCGAATGCCCACACCACTGGTGTAGCAAACAGCAGCAGCATGACAGTGCCGTGCATGGTGAACAGCTGGTTGAACTGCTCGTTGGACAGGAACTGCAGTCCTGGGGTGAAAAGCTCAGCGCGAAGCAGCAGAGCCATGAATCCACCGAGGAAGAAGAAGCTGAAGGACATGATCATGTACATGATGCCCAGCTGCTTGTGGTCGGTGGTGGTTAGCATCATCCAAGCCTTGGAACCGGTCTTTGCGTTACCAGTCGGCTCTGGACGTGTAGGCGCGACGTAATCGTCGAGCCGTGGCGCCACAGCGGTCATAAAATCCTCCTGAAGAACAAGTGCTTAACCACATCGGCATCACGCGTTTTCTCGCGCCACACACTCAGTGGTCAAACACCTAGGTTTACTCGCATTATATTAGGCCACCTCAGGGCCGAATTTCCAGCGCTCTGTTATTTTCCGCCAACCTTGCTAACCCCGTTTGGAGCAGATAACGCCATGTACGTGGCCAACTGCCCACACTACGCCCTAGCATACGGTGATCTAGAACACAGCAACGCGGGGGTGTCGTCCCCCAAAACCCGAAAACGCACCCCCTGAAAGAATCAACCTTTCGGATGATCCCTGCCAGAAGGTGCGGTACGGCGACAGGTAAATGCGAGGAACTAGCTAGAAGTCCCAGTCATCATCGGTCGTTTCCTCCGCCTTACCAATGACATAGGAGGAGCCGGAGCCGGAGAAGAAGTCGTGGTTCTCGTCCGCGTTCGGGGACAGCGAGGACAGGATGGCCGGAGACACGCGGGTCTCATCAGCCGGGAACAGCCCCTCGAAGCCGAGGTTGTTCAGAGCCTTGTTGGCGTTGTAGCGAAGGAAGCGCTTCACATCTTCGGTCCAGCCCAGCTCGTCATACAGATCCTCGGTGTAGTCGATCTCGTTCTCGTAGAGGTCGTAGAGCAGGTCGAAGGCATAGCCCTTCATTTCCTCCTGCTCCGGCCCCGACAGCTTCTTGTACCCCTGCTGGAACTTGTAGCCGATGTAATAGCCGTGGACGGCCTCATCGCGGATGATGAGGCGAATGATATCCGCGGTGTTCGTCAGCTTCGCGCGCGAAGAGAAGTGCATCGGCAGGAAGAAACCGGAGTAGAAGAGGAAGGACTCCAGCAGCGTGGAGGCGACCTTCTTCTTCAGCGGATTGTCACCCTGGTAATAGGACATAACAATCTTGGCCTTGCGCTGCAGGTTCTCATTTTCCTCAGACCAGCGGAAAGCATCGTTGATCATCGGGGTCGACGCTAGCGTCATGAAGATATTGGAGTAGGACTTCGCGTGCACCGACTCCATGAAGGCGATGTTGGTGTAGACGGCCTCTTCGTGGGGCGTGACGGCGTCGGGAAGCAGCGATACCGCACCCACGGTGCCCTGGATAGTGTCGAGCAACGTCAGGCCAGCGAAGACGCGCATGGTGGTCTCCTGTTCCTTCTCCGTGAGCGTCTTCCAGCTCTGGATGTCGTTGGACACCGGGACCTTCTCTGGGAGCCAGAAGTTGCCGGTTAGACGATCCCACACCTCAAGATCCTTCTCATCTGGAATGGTGTTCCAGTTGATTGCCTTCACCGGAGCCTCGTGGCTGGCGATGTAATCGTCGTACTCGTGAGACACGCACGTCACCTCGTCTTACTAGTAATTTGTGAGTCTGGTGCCATCGTACCCGGTAAAACTAGGGGCCAAAATTCCTGCGTGTTTTATACTTAAGCCCTACTCCCACGACCCCGAGTTTCGATGGAATGACTGAACCCTCCACTCCCCTACTCAGCACCGTTTTGGACGCGTTGGGCACTGATATCGTCAGTGGCGCCCTCCCCGCCGGTGAACGTTTTACGCTCAACGACCTCTGCGAACGCTTCGGCATTTCCCGAACCGTGGCGCGCGAAGCCATGCGCGCACTGGAGCAACTGGGAATGGTCTCTTCCTCGCGCCGCGTCGGCATTACGGTGCTCCCCATCAGCGAATGGGCGGTCTACGATCCCGCCATCATTTCGTGGCGCCTGGGCTCGGAGAAAGCGCGCGATAGCCAGCGCACCTCCCTTAATGATCTGCGCCTTGCCATCGAGCCTGTCGCCGCGGGCTTAGCCGCACAGCACGCCTCCCCTGAAGATAAGGAAGAGATTCTGGAGCTGGCCCAGCGCCTCCAGGTCACGCCCACGCGGCGCGTCGGCGAGCACCTCGCCACAGATCTGCGCTTCCACGCCATGGTCCTCCACGCCTCAGGCAATGAGATGTTCTCAGCGCTGAGCCCCTACCTGCTCTCCATGGTGCGCGGGCGTTCGCTCTATGGTTCCCGCAAGCGAAACCCGACGGCCGGTACCGCCCAACTTCATCTCGATTTGGCAGAAGCCATCAACCGCGGCGACTCACCTGAGGCAGAAAAAATCGCACGCGCCATCTTGCTTGAGGCGCGTGCGAATAAGGGTTAGAGCATGCAGGAAACGCAGCCCTCAATCTCAGTACCTTCCAGAGCCATCTGGCGCAGGCGGATGTAGTAAAGGGTCTTAATGCCCTTGCGCCAAGCGTAAATCTGGGCGCGGTTGATATCGCGGGTAGTAGCGGTGTCCTTGAAGAACAGCGTCAGCGACAGACCTTGGTCAACATACTTCGTGGCCTCGGCGTAGGTATCGATGATCTTCTCGTAGCCGATCTCGTAGGAGTCCTTGAAGTACTCCAGGTTGTCGTTGTCCATGTGCGGCGCCGGGTAGTAGACGCGGCCGATCTTGCCTTCCTTGCGGATCTCAATCTTCGACGCAATCGGGTGAATCGAGGAGGTTGAGTTATTGATGTAGGAGATCGAGCCGGTCGGCGGCACCGCCTGCAGGTTGCGGTTGTAAATGCCATGCTTGGCGACGTCCGCCTTCAGCTCCGCCCACTCCTCTACCGACGGGGTGTGGATGGACGACTTAGCGAAGAGTTCCTTGACCTTCTCCGTGCGGGGAGCAAAGTCGGCCGGATCGTAGCGGTCGAAGAATTCGCCGCTCGCGTATTCAGATTCCGGGAACTCCGTGAAGTATTCGCCGCGTTCACGCGCCAGCTTGTTAGATGCGCGCAGCGCGGCATACATGATGGCCGCAAAGTAGGCGTTGGTGAAATCGAGGCCTTCCTCCGAGCCGTACTCGATGTGCTCGCGACCGAGATAACCGTGCAGGTTCATCTGCCCCAGGCCAATGGCGTGGGAATCATCGTTGCCCTTGCGCACGGAAGGCACGGAGTTGATGGAGGTCTTGTCTGCCACAGCGGTCAATCCGCGGATGGCCGTTTCCACCGTGAGGGCGAAATCCGGAGAATCCATGGTCGCGGCAATGTTGAGGGAGCCAAGGTTGCAGGAAATGTCACTGCCCAAGGTCTTGTAGGTGAGGTCCTCGTTGAGCTCCGACGGGGAGTTCACCTGCAGAATCTCCGAGCAGAGGTTCGACATGTTGATGCGCCCAGTCTTGACCGGGTTGGCACGGTTCACGGTGTCCTCGAACATGATGTACGGGTATCCGGACTCGAACTGCAGCTCCGCGACGGTCTGGAAGAAGTGACGAGCGTTGATCTTCTTCTTGCGAATACGCGGATCCTCGACCATCTCTTCGTAGTGCTCGGTGACGGAAATATCGCCGAAGGCCTTACCGTAGACCCGCTCAACATCGTACGGGCTGAACAGATACATGTCGTCGTTGTTCTTGGCCAGCTCGAACGTAATATCCGGGATCACGATGCCGAGCGAGAGAGTCTTGATACGGATCTTCTCATCCGCGTTCTCGCGCTTGGTGTCGAGGAAGTTCATGATGTCCGGGTGATGCGCGTTGAGGTAGACCGCACCAGCACCCTGACGAGCACCCAGCTGGTTGGCGTAGGAGAAGGAGTCCTCGAGCAGCTTCATTACGGGGATGACGCCGGAAGACTGGTTCTCGATGTGCTTGATGGGTGCGCCCGACTCGCGGATATTAGACAGCAGCAGAGCGACGCCGCCGCCGCGCTTGGACAGCTGCAGAGCAGAGTTAATGGAGCGACCAATCGACTCCATGTTGTCCTCAATACGCAGCAGGAAGCAGGAAACCAGCTCACCGCGCTGCGCCTTGCCGGCGTTGAGGAACGTCGGGGTGGCCGGCTGGAAGCGGCCGGTCATGATCTCATCGACGAGGCGCTCCGCCAGCTTCGTGTCGCCGTCAGCCAAGAACAAGGCAGTCATGGATACACGGTCCTCGAAGCGCTCGAGGTAGCGGCGGCCGTCGAAAGTCTTCAGCGTGTAGGAGGTGTAGTACTTGTAGGCACCCAGGAAGGTCTTAAAGCGGAACTTAAAGGCGTAGGCGCGCTTAAACAGGGACTTGATGAACTCAAAGTCATACTGCTCGATCAGTCCCGGCTCGTAGTACTTGTTTTCTACCAGGTAGCGCATCTTTTCTTCCAAGTCATGGAAGTAGACTGTGTTCTGGTTGACGTGCTGGAGGAAGAACTGGTTCGCGGCCTCGCGGTCCTTGTCGAACTGAATCTTGCCATTCTCGTCATACAGGTTCAGCAGGGCGTTGAGCGCATGGTAGTCCAGCTGCTCTTCCGGCTTCACAGGTTCAGCGACGGTCTTACCCAGTTGCGTGGTCACGACGTTCACGGGCCTTTCTTTGCTATGGCGAAATGGAGAGATGGGTTGGTAGGAATTAAAGCCTTAGGCGGCTAAACCTAAAGCGGCCGCGTTGGCCAAGAGGCCTTCACGGCAAATTGTGACATCTTCCTCGGTTCCGAGAAGTTCGAAGCGGTACACATAAGGAACCTTACACTTGGCTGCGATGACCTCGCCGGCCTTGCCAAAGTCACTGCCGAAGTTGCTGTTACCTCCGGCCACGACGGCACGAATGAAACTGCGGTTGTGTTCGTCATTCAGGAAACGAATGACTTGCCTGGGGACAGGCCGCGTGTTCCGCCCGCTCATCGATACCCCTCCCCCATACGTCGGACAAATCAAGACGTAGGGCTCATTCACAGTGATGGGCTCATCGCTGAGACGCAGCGGGATGCGGACGTTGGGAAGGCCGAGCTTCTCGACGAAGCGGTGGGTGTTTTCTGTAGCGGAAGAGAAATACACGACCAACATGGTTTTGCCCTAGGCGCTCGCCGCCATCGCAGAGAGTGCCTTGATGCGGTCAGGACGGAAGCCGGACCAGTGCTCACCGTGCGCCTCAACGACCGGTGCTTGGACGTACCCCAGAGCCATCACGTAGTCGCGGGCATCATCATCCAGGGAGATATCCACCGTCTCGTATTTGAGGCCAGCACGGTCGAGGGCCTTCTTGGTGGCGTTGCACTGGACACAGGCTGGCTTGGTGTAGAGGGTGATGCTCATGTGACGTTCCTTTAGCTTCCTTCGGCACTACACGCGGAGTGACTGTTGAATTCGATACGAGCAGAGCGTTTAGCGGCTCTGCATGCGAGCTCTGAGCGGTGATGTAGGGCCGCCGCCCGAGCAACATCAACGACACTATACTTTGTGCCCACAACCCGCAACCGACACAATATGTAGTAGTTACATGGCTGGTATTCCCAGGATGTAACTCGGCCCGACCCCACATGTTGACACCCCGCCACAACCCCCACCGCCACGGCGGTAACTACACGGGTGATATTCCCTGCACGTTTACCAAACATTCACTCAGTTTGTGACAAAGTCCACAAATGGGAGCAGGCCACCCCGCGACGCCTCCCCCGATCCCAGCCGGCGAAGGGAGGCATAAAAAAATCCGCCGCCCCACAATGCGGGGACGGCGGACCGAGGACACTCGTTTCTTAGCCCTGGCGAGCCTTGAAGCGCGGATCCTTCTTGTTGATCACGAAGACCTTACCGTGGCGGCGAATAACCTGGGCGCCCGGCTTCTTCTTCAGCGACCGAAGCGACTTGCGAACCTTCATCGGGCGCTCCTTTCGTTATGCGCAATCTTGATGCGATTGATTAGTTCAAAGCACAGCTGGGCAGACACCCAGCAATGACACGAGGAAAAATATTACCCCACGAGTGCCTCATTACCAAAACACTCACGTCACCGAGAACTAGCCACGCCAATTTTTCCCCGAGCCAACCTGGCAGACCCTCGGACCACCGCTGCGCGTGATGGCTACCATGGTCGCTATGACACAAGCATCCAGGGAGCTTCAACAAGAGATCATCGCTGCGCTAGGGACGAAACCTTTCATTGATCCGGCAGAGGAGATTGAACGCCGTGTCGACTTCCTCGCCACGTATCTGCGCAACACCGGCGCTCAGGGCTTTGTTCTCGGTATTTCCGGTGGCCAGGATTCTACCCTTGCCGGCCGCTTGGCCCAGCTGGCCGTCGAGCGTGTCGATGGCGCACACTTTTGGGCCGTACGTCTTCCCCACGGCACGCAAGCGGACGAGGACGATGCGCAAGTAGCGCTCGATTTCATCCAGCCCGATTACCGGCTCACCATCAACATCGCCGACGCCACAGCGGCTCTCGCCGGCGCCGTGGCTTCCGCACTCGACACGGAGCACTTGAACGATTTCAACCGTGGGAATCTCAAGGCGCGCCTGCGCATGTCCGCCCAATATGCGGTGGCTGGTGAGGTCGGCGCACTCGTTATCGGAAGCGACCATGCCGCCGAAAACGTCACGGCTTTCTTTACCAAGTGGGGCGATGGCGCTGCCGACATCCTGCCTCTCGCCGGGCTCAACAAGCGCCAGGGCGCTCAACTTCTCGAGCACCTCGGGGCACCCGAGTCCACGTGGAAGAAGGTTCCTACCGCCGACTTGGAGGATGACCGCCCACAGCTATCTGATGAGGAAGCACTCGGCGTGACCTATGCCCATATCGACGACTACCTCGAGGGCAAGGCCGTGCCTGACGACGCCCGCGAGCGCATCGAAAGCCTCTGGCGCCGCGGCGCCCATAAGCGCGCCATGCCGCCAGGACCCACTAGTGCCTAACGCCTCACAAGGAAGACTATCCGCCCAACGCTTCGAGCGTGGCACGTGCGGCCCGCTCGAGCGGTACATAATACGCGGGACCATGCGTCATCGAATGAACCGCCAGCGGGTGTAGTTGATGCACCGGCACCCACTGGTGATACTCCTCCCCCACCCCATAACCACGCAGTATCTCGCCATAGTACGGCGTGCCAAATAGCTCCAGCATGGCCAAATCCGTCCACGGGTGTCCGCCGTGTGCGGCTGGGTCGATCATCACGGCCGACGAGGCAGTAAACAATACGTTTCCTGCCCACAGGTCGCCATGAATTCGCGCCGGTTTCACGTCCCACTCAACGGCTTTTATAGCCTCGCATGCTTGTCGAACTATCCCCTGTAGCTCTTGAGGCAGTCCTCCTATAAAAGGCGACACCCGCTGCTCGGCGTAGAACTCGCCCCAGGATTCGCATGGTTCGCAGCGTTGTTCCACGCGTCCAATGAAATTCGCGCCCTCCCAGCCCGCCGGCGGCGCGCCGAAAGCGGGCGCTCCTGCTTCATGGACCGTACGGAGCGCAGCACCAAAAGCGCGGGCAGCGAGGGCACTCGGTCGCGACTGCTCAACCCGCCGAGTGCTAATAGATGTGGGGGTGACTTCGGCGACGTCCACGACGACGTCGCCATGCGCCTGCGCCAGCCATCTCAACCCAGCAGCCTCGGCACCAGCTTGATCAGGACGGGACACGGTCTTGGTGAAAACATCCATGTTCCCAGCATAGGAAAAGGCCGGCTCCATAACAGAGACGGCCACTGGTGGAGCTAACGGGATTCCATCGGTTTCTAAATATTACCCCTTGCCTAGCTGGCATTATGCCTATTTAACCTGCATTTATTTTAGGTAATTTCTAACATCATTATATGACACAAAACGGCGCTAGAGTTCCCCGAAGGTTCCCCAATATGCAGAACGAAAACGAAAAGAAAAAGGCCCGAAGTATAAGCCCCATCGTTCGTGGGGGCGAATTGAGCAACGCGGAAAAAATAGGTGGCGTGCCAGTTTCAAACACCAAGGCATTTTGCACAGAGCACCGATCACCTTTAAAGAAAAGAAGGACGCCGAAAGTTGGTTGAACCGCAATAAGGCAGACATCGATAAGGCAGAGGCATCGGGGATTAAATGGATCTCCCCCGCTGAAAAAGAGAAGCTAGAGCTGACAAACAGCACAACCGTGGAACAGCTAATAGACCTTTGGCTAAACGAGAGCGACAGCATTACAAAAGAGAGCACTAGGCAATTCCATCGCCGCCGGATGACAGCCTTCTCCTTGAACTCAACGGAATACCTTCTAGGCATAGTTCAATCCTTCCTTAGCTGAGGAATGTGATGTCTAGCGACTTTTTGGACACGGA
>NZ_KV827378.1:0-65995 GCF_001836065.1 Corynebacterium sp. HMSC035E02
AAATCAACGCACTCTAAAACCGGAAGGGCCCATAAAACGACAAACGGTGAACCCCAGGAGGTGGGATTCACCGTGGTGAGTGAATGGGCAGATTATGCCATCTGCAGCGTGGTCACGCAGGTACCGCCTTCGTCAGAGGTATCCAGGGGAACCTCGCCGGTCTTGCCGTCCTGCTCGATGGTGATGGTGCCCTTCTTGTCGGCCGGCAGCCAGTAGCCAATGAAGCCGTTGTCGAACGTCGTGGTGTCTTCGTTGACTAGCTCATTTCCTTCGGAATCCGTGATGGTGACGTGGATGTCTTCCTTGCCGAGCTCACCAGTGCAGGTGGTCAGGGAGTGGTTGAAGCAGTCATGGGTCTGGGTCATGTACGGCGCGATGGAGACGTAGAACTTGTCCTCCGGCAGCGGCAGGGAGGCCTGACCCTGTTCAGTAGCGAGGATGAGCTCGTTCGGGCGCACGGATGCGAGGAGATCGCTATTGCGCTCGTCCTTGGACTGGCGGTCCAGCTTGTCCACGATTTCCTGGCCATCCAACCCTTCGAGATCGAACTCGGCGAGGATCTCCTCGGCGGAGACCTGCTGGACCTCGGTGCTGGAAGCGGCGCTTTTCGAGGCTTCACTCGGTACGGGGCTGTCAGTAGAGCAAGAGGACAGGGTGATGGCTGCGGCGCAGGCGGCAGCAAGAGAAATGAGGCGTTTCATAAGTCTTCCGAATGGGTCCGATTGTGTTGGCCCAATCCTATACCCCACCGGGGTATCAATCAAAGGAATGAGAGAAGGATCATCTTTTGGGCTACGCAGGATAGACTGCTTCTTATGTCTGATACTTCGGCCGCAACTTTGCCGCCCTGCCCCGAATGCTCTTCCGAGTACACCTACGAGATGCCGCCGCTCATCGTCTGCCCCGAGTGCGCGCACGAGTTCTCCGCCGACGCTGCCGATGCCTCGGCCACGGAAAGAGCTGAACCGACCATCGTGGACTCGGTGGGCAATGCGCTTGCCGACGGCGATACGGTCACCATCACCAAAACCCTCAAGGTCAAGGGCGCGCAGCAGCCACTGAAGGCCGGCACCAAGGTGCGCGGCATCCGCTTGAACTTCGACGCCGGCACCGGCCAGGAAGACCACAACATTGATTGCCGGATTGATGGTTTTGGCGCGATGAAGCTGAAGCCTGCTGTGGTGAAGAAGGTTTAGTAGTGAAGACGATGTAGGGCTACCCCAGGACTTTTACTGGTCCCGACTTGGGTCATGGGGTGGGTGAGCACCGACTTGCTTGAGACCGCTGCCTTTTGTCAGACGCCTCCTGCAGGTCGATGGAGGCGCGCAGACGTTGCGCGCTGCGAGGGGAGCAAAGAAGGTAATCCGCTTCGCGAAGATGCGTACAGTGTTCTACGGGAACGGTCGTTGTGTCCCGACTTAGGTCATCGGGCAGGTGCCGCAACGTCACTCTTGACGCTGCTACCTTGCATTTTTCGACGGCGGGGTGGAGTTGTTCCGCACCAATTTGGCCTAAGTCGGGTTGGTAGTGAAGACGACGTAGAGGTACCCCCAAGACTTGTATTGGTGGTCGTCACTGTGGCGAGGGAAAGACAGCAAAACCTTGAGACTGGGCAGCGGCGTGGAGCTGTTTGTCGTAGGTGAAAAAGGTCAGGGTGAGGCCAGCGTCGCGGAGAAGACAGGCGCTCGCCAGGTGGATGGCATCCAGGGAGCGAACGCCGGTCAGCGAGCAAGCTCGACGAATGACCTCATCGCTGATGCCAACTTTGGAGACCCCCTCCGTGAACTTCCGGTAACCGGCGCCGGTGAGGCCACTGCGCTGCCACACTTTAGATAACTCGATGTCAATGAGTGCAGAAGAAAACAGTTGCTGGCCTTCAAGGAGTGCAGCGACTTCGGAGCTTTCGCGCTCGGGCAAGGCCAACTTCGCTAGTGCCGAAGTGTCGACGTAGATCATCACAAGCGGTCTTCCCTATCCAGTAGCGATACAACGTCTGTCCCGGAAGGCAGATAGTCTGTGGTGCTTGGCTGTGAGTAAGGCTTCGGGTTGTGGCTCAGGATTCCGGCAGCTACTAACTGCTCCACGGGGCTATCTAGAGATGAAATGGGAACAACGCGAGCAATGGGCCGATTGCGGTCGGTGATGACCACGCTTTGACCTGTAGCGGCAACTTCGCGAACGATGTGGCCAGAACGCTGGTTGAGTTCGCGCAAAGAAATGTTGGTCATTGCTCCAACCGCCTTTCCTTATTGGCTGGTGACTGTAAAAAGTTAAATGTAGAACAGTAGAACAATGGTGATTTTAGTGGCAGAGCTTAGAGGGGACAAGGGGGGCGTCGTCAGTTGCGTGGCCGCGCTGCGGAACGGAATTGCGGCCTAGCTGGGTCTAACTGGGGAGATGTCCGTGCGGTGACTACACTGTCTAACCATGACTAACCCGAGCGATAACACCACCCACCGCTACACGCCGGAGCTCGCCGCGCAGATTGAAAGTGCTTGGCAGCAGTACTGGAAGGACAACGGCACCTTTAATGCGCCGAACCCAGTTGGGCCGCTCGCGGAGGACGGTAAGGAACTTCCCGCGGAGAAGATGAACATCCAGGACATGTTCCCCTACCCGTCTGGCGCGGGTCTGCACGTAGGCCACCCGCTGGGTTATATCGCCACGGATACTTATGCCCGCTTTAACCGCATGCTGGGCAAGAACGTCCTGCACACGCTGGGCTATGACGCTTTCGGTCTGCCGGCAGAACAGTACGCCATCCAGACGGGTACGCACCCGCGCACCACGACGGAGGCGAATATCAAGAATATGCGCCGCCAGCTGGGCCTTCTGGGCCTGGGCCATGATCCGCGCCGCTCGGTGGCCTCGACTGACCCGGAGTTTTATAAGTGGACGCAGTGGATCTTCCTGCAGATTTATAACTCCTGGTTCGATGAGGAGCAGCAGAAGGCGCGCCCGATTTCTGAGCTCATCAAGGAGCTCGAGGTGGGCAAGCGCACCACTAAGGACGGCCGCTACTACGCGGACCTGAGCAAGGAAGAACAGCGCAAAGCACTCGACGACTTCCGTCTGGTCTACCTGTCCAACTCCACCGTGAACTGGTGCCCGGGCCTGGGCACGGTGCTGGCCAACGAGGAGGTCACCGCGGAGGGCAAGTCCGAGCGCGGTAACTTCCCGGTCTTCCGCAAGAACCTGCGCCAGTGGATGATGCGCATTACCGCTTACTCGGACCGCCTGCTCGATGACCTGGAGCTTCTGGATTGGCCGGAGAAGGTCAAGTCCATGCAGCGCAACTGGATTGGCCGCTCCCGCGGCGCGGAGGTCACCTTCCACGCTGAGGGCTACAACATCGACGTCTTCACCACCCGCCCGGATACCCTCTTCGGCGCGGAGTACGTGGTGCTGGCCCCGGAGCACGAGCTTGTCGACGCCCTCCTCTCCCCCATCCCCTACGAGGATGATGTCGACGAGCGCTGGACCTTCGGCCACGATGATCCGAAGGAGGCCGTGGAGGCCTACCGTGCTTCCATCGCCGCGAAGTCCGATTTGGAGCGCCAGGAGAACAAGGAAAAGACCGGCGTCTTCCTGGGCACTTATGCCACCAACCCGGTCAACGGCAAGAAGGTCCCGATCTTCATCGCGGACTACGTCCTGACCGGCTACGGCACCGGCGCCATCATGGCGGTCCCGGCGCACGATACCCGTGACTACGAGTTCGCCACCGTCTTTGGCCTGCCCATTACGGAGGTCGTCGCTGGCGGCGACATCACCAAGGAGGCCTATACCGAGTCCGGCAAGGCCGTGAACTCCGCCAACGATTCCCTGGACATCAACGGCATGTCCAAGGACGAGGCCATCGCCGCCATCATCCCGTGGCTGGAGGAACAGGGCGTGGGCCGCGAGAAGATCCAGTACAAGCTGCGTGACTGGCTGTTTGCCCGCCAGCGCTACTGGGGCGAGCCCTTCCCCATCGTCTACGACGAGGCCGGCCAGGCCTACCCGCTGCCGGAGTCGATGCTGCCCATCGAGCTGCCAGAGGTAGAAGACTACAAGCCGGTGTCCTTCGACCCGGATGATGCCGATTCCTCCCCGCAGCCGCCGCTGGCCAAGGCCCGCGAGTGGGTTGAGGTGGAACTGGACCTGGGCCTGGGCGATGGCCCCAAGACCTACTACCGCGATACCAACGTCATGCCGCAGTGGGCAGGTTCTTCCTGGTACCAGCTGCGCTACATCGATCCGACGAATGACGAGATCTTCTGCAATATTGAGAACGAGCGCTACTGGACGGGCCCGCGCCCAGACGAGCACGGTGCCAACGACCCGGGTGGCGTTGACCTCTACGTCGGTGGCGTTGAGCACGCCGTGCTGCACCTGCTCTACTCGCGCTTCTGGCACAAGGTCCTCTTCGATCTGGGCTACGTGAGCTCCAAGGAGCCCTACCGCCGCCTCTACAACCAGGGCTACATCCAGGCCTACGCTTACACCGATTCCCGTGGCGTCTACGTCCCAGCCGCCGAGGTTGAGGAGAAGGATGGCAAGTTCTTCTACAACGGCGAAGAGGTTAACCAGGAGTACGGAAAGATGGGCAAGTCCCTGAAGAACGCCGTGGCCCCGGATGACATCTGCAACGAGTACGGTGCCGATACCCTGCGTGTTTACGAGATGTCGATGGGCCCGCTGGATACCTCCCGCCCGTGGGCAACAAAGGACGTCGTCGGTGCGCAGCGCTTCCTCCAGCGCCTGTGGCGCCTGGCTATCGATGAGAACTCCGGCGAGCTGTGCACGACGGACGCGGAGCTTTCCGACGATGACCTGAAGCACCTCAACCGCACCATCGCCGGCGTACGCGATGACTACGAGAACCTGCGCCTGAACACCGTGGTGGCCAAGCTCATCGAGTACGTGAACTACCTGACCAAGGCCTACCCGAAGGGCGCTCCGCGCGCCGCTGTGGAGCCCTTGGCCCAGCTGGTCTCCCCTGTTGCCCCGCACATCGCGGAGGAACTGTGGAAGCGCTTTGGTCACGATGAGACCGTGACCTACGAGGCCTTCCCGGAGTTCGACGAGAAGTACCTGGTTGATGATGAGATCGAGGTTCCGGTACAGATCAACGGCAAGGTCAAGGCCCGCGTCATGGTGCCTGCCGACGCCGACCAAGCCACCGTCGTGGGCGTGGCAAAGAGCGATGAGCGCATCGCCGAGCTGACCGCGGGTAAGAACGTGGTCAAGGAGATCTACGTCCCGGGCCGCATGGTCAACCTGGTGGTCAAATAAACCACCGCGGCTCCGTTAGATGGCGGCCGCAACTGCCCTAGTTGACGAAACCAGCGCCTTCCAGCGAATGATCGTGGGGAAAATCGTCAGTTAGGGCAGTTTTGCGCCTAGGCGTGTACCTTCGTCACTCCCCTCGCAGCGCGACGTCTGCGTGTTTCCATCGACATGCGGGAGGTAACTGACAAAAGGCATCTGTCATAAGGCGTTTTCGCGGCCAAAAACGCCATTTACTCAGTGCAGATGGCGTTTTTAGACCCAAAGATGCCTTTTGCCAGATGCCTTTTGCAGGACGCCTTCCTGTCCTAGGCGGATTTAGCGTGGAACAACCCCACCCCACCGCCGAAAACGACCAGGTAGCAGTGTTATGAGTGGTGTCTACATGGTCCCGGCTTGGAGCTAATCCAGCTCTTGGTTCAGCTCCTTGCGCACCTTGGTGATGATTTCGCCGAGGAAGCCCTCGCAGCCATCGGTGATGTCAGGGAACGTGGAGTCATCCTCGAGAATGCCCAGCGTGAATAACAAATCGCGGGTGATGGCGTGCGTGTAGTCGTATTCTGGGTTGAACTCCCACTCACCGCGGAATAAATGGACTAGTTCGAAGGAGAGTTGAGGAATGCCCTCCGGTTCGGCGTAGGCATAGGGGATGTTGTTCAGGACGACCTGCGTTGCCCAGAGCGGATCGCTCATGGCCTTGCGGCCATATTTGGTGAGCTTGATATCCGTCGTCGTGGTCTTGATCCAATCCAGGTCCGTCAAGAATCCCCGCAAGTTCAGCAGCGGCTGGTGGTAGTCCTCGCGCTTGACATCATCAAAATCATTGGGGCTGTTGAGGCCCTCCTTGAGGCGGGCGACGGCCGCCTGCTTCAGGTAGCCGGCCCCGGTGAGGCGCGGAAATTCTTCGATGACCTCGAGGTATTCGCGCACCCGCTGGCCCACGTGGGCGGCGATGGCGTCATCAAGCGCCGGCAGCTCGTAGTCGGGGCGCAGCTCCGGGTAGGCCTCGTGGATTTCCGCGCGCCATTCCTCCAGCATCTCCGAGGACGGCACCGGGATGTCTTCGAAAGGAGTGGAGCGGAAAGGATCAAGAGGGAGATCCCCAGGCAGCGCGGGCTTGGTGCCGCCTTCCAGATTGGCGGCCTCCGTGCCCATGGTGGCCAGGCGCTGCGCCACTGCTGGCGGGAAGAACGTGGTGAGGCGCTGATGGATTTGGTCCAGTGTGTAGTTGGGGAAGAGCGCGAAGATGCGCTCCATGCTCTCCGTGGGTACGGCCATGTAGGCCATGGTGGCTTGAACGTCGAGGACCACCTTGAACATCGCCTCGGCACTGCCCAGCTCACTCATGAGATCAGGACCCTCGCCGGCGATGAGGGCTGGCAGCCCCATGACGACGCGCGAGGTGTCCGCCACGCTGATGCTGATATTCCATGCGCCGTCCGAGGGGTGGTAGTGCGCTACTTCCCGGAATGTTTCGAAAAAGTCCTGGTCAATGATGCTGAGGACGTCGATTGGCGTGCCTTCCTCACCCACGAGGATTCCCGGGTGAGAGGGCTCAAGGCCGAGCGCGGCGTGGACGATAATCATCATCTCGCCCACGGTAAGTTCCGCGGGGGCGGCGACGAAGCGGGACGTGGTGAAGAAGGGATTCTCCACGTCGATGCGGACGTTCCTAGCGAGGTTCATAGTGCCCGACAGTATTAGAAAACCGTGCTATTCGCGCGCCAACGCTTCGCCCACGCGCTTGCCCGAGTGGATGCACCCGCCCAGGAAGGTGCCTTCCAGCGCATTCTTGCCGTGCATGCCGCCACCGCCGAATCCGGAGGCCTCGCCGCAGGCGTAAAGGCCGGGGAGGACTGAGCCATCGGGGTTGAGGCACTGGCCATCCAGGTTGGTTTCCAGGCCGCCGAGTGTCTTGCGGGTGAGGAACTTCAGGCGCACCGCGATGAGTGGGCCCTTGGTTTCATCCAGGATGCGGTGTGGGGGAGCAACACGGATGAGCTTGTCGCCGAGGAAGCCGCGGGCGACACGGAGGTAGTTGACTTGGGCGTCTTTGCTGAAGGGATTATCCAGCTGGGAATCACGATCTTCCAGGACTTTTCTAAGTTGGGGTACCTCAATGGTGGGGGAGCCCTCAGGTGCAATGCGGTTCATTCCGGCGACGAGGTCCTCCAGGTTGTCTTCCACAACCCAATCGATTCCGTTCTCCATGAAGGCCTTGACGGCCACGTGGGTGCCGGGGCCCAGCTTGCCGGCGAGCTTCTTGAATTCCTTGTCCGTCAGGTCTGGGTTTTGCTCCGAGCCGGAGAAGATGAATTCCTTGTCCACGATGGTCTGGTTGAGCACGAACCAGGAGTAACCGTGCCCGGTCTGGCCAATGTGGGCTAAGGCCGCCAGGTTATCGGTGCCGGGGAAGAGGTTGGTGGGCAGGCGGTTGCCCTCGGCGTCGAGCCATAATGCTGACGGTCCGGGGATAATACGGATGCCGTGGCCGGGCCAGATGGAATTCCAGTTGGTCATGCCCTCGGTGTAGGCCCACATGCGGTCCGTGTTGACCACGGAGGCGCCCGCCTGCTGGGCGATGTCTATGCCGCGGCCGTCGACATGCGCGGGAACGCCTGTGACCAGTTCCTCCGGGCATTCGCCCCAGCGCTGCGTCGGCCACATGCGGCGGACTTTGTCCAGGTTGCCGCCGATGCCGCCGGTGGCGATGACGACAGCAGAGCCGCGCAGCTCGAAGTGCTTGAGCACATTCCTCGGGCTCGCCTCACCGCGTGGCTGGCTGGTGGGGGAGAGGACGCTGCCGCGCACACCGACGACGCGCGGGCTGCCAGCGTCGTCCTTGTCGACGACGAGCTCGTCCACGCGGTGGCGGAAATGGAATTCGACTTGGCCTTGTTCTTCGGCTTTAAGGAGTGGTTCGCGGAAGACGCGCACGACCTCCGGGCCCGTGCCCCAGGTGAGGTGGAAACGCGGGACGGAGTTGCCGTGGCCGGAGGCATCGCCCGAACCGCGCTCGGCCCAGCCGATGGTGGGCAGCACGTTGAGGCCCAAGGACTTGAGGTAGCCGCGCTTTTCATTAGCGGCGAAGCGTACGTATTCGCGGCCCCATTTTGCGCCCCAAAAATCGTGCCGGTCTTCCTCGGTCACCGGGTCATAGTCGGCGGAGTTGGCCCAGTCGCGCCAGGCCAATTCTTCGGAATCCTTGACACGCATCATCTTCTGCTCGGGGGAGTCGACATAAAACAGCCCGCCGAGGGACCAGAAGGCCTGGCCGCCGAGGTTGTTGCGGTTCTCCTGTTCCAGGAAGATGACGTGCTTGCCGCCCTTGAGGGCCTCATAGCCGGCGACCATGCCGGCGAGGCCGCTGCCGACGATGATGACGGAGCCAGTGGTTGAGGTAGTTTCTTTCATGACAGTAATGATAAAAGAAACCGGACTCGATTGTGTGACTTGGCTCGCACAGCATCATCTTTATGCCGAGGTTGTGGCCTAGGCGTAGGTCGTGTTGACCTTCTCCACGAGGGTGAGGACATCGTAGGTCGCCACGATCTCGTCCTCCTGGTTGTAGAGCACGGCATCCCAGCAGACCTCGCCGTAGTCATCGGTCACGCGCGGGGTGATGCGCTTGGCGGTGAGCTCCACGCGGATGGAATCGTCGTAGGTCACCGGCGTGATGAAGCGCAGGTTCTCCAGGCCGTAGTTGGCCAGAACCGGGCCCGGTGCGGGCTCCACGAAGAGGCCCGCAGCCCAGGAGACCAGCAGGTAGCCGTGTGCGACGCGGCGCGGGAAGAAGGGGTTAGCTGTTGCAGCCTCCTCGTCCGTGTGGGCGTAGAAGGTATCGCCGGTCTTCTCCGCGAACTCGAGGATTTCCTCGAGGGAGACGTGGCGCAGGTCGGAAGCGAATTGGTCACCAATCTGCAGCGTGGCCAGGTCCTTGCGGAAGGGGTGGGTACCCTGGCCGTTTTCCACGTCGGCGCGGGTCACGCGCTGCACGGCTGCGCCGCGGTGCCACTGGCCGGTAATGGCGGTGAGGTGGTCCGGGGTTCCCTGAACGGCGGTGCGCTGCATGTAGTGCAGGATGCCGCGCACACCACCCAGTTCTTCGCCGCCGCCGGCGCGACCCGGGCCACCGTGGACGAGGTGCGGGAGGGGAGAGCCGTGGCCGGTAGACGTCTTCGCATCATCGCGGTCGAGGAAGTGCAGGCGGCCGTGATGGGCGGCGATGCCGAGTGCATACTCGCGTGCCAGCTGCGGGTCATGCGTAATAACGGAGGCAACCAGCGAGCCAGAGCCCAAGGCGGCGAGCTCGATGGCCTCGGCGGGGGAGTCGTAACCCAGGAAGGAGACGACGGGGCCGAAGGCCTCGGTGTCGTGGACAGCTGGGGCGCGGTTATCGGCAAAGCGCAGGATAGTGGGGTTGAAGAACGCGCCCTTGGCCTCCTCGCCGCCGTAGACTACCTCGCCGCCGCCGGCCTTGAGCTTCTCGACGGCCTCCGCGACGTCTTGCTTCTGATCTGCGGAGACCAACGGACCCATGGTGGCGGAGGCATCGCGCGGATCGCCCACGACCACCTTGTCGCGCAGGCGTGCGCTGAGGGCTTCAATGGTGGCGTCGACAAGCGCATGCGGGACGATGGCGCGGCGGATGGCGGTACATTTCTGGCCCGCCTTTGAGGTCATTTCGCCGAAGACTGCCTTGACGAAGGCGTCGAACTCCGGGGAGTCCGCCGTGACATCGGTACCCAAGATGGCGGCGTTGAGGGAGTCAGCCTCCGCGCTGAACTGGATGCCGCCCTCGATGACGTTGCGGTGTGCGCGCAGGGTGTTCGCAGTATCAGCAGAGCCAGTAAAGGCCACGTGATCGCGATAGTCCAGGTGATCCAACAGGTCACGGGCGGAGCCGGAAATGAGTTGCAGGCTGCCCTCCGGCAGGATTCCGGAATCGATCATGAGGCGCACACACGCCGCGGTGATGTAGCCGGTCGGCGTGGCGGGCTTAACAATCGAGGGCACGCCTGCGATGAAGGCCGGGGCGAACTTCTCCAGCATGCCCCAGACGGGAAAGTTGAAGGCGTTGATCTGTACGGCTACGCCAGGGATGGAGGTGTAGATGTGGCGGCCAATGAAGGAGCCGTCCTTGGAGAAGACCTCCGCTTCGCCATCCGGCATGACGGTGGAGTTGGGCATCTCGCGGCGGCCCTTTGAGGAGAAGGTGAACATGGTGGAGATACCGCCGTCGATATCGACGAAATTATCGCGCTTATTAGCGCCGGCCTTGTTGGCCAGTTCGTAGAGCTCTTCGCGGTGGTCTTGGAGGTAGATCGCCAGCTCCTTGAGCTTGAGGGCGCGCTCGTGGAAGGTGAGCTTCTGCAGTCCTTCGCGCCCGGTATTGCGGGCGTAATCGATGGCGCCGGCGATGTCGAGGCCTTCGGCGCTAACCCTGGCGACAACGTCCCCGGTGGAGGCGTCGTGCACGTCCGCAACGCGCGAAGGGTTGTCCGGGGTGAGCCACTGGCCGGAGAGGTAGCTGGGGACGAGGGCTTCAGTCATAGCGAAAAGTTTGGCCTTTCCATTAGTTTCCGAACGGTTGGTCAGTAAATACAGGCTAGTATAGTCTGCGTCACATTTCTAGGATTAAGTAAGGAGTGCAGTATGGCCGCAGAGGTATGGAAGATTCAGTTGGGTGAGCTGGACAAGAAGATGGGCGTAGAAATCCTAGAAGAGTCGGCCCAGCGAGTGGTGGCCACCATGCCGGTTGAGGGCAACACCCAATCCTTCGGGCTGCTTCACGGCGGCGCGATGGCCTGTATCGCTGAGGCCGTCGGCAGCTGGGCGGCGGTGATTCACGCCTCGACGCTGGGCAAGGTCGCTGTCGGCGTGGACATCAACGCGACGCACCACGCCTCCGGGCGCTCGGGTCAGGTCACGGCGACAGCCACCGCCATCAAGCTGGGCAAGACGCTGTGCTCCCACGAGATCGTCATTACAGATGACGAGGGGAGGAGACTGTGCACGGCGCGTATCACGAATGCGTTGATTTCCCCTAAAGCGGAAGGGAAGTAAGGGAGTCCGTAAATAAAGCGTAAAAATCGGGGTCAAGGGGTGTAAAGATGCCGCAAATAACCCGTAGGTCTAGGGGGGAGCGGGCCTAACGTCAATGCTCGGCAGGTGCTCACCAGCACCGGCGCTCGATGCTCTGGGGCACCGGGCACACCTTGTATTGCTTTCACCCAAGGGGGTCTCTCCCACATGTTGGACATTCTGGTCATCGTGATCGTGGTCCTTACATTTAGCGCTCCCTCCGCCATCAACGAGTTTATGGACGGAGACGCGTAAATCATGAACACCATCACAGCGGTTATCGGGCTCATTATTGTTGTCGCGCTCGTGGCCTATCTCATCATTTCTCTTATTGACCCGGAGCGTTTCGCATGATCGCCAGCATTGTGGCGGTAGCACCGCAGTACCTCGCCCTCTTTGCCCTTCTAGCGGCGGCTTATGTGCCGCTTGGTAACTGGATGGCTCGTACCTATACCTCTGAAAAAGACTGGGCTGTCGAGCGCCTCATATACAGAATTTTGCGGGTTGACCCCAACCGGGGCCATAACGCCAAGAACTACACTCGTGCGCTGCTGGGCTTCAGCCTGGCCTCCGTCTTGGTTCTTTACGCAGTGCAGCGGCTCCAAGCAGTGCTGCCAAGCTTTGGCAACGCCCGCGAAGACGCAGTGGAGCCGTGGATGGCCTTCAACACTGCGGCCTCCTTTACTTCCAACACCAACTGGCAGTCCTATTCCGGCGAAGACACCCTGACCAATGCTTCGCAGATGCTGGGCCTGACCGTACAAAACTTTGCCTCGGCTGCTGTGGGCATGTGCGTGGCTGTTGCGTTGATCCGTGGCATCGGCCACCTGGGTTACCAGCGCGACGTGGCGGCAACGCAGGATGGCCAGAAGCTCATAGGTAACTTCTGGGTGGACCTCACCCGTGGTCTGGTTCGCATCCTGCTTCCCCTGTCACTCATTATCTCCACCGTGCTCATCCTTGGCGGAACCATGCAAACCTTTGGATCCAACCTGGTCACTGACTCTGGCGTGGATATCTCCCGTGCTCCTGTGGCCAGCCAAGAAGCTATTAAGCTGCTGGGCACCAACGGTGGTGGCATCTTCGGAGCTAACTCGGCGCACCCGTTTGAGAATCCAACGGGCTTTACCAACCTGGTGGAGATCTTCTCCCTGCTCGTCATCTCTTTCTGCATGATTCGCACGTACGGCGTGATGCTTAAATCGCAGAAGCACGCGTGGACGCTGCTCGGCGTTGCCGGTGGTCTGTGGACCGTGATGGTTGTCCTAGTGACCTGGGCACAGCACACCCTCGTCGGCGGTGCTTCCCAGTTGGCAGGCGCCAACATGGAAGGTATCGAACAGCGCCTTGGCATTGACGCTTCGGCATTGTTCGCCGTGTCCACCACGGGTACCTCGACGGGTGCGGTGGACTCCATGCACGATAGCTATTCCCCGCTGGGCGGCGGCTTGCTCATCCTCAACATGCTGCTGGGTGAGATCGCTCCAGGCGGTGTGGGCACTGGCCTCTATGGCCTCTTGATTGTGGCCATCCTAGCAGTGTTCATCGGCGGTCTCCTGGTCGGCCGCACACCGGAGTTTATGGGCAACAAGATTGGACGCAAGGAAATTTCGGCAGTCAGCCTCTACATCCTCACCATGCCGGTTCTAGTCCTCGTGGGCGTCGGAGCCTCCGTGGCGCAGCGCAAGCTGGTTGAGCTTTCTGCAACCAACTTCGGCGCGCCGGGCACAGCGGACAATGCGCACGGCCTCTCTGAGGTGCTTTACGCGTTTACCTCCGCGGCCAACAACAATGGCTCGGCTTTTGCAGGTCTCACGGTGACGGAGCCCTGGTGGCAGATCACGTTGGGCTTGGCCATGCTGTTGGGCCGCTTCTTGCCCATCGTCTTCGCCCTATACCTAGCCGGAAGCCTGGCAGGGCAGAAGCGCCAGGCCACCACTGCCGGCAGCTTGCCCACGTCCGGCATCACCTTCTCCCTGTTGACCATCGGCGTCATCCTGCTGGTCGCAGCACTCACCTTCTTCCCCGTCCTCACCCTGGGTCCCATTTCGGAGGCACTATCATGACAACCCCTACCATGACCGCTGAGCAGGTCAAGGCTCCTCGCACAAAGACTGCGGACAAAAACAGCGGTCTTGCCGCTGCGGCGCTGAAGGCGCTGCCGAGCAAAATGTCCCCGCTTGCCCAAGCACGCAACCCCGTGATGTTCGTCGTGTGGGTCGGCGCCGCACTGACTACGGTGTGGTCCATCATCAACCCCAGCTTCTATGGATGGGTCGTGACTATATGGCTGTGGTTCACTATCGCCTTCGCGGCCTTTGCGGAGGCTTATGCCGAAGGCCGCGGAAAGGCCCAGGCCGACAGCCTGCGCTCTGTGCGTGATGATGCCACTGCCAACCTCATAACGGACTCCGGCATTGAGGTGGTCCCTGCGTCTGAGCTCACGAGAGGCTCTATCGTGCGAGTGGAAGCCGGGGAGACCATCCCGGGTGACGGTGACGTCATCGAAGGCGCCGCTACCGTCGACGAGTCTGCTATCACGGGTGAATCGGCTCCCGTCGTCCGCGAGGCCGGCGGTGACCGCTGCGCCGTGACTGGCGGCACCGTGGTGCTCTCTGACTCCATCAAGGTCAAGATCACCTCTGAACCGGGTTCCACTTTTGTGGACACGATGATTGCTCTGGTGGAAGGAGCCGAGCGCCGCAAGACTCCGAATGAGATTGCGCTGAGCATCCTTCTTTCCACGCTGACTATCCTCTTCCTCATCGCCGTGACGGCTTTGGCTCCCATGGGTTTGTTCACCGGCGCTGAGTTGTCCCCGCTGTCCCTCGTCGCGCTGCTGGTATGCCTCATCCCGACGACCATCGCCGCACTGCTATCCGCCGTGGGTATCGCCGGCATGAACCGCCTCGTTCGCCACAACGTTTTGGCCACTTCCGGCCGTGCGGTGGAAGCAGCCGGTGACGTCGCCACGCTTCTTATGGATAAGACCGGCACCATCACGTACGGCAACCGCCAGGCCACGGGCCTGATCGTGGCTTCGGGTGTGAACGAGTGCGACGCTGCAGAGATTGCGCGCATTTCTTCTTTGGCGGATGAAACCCCGGAGGGCCGCTCCATCGTGGCTTGGCTGACTGAAAACTACTCTCTGTCTAGTGAGGGCGACGCGGAAGCTCGGAAGGCTGAAGTCATCCCGTTCAGCGCTTCTACCAGGATGTCTGGTCTCGACCTGGCTAACAGAAAGCTGCGCAAGGGCGCGGGCGACGCCGTGCGAAAGTGGGTAACTGAGGCAGGCGGCGCGTGGCCGCAAGAGATCGAGGATTCAGTAACCCAGATTGCGCAAGACGGCGGTACCCCGCTGCCAGTTGCCGTGGAAGAATCCGATGGCAGCCGCAAGGTGATCGCGGTGGTGCAGCTGAGTGACGTCGTCAAGCCCGGCATGGCCGAGCGTTTCGCCGAGCTGCGCCAGATGGGTATCAAAACCATCATGGTCACCGGCGACAACCCGCTGACCGCCGCGGCCATTGCTAAGGAAGCCGGTGTCGATGACTACATCGCCGAGGCCACCCCGGAAGATAAGCTCGCCCGCATCCGCGAAGAGCAGGCGCAAGGCCGCATGGTGGCCATGACCGGTGACGGCACCAACGACGCCCCGGCCCTGGCGCAGGCGGATGTGGGAGTAGCCATGAACACTGGTACCTCCGCGGCGAAGGAAGCCGCCAACATGGTGGACCTGGACTCTGATCCGACGAAGCTTATCGACGTCGTTCGCATTGGTAAGCAGCTGCTGATCACCCGTGGTGCGTTGACCACCTTCTCCTTGGCCAACGACTTGGCAAAGTACTTCGCCATCCTGCCGGCGCTCTTCTCCGCGCAGTTGCCGCACTTGGAACGCCTCAACATCATGCACCTGCATTCGCCTGAGTCCGCCATCGTGTCTGCGGTGATCTTTAACGCGCTCATCATCGTCGCGCTCATCCCCTTGGCGCTCAAGGGCGTGTCGTATAAGCCAGCCTCCGCGTCCTCCCTGTTGCGCCGCAACCTCGGTATTTGGGGACTAGGCGGCGTGATTACCCCGTTCATTGGCATCTGGCTCATTGACCAGGTCGTCTCCCTCCTCCCAGGCCTCTAAAGAGAACCTGCAAAGAAAAAGGAAGAACAATGCGTGTTTATCTGCGTAACCTCATTGCCGGTTTTGTCGCCGTGCTGCTCTGCGTCGTAGCACTCGGCATGGTCTATCCGGCGGCTGTGTGGGCCATTTCCCGCATCACACCGCAGTCCGCCGACGGCAATCTCATCTACCAAGGAGAGTGCCTCGTGGGCTCTACCCAAATCCAAGACGGGGTGAGCGAGGGCCCCTACTTCTTCCCTCGCGCCGAGGGAATGAGTAACTACGGTACGAGCAGCACGGAGCTGGAGAAGAACATGCAGGAACGCCGCGCCGCTATTGCCCAGCGGGAAGGCGTAAGCGAAGACCGTGTCCCTGCCGACGCCGTCACGGGCTCCGGTTCCGGAGTGGATTCCGGTATCAGCCCCGTGTACGCCGAGCTGCAAGCTCCGCGTGTGGCTCGGGAGCAGGGCATCAGCGTGGAAGAGATGGAAAAGCTCATCGCCGAGAACACGGAGCATGCCAGCCTCGGGTTTCTAGGCGAAGACACGGTCAATGTGACAACTCTCAATATGTCGTTGCCCACGCCTACTCCCTGTTCATAAAGATCAGCTCATAAGATGAAGCAATGTTGACCGAAGCAACTGCGCCGTCCTCGCGCACCAAACGCGGCACCTTGAAGATTTTGTTGGGCGCCGCTCCCGGCGCGGGCAAAACCTGCGCCATGCTTAGTGAGGCGCACACGCTGATTAACCAAGGCCGTGACGTTGTCGTCGGCATTGTGGAAGACCACGGTCGCGCATATACGAAAGCCTTGTGCGAGGGTTTGGAGATCATTCCGCGACGCACCGTTGACGGTCTGTCCGCCGGGGAGCTGGATACCGCCGCAGTCATCGAGCGCAAGCCTGACATAGTCCTCGTCGATGAGTTTGCCCACTCCAATCCTCGCGACGAAGAGCACGAGAAGCGGTGGGAAGACATCGAAGAGATTCTGGATGCCGGAATTGACGTCATCTCGACTCTCAATATCCAGCATCTGGAGAGCCTCAACGATGTAGTCAAGCAGATCACGGGCATCGCACCGCAGGAAACCGTGCCGGATGAGGTAGGGCGTGCTGCGAATGAAATCGAGCTGGTCGACGTCTCCCCGCAGCTTCTGCGCACCCGGCTTAGCGACGGACACGTGTACCGCGAAGCACGCATCGAACCTGCACTCAACAACTACTTCCGCGTGGGAAACCTCACCGCGTTGCGCGAGTTGGCACTGCTCTGGCTGGCAGATCAGGTTGATGAAGCACTCATTACGTATCGCTCGGATCAAAAAATCACCGATACGTGGGAAGCACGTGAGCGGGTCGTTGTGGCCATCCAAAACGTTGCCCATGCTGAGACCCTGATCCGGCGCGGGCGGCGCATCGCGACGAAATCTTCGGCGGAACTGCATGTGGTCCACGTCGTTTTTGGTGATTCCTTCACGTCGCGTTCCTCTTCGGTGGCGGGATCGGCGCAACAACTTGCCCGGCTGCAGACCCTGGCCCACGATGTGGGTGCGCGGCTGCACCAGGTTACTGGGGACTCCGTGCCGGAAGCTCTGCTCAACTTTGCGCGAAGCGTCAACGCTACCCAGCTTGTTGTCGGGGTGTCGCCGCGGCGGCGTTTCGGCGTGCACTGGCACAGCACGGTAGCAGAGACAGTACTGCGCGAATCCGGCTCGATTGACTGCCACCTTGTCAATCTTCCCCCGGAAAAGCCGTTTCCGCTCACACGTATGCTGCATCCTTTCCGGCCCTTCCCGCAGCGTGCAATCGCGTGGCTTAGTTCAGCGTTGGCCTTCGTCGGACTCACTGCGTTGTTAGTGCAGGCTGACGGCCAGGACTTGGGAACAGGTACCTGTTCTGCGTTCTACTTTGCACTCATTCTGCTTGTCAGTTTGGTGGGTGGCCTGTGGCCGGCCGTGGTGGTGGCGGTGGCTTCCGGTTTGGCGGTCAATTGGTTTTTCACCGAGCCAATCCATACCTTCGACATCGCCGATCCCGCTAACGCTGTCATCGCCGTGGTCATGGTGGCTATCGCTCTGGCAGTCGGCATTCTTGTGCGCCGCGCCAAGATTGAGCGGGCGAATGCAGCTGTGGCTGCGCGTGATGCTGAGCTGCTTACGGTGTTTTCCCGTGCCGCGTTGAATCGCCGTGCAGATTCTTCCCCGAAAGATGCCGTGATGCGCAAGGTGGGGGAGGCATTCAATTGTCGTCGAGCGGAGCTGCTGGATGACAACGGTGACGTCCTTGCCACCTGGCGCGCAGTTAGCCCCGAGCGCACTTCGAAGCACCTTCATATTCCCGAGAAAGTGCGCCATGAACAGACAGTGGACACCGTTGTGGCGAGCGAAGATGGGACGGTTCAGCTTCGTCTTGCGGGCCCGACTCTGTCTGCCCGGGATCGTGGCCTTGTCACCGTGGTCGCGGGCTATCTCGCGGGTATTGTTCGCCGCGAAAAGCTTTCTGCTGAGGCCGCGCGCGCTGATGCGATAGCCGCTGCAGACGAGCTGCGGCGAGCGCTGCTGTCGAGTGTGAGCCACGATTTGCGTACTCCGTTGGCAACGGCCAAGTTGGCGGTGTCGTCATTGCGTAATGCCGACATTGAATTCACTCCCGAGGACCAAGATATGCTTTTGGCAGAAACTGCGGCGAGCATCGAGGAACTCACCGGGTTGGTCACCAATTTGTTGGATTACTCCCGGCTTACCGCTGGAGCAATCACCGCTCGCCACGACGTCGTCGAGGTGGCAGAGGTGGCTCATCGTGCCATCGCTTCCTGCGCCTTTGGGCATTCCCCGGAGCAAATTGGGCGCATCCATTTGGACCCTAGTGTGCGTGGAGTTACGTGCTGCGCGGATGCAGCCCTCATGGAGCGTGTCTTGGCCAATCTCTTTGATAACGCCCTGCGTTATGCGCCGACTGGCCAGGTGACGATGAGTGCTCAGACTATCGCCGAACAGGTGGAACTGCTTGTCGGCGATGAAGGACCGGGTATCCCGCCGGAGAAACAGAAGGAACTGTTCCAGGCGTTTCAGCGTTTGGGTGATACCAGCAACGACAACGGAGTGGGCCTTGGCCTTTCTGTTGTTCAAGGCTTTGTGGAGGCCATGGGCGGTAGCATCGAGGTAGCTGCCACCCCGGGCGCAACCTTTATTTTGCGGTTTCCCGTCGCGGGAGGAGAACAAAAATGACGACGAAGAAAACTAGCATCGCCATCGTGGACGATGACCCGCGTCTGCTCAACACACTGAGCATTAATTTCAAGGCTCGGGGCTACGAGGTTCACCCAGCACGTACAGGTGCTGAGGGACTGCAGGTGGTGTCACAGCAGCAGCCAGACGTAGTCATCTTGGACATGGGGTTACCGGATATGGACGGAACCGTCGTGTTGGAAGGAATCCGCGGATGGTCTGCAGTACCGGTGATCATCTTGACGGCACGCTCTGATCCGCTGTTCAGCGCCGCAGCTCTCGACCGCGGCGCGGACGACTACGTCACCAAGCCCTTCTCTATGGAGGAGCTTCTGGCCCGCGTGCGCGTGGCGCTAAGACATGGTAGCCCACAGAGTCCAGTGAGGCGCACTGAGACCGCTGTGGTACGCGCCGGGGACGTTCTGATCGACGTTCCGCGCCATTCCATCACTAAAGACGGTGAGCCGCTGCACCTGACCCCCACCGAGTGGGGCGTGCTCACCACGTTGCTTCGCGCCCACGGCGGCTTGGTACGCAAAGAGGATCTGCTTTCTGAAATCTGGGGTCCAGGCTTTGAGGGGCAGGGGCACTACCTGCGTATTTACACCTCCCAGTTGCGCCGCAAGCTAGAGGATGACCCAGCTAATCCCGCCTTCCTCCTCACGGAGCCCGGCTTGGGGTACCGCTTCGTGGTGCCAGAGCCGGGCGCGGGAGGGAGTGGCTACTCGGAGTAGTTGTAGAAGCCCTTGCCGGACTTGCGGCCCAGCTCGCCGCGCGCGACCATGTCGCGCATGAGCTGCGGCGGGCTAAAGCGCTCACCCAGCTGGGATTCAAGGTATTCGGCGATGCCGAGGCGCACATCCAGGCCCACGATATCGGTCAGCTCCAGCGGGCCGATGGGGAACTTGTAGCCCAGCACCATGGCGTTGTCGATATCGCGCGGTGAGGCCACGCCTTCCTCCACCATGCGGATAGCCTCAAGCGCGATGGCCACGCCGAGACGAGAGGAAGCGAAGCCAGGGGCATCCTTGACCACTACGGCGGTCTTACCCAGGCCCTCGACCCAGCCCTTGGCGGTGTCCACGAGCGCTTCCGGGGTGGACTCGGCAATAACCACTTCCACCAGCTTGGAGGCCGGGACCGGGTTGAAGAAGTGCAGGCCGATGACGTCGTTGGGGATGCTTTCCGCCAACTGGGATACCGACAGCGAGGAGGTATTGGTGGCGACGACGGCCTGCGGGGCCGCCTCAGCAATATCCCTAAAGGCGGCCACCTTGAGATCCATCGACTCCGGAACTGCTTCAATCACGAGGTCGAAGCCAGCAAAGGCGGAGGCAGTGGTGGACAAGCTGAGACGCTCATCCCAGGATTCGAAGGTTCCTTCCGCGCCGCGGTCGAGGGAGCCGCGGATGGCCTTGTGCACGCGCTCGCGGGCGGCGGCCACGGCGTCATCGTTGATATCCACCACGGTCACGGACGCGCCGGCGGCCAGGAAGGCGTGAGCGATGCCTGCGCCCATACGGCCGCCGCCGAGCACGCCGACCTTGGCAGGAACCTGCAGTACTGAGGACATGAGTTGAATCTCCTTGTGAGTGGAAGGTTTATTTCTTGCGGTCCAGGAAGGCCTGCATCCGCTCAAACTTGGCGGGGGACTCAAAGAGCACGGCCTGGGCGATGTTATCCACCGCCGGGTGCGCCGCATCCGGCATGGCGATGAGCTGCTTGGTCAAGCGCACGGCGAGCGAGTCTTGCTGGGCAATGCGCCCGGCTAGCTCCAGGGCGCCGTCGACAAGCGCGTCCGGCTCGTGCAGCTCGCTGACCAGGTGGTTGGCCAGCGCCTCCTCGCCGTTGAGGATGCGTCCAGCCAGCAGAATCTCCTTCGCCAGCGGGGTGCCCACGCACTCCTTGAGGCGCCAGGTAGCACCCGCGGCGGCAGCGATGCCCAATCCGGCCTCGGGCTGCCCAAACTTGGCAAAGGGCGTGGACACGCGGAAGTCGGCCGCCAAGGCCAGCTCGAGACCGCCACCGAGAGCGTAGCCATCTACCGCCGCGATGACGGGGGCAGGCAGTGAGGCGATGCGGTGGAAGATGCCGGAGTTGATGCCGCGGAGGGCGTCCTCGCGACGGCGCTCACGAAGCTGCGCGATGTCCGCCCCGGAGGCGAAGATGCCGCGAGGGCCCTTCGGGGTGTCCACGGTGCAGCCGGTGATGATGAGGATGCGCGGATCGGATTCGAGTTGCGCGCAGAGCTCGTGGAACTCCGTCACCATCTGCTCATCGATGGCGTTGCGTACCTCGGGGCGGTTGAGCTTGGCGATGACAATCTCGTCGTTCTCGCCACGCGTCGAAATCTCAATGGCAGTAGTCATCTACACCCTCTCAATCGCAATCGCGGTGCCCTGGCCCACGCCCACGCACATGGTGGCGATGCCGCGGCGCAGTCCGTCCGTTTCCAGGCGGTTGAGCAGGGTCAACGTGACGCGGGAACCGGAGGACCCCAGCGGGTGGCCCAGCGCGATGGCGCCTCCCCAGGCGTTGACCTTGTCCTCGTCCAAGCCCAGCTCGCGGATGCAGGCTAGGGACTGGGTGGCGAAGGCCTCGTTGAGCTCGACGGCATCCACGCTATCCAGCTCCCAGCCGGCGCGCTCCAGCACGTCGCGGGTTGCCGGGATGGGACCCGTGCCCATGATCTCCGGGCGCACACCGCGCGCGGAGTTGGCCACCACGCGGGCGCGGGCGGTCAGGTTGTGCTTCTTGAGGGCCTCGTCGGAGGCGACAATGACGCAGGAGGCGCCGTCGTTGAGCGAGGAGGCGTTGCCCGCCGTGGTGACATCTCCCAGGGAGGTCACCGGGCGCAGCTTGGCCAGAACCTCCATCGTGGTTCCTGGGCGGGGGCCTTCATCGGTATCGACCACGGTGACGTTGCCCTTGCGGTCGGTGACCTCGATGGGCACGATTTCCCTGGCAAACTTGCCAGCCTCAATCGCGGCGAGCGCGCGCTCCTGGGAACGCACGGCGAAGGCATCAGCCTCCTCGCGACTAATGCCGAAGACGTTGGCCACTTCTTCGGCGGTCTCCGGCATGGAGTAGGTCATCTTCTCCTGCTCTGCGAACTTCGGGTTGGCAAAGCGCCAGCCAATGGACGTATCAAAGGCTTGGCCTGGCTTGGCAAAAGGCTTGTTCGGCTTCTCCATGACCCAAGGCGCGCGGGACATGGATTCGACGCCACCGGCGACGACGATATCTGCCTGGCCGGATTCCACGAGGGCGGTGGCCAGGGCAATCGAGGACATGCCCGAAGCACACAGGCGGTTGACCGTAATGCCCGGAACGGTGTCCGGGAACCCGGCGAGCAGCCAGGACATGCGGGCGACGTTGCGGTTCTCCTCACCGGCGCCGTTGGCGTTGCCGATGATGACTTCATCCACCGCGGAGGGGTCAAGGCCAGCCTCCTCCACCGTCTTTTTGATGGTGGTGGCCATGAGGTCATCTGGGCGAACCGAGGACAGTGCGCCGCCGTAGCGGCCCACGGGGGTGCGGAATCCGGAAACGAGGTAAGCGGTCATGTTTTTCCTTAACTAATTCGTGTGTACTGCGCTGTGTGAACTGCGTGCTGCGCTGGTGGTCTAACGTCCGTGGAAGACCGGCGGGCGCTTCTCGTTGAAAGCAGCGAAGCCTTCGTAGTAGTCCTCGGTATCGCAGAGTTTGCCTTGGGCAATGTTCTCGGCATCGACGCTGGCCCACAGCCCAGTGCCGTTATCGCGGATGTCCTGGACCAGGGTGCGGCTGGTGAGGAAAGCCTGGGTCGCGCCGTGGGCTGCGCGCTTGGCGACGCCCCGGGTAAACTCCAGCAGCTCCTCTGCTGATAGCGCGCGGGAGAAGAGGCCAGCGCGCACCGCTTCCGCACCGGAGATGAGTTCGCCGGTGATGATGAGGTCCATCGCGCGGTGTGTGCCGAGGCGTTCGACGAAGAGGGAGTGCCCGCCCGAATCCAGGGTGGCGCCTAGGTTGGCGAATGGGGAACCGAACTTGGCATCTTCGGCGACGTAGACGACGTCACAGGCCAAAGCGAGACCGAGGCCGACACCCAGGCAGGGGCCGTGCACGGCGGCGAAGGTGGGGGCGGGGAAGTTATCGATCTTTGTGAGCACGGGGGTGACAACGTCCGCGAGGTAGGCAGTGGCGTCGTCTTCGCGCGGGTTGAGCCCCTTGATGTTGCGGCCGGCGCAAAAGCCCTTGCCTTCACCGCGCAAGATGAGTGCGCGGGGGCTAAGCTGCGCGGCCTCATCGAGGCAGCGGGAGAGCTCGGCGAGGTCTTCTTCCGCGAGGGAATTGATGGCCTTTGGGTTGTTGAGTACGAGCTCAACGACCCCGGCTTCGGCGTCGTGGTGCAGGTCGATCATGTGTGTAACTCCTAGGCGTCAAAGTCGAGGACGATGTTCGGCGTGGTGGGGCGCGACTGGCAGGTCAGGATGTAGCCAGCCTTGACCTCGTCGGCCTCAAGTGCGTAGTTCTCCGCCATGTCGACCTCGCCCTCGACCAGCTTGGCGCGGCAGGTGCCGCACACGCCGCCGGCGCAGGCGAAGGGGACGTCGGAGCGCACGCGCAGGGCGGCGTTGAGCAGGGATTCGTTGGCAGAAACCGGGGACTCCACGGAGCCGGAGAGGCCATCGAGCTGGAAGTTGATGCTGACGTTATCGCCTTCCGGATCCACCTCGACGTGGCGCCCGGCCTGGTTCTGATCCCCCGAGGGCTTGCCGGTGGTAAACAGCTCGTAGCGCACGTCCTTCTCACCCACGTCGCGGCCGGCCAGCTCATCGCGGACCAGCTGCACCAGCTCGAAGGGGCCGCAGAGGAACCATTCGTCGACAGCGTCCGTGCGCACGACGTTATCCAGCAGGGTCTGGAGTTTTTCAGCATCGATGCGCCCAGAAAACAGCGGATTGACGCGCTGCTCGCGGGAGAGGACGTGGTGCACGGCAAAGCGGGTAGGGAACTTGTCCTTGAGGTCACCGATCTCCTCGGCGAACATGACGTCGCCGCCGCCCTTGTTGGCAAAGATGAGCTCAAATGTGGTGTCGGGGGAGGTGTGGAGCACGGTCTGGGCAATCGCCATGATCGGCGTGATGCCGGAACCGGCGGCGATGGCCACGAGGTGTGGGTTCTCGAGCTTCTCCAGCTCCGCGCGCACGGCTTCCGGGTTGTTAAGCCCGGTCAGGTGGGTCTTCGAGGTGAATGCGCCCTGCGGGTTCATGACGTCCATGGTGTCGCCGGGCTGCAGGGTGTCATTGGCCCACGTGGAGAACACGCCGCCGCGGTCGCGCTTGATGGCGACGCGCAGGACGCCGTCGCGAGGCACATCGCAGATGGAATAGGAGCGGCGGACTTCCTGGCCGTCGATGGTTGCCCGCAGCGCAACGTACTGGCCGGGGATGTAGTCATAATCGTCCTGCAGCTCCGGAGGGATAGCGAAGGAAACCTCCACGGAGTCTGAAGTCAGGGCGCGCACCTCGGACACGGTCAGGGTGTTGAACGTGGCCTTCTTCTTTGCGGGGGCAGACGGGGTCGTGGTCATTAGTGCACCTTGAAGTAGTCGAAGGGCTCCAAGCAATCCTGGCAGTTATAGAGAGCTTTGCAGGAGGTGGAACCGAATTGGGCAAGCTTACGTGTGCGGCGGGAGCCACAGTGGGGGCATTCGATGGCCGGCGGCGGTTCGAGCGTGAGCGGGATAGGACCTTCCGGCGTGGCCCGGGTTTTACCGCTGGGCGGGGCAATGCCGTAATCCTTGAGATTTTGACGGCCGGTCTCCGTCATCCAGTCGGTGGTCCACGCTGGGTGGAGCACGAGATCGACGCGCACCTTCGCGTAGCCGGCATCGGTCAGCGCTGTGGTGATGTCCGCCGTGATGTGTTCCATGGCGGGGCAGCCGGAGTAGGTGGGGGTAATCGTGGCCACCGCGGTATCGCCATCTAGGCGAGCGTCCCGAAGAATTCCAAGGTCGGCGATGGAAATCACGGGGATCTCCGGATCGGGAACCTCGGCGGCGACGTCCCACACGTGGGCGTCGTCAGGCTGCGTGGGGCGCAGCGGGTGGGATTTATCTGTGATGGACACGATGAAACCTTGGTCCTTTCCTTGTCTTTACCAGGTCGCGCCGGGGTGTTGGCGCGCCAAGGACTGCATCTCCGCGAGGATGAAACCGCGGTGCTCGGAGAAACGCCCGGTGCGCTGCCCGGAGCGGGCTTGCTTGACGTCCGGGATGGCCAGACCTGCCTTGTCTAGGACGTAGGCGATGCGCTCATCGAACTGCGCGCGCAGGCTCGAGGGCAGAACTGCGATGCCTTCTGCCGCCAGCTTCTCGTGGATCGGGAGGTCTTCGAAGAGCTCGTCGAGGTAGGGCCACATGTACATCAGGCCCTCCGTGATTCGGCGGTGGGACTCCTCGGTGCCGAGACCAAGGCGCAGAATCCACTGGTTGGCGTGGTCGACGTGGTACTCGACTTCCTTGATGGCCTTCGCCGCGATCGCCGCAATGGTTTCATCCTGCGACCCCAGCAAGGCCGTGTAGAGCCCGTACTGGTAGTAGGAAAAGAGCAGCTGGCGGGCGATGGTGTAGCCGAAGTCCCCGTTCTCCTGTTCGACGAGGCGGGCGGAGCGGAACTCCTCCTCGGTGCGGAAGTAGGCCAAGTCATCCTCGGTCTTGCCCCATGCGGTGCCGGCATAGGTGAGGAGGAAGCGGGCGTGCCCGATGAGATCGAGCGCGATGTTGGCTAGGGCGATATCCTCTTCCATCTCCGGCGCGCGGGAAATCCACCAGCCCAGGCGCTGGGACAGGATGAGGGCGTCATCGGCCAACATGAGCGCATAGTTGGCCGTGTCCTCGGGGGCGACTGCGCCGGAGGCGGCGATGTCTTCTGCGGTGATGCCGTTGCCCTGCGATTGCTTGGTCGCAGAATCGGCGGCTGCAAATCCGGTCACAGGTGCGGCACTCCTTCCGACTTGTCGTAGTACGTGGCGTGGCGGTAGCTCTTGCCCTGCGGGGATTCGAAGAATCCGCCCTTGGAGTCCGGGTCGGAGGAGGCAATGGCTTCGCTGGGCACAACCCAGACGGAGGTTCCCTCGTTGCGGCGGGTGTAAAGGTCACGGGCATTGCGCAGGGCCATGGTGGCATCCGGTGCGTGGAGCGAGCCGGCGTGAACGTGGGAAAGGCCGCGGGAGGAGCGTACGAAGACCTCCCACATGGGCCAGGTGGAGCTGGACATGGAATCTTCCTTAAAGTGTCGTGGCTGGTTGGGCAGTGTGCTTGGGCTTAGGCGATAAGCGAGGTGTCAGCCGAGTGGTGCTTCTCGGCGTAGGCTGCGGCAGCCTCACGGACCCACGCGCCGTCGGCATGCGCTTGGCGACGTCGCTGCATCCTCTGCACGTTGCAGGGGCCTTCGCCCTTGATGACGGCCTTGAACTCGGACCAGTCGAGCTCGCCGAAGTCGTAGTGGCCGCGCTCTTCGTTCCATTTCAGGTCCGGGTCCTCGAAGTGCAGGCCAAGGGCTTCGGCCTGCGGGACAATCATGTCCACGAAGCGCTGGCGCAGCTCGTCGTTGGAGAAGCGCTTGATGTTCCATGCCATGGACTGCTTGGAGTTGGGGGAGTCATCATCCGGCGGGCCGAACATCTGCAGTGCTGGGCCGTAGAAACGGTTGATGGCTTCCTGCGCCATCTGCTTCTGCTCGGGGGTTCCGTGGGACAGCTCGTAGAGGATCTCCCAACCTTGACGCTGGTGGAAGGACTCTTCCTTACAGATGCGCACCATGGCGCGGCCGTATGGGGCGTAGGAGGCGCGGCAGAGCGGTACCTGGTTGCAGATGGCGGCGCCATCCACCAACCAGCCGATGGCTCCGATGTCGGCCCACGTGCGCGCCGGGTAGTTGAAGATGGAGGAGTACTTGGCGGTGCCGTCGAGCAGCTGCTGAACCAGCTCGTCGCGCGAGGTGCCCAAGGTCTCCGCGGCGGAGTAGAGGTAGAGGCCGTGGCCGGCCTCATCCTGCACCTTGGCCATGAGGATGGCCTTGCGCTTGAGCGAAGGCGCGCGGCTGATCCAGTTGGCCTCCGGCTGCATGCCGATGATTTCGGAGTGCGCGTGCTGGGAAATCTGACGCGTCAAGGTCTTGCGGTAGGCAGCGGGCATCCAGTCGGTGGGCTCGATGCGGGAGTCTTCGGCGATGAGCTCGTCGAAGCGCTGCTGTGCTTGTGCTTCATCCGCGGCCGGGACGGCGGCGAGTGTTTTCTCTGATGGGGTCATGGGAGGAATCGTTCCCTCTCTGCTCAGTGTCGGCTCTGTGATACTTACTGACTGGTTGGTCAGTATATGGGGCATGTGTGAGCTATGTCAACCAAGTTTGTGAGCTGCGCCCTACTTGTTGCGATTCTGGGGCTTGGCGGGCAGCACGCGGTACGTGCCGCGGAATTCGGCGATGGGCTTTCCCTTGATGCTGAGGGTGACATCGACAACGCCGTTGCGGCCCCAGGCTTGGCGGGTCACCCCAACCCCGTCAACGACGTCCCCTTCGAAGGCTGGGGCGATGTAGTGAATCGAGTTGTGCGCGGCCACGGCCAAGTCGCCACCGGAGTTGCAAACGCCGGCGAAGATGGAATCGGCAAACATGTATAGATAGCCACCTTGTGCCGTGCCATGTCCATTGCACATCTCCGGGCGGACGGTGAAGTGGCCTTCGCACCTGCCGACGTCTAGCGCGGTAATTTTCGCGCCAATCTCCGCGGTGGCACGGTCATCGTCGAACATGGTGCGCACGTGGGTGAACTCGGGGCCTTCGGCGACGCCGGGGGCGAGGATGGGGTGCTCGGTGCTCATGGGAATTCCTCCTTGAGGTAAGGGGTTTCCGCAGTGCTGCCGAAGGAGCGAAAAGGGGTGTGGTGGCTCACTAGTCTAACGGTGCTCGGGGCTCTCTGCTTGAATGGACTGCGTGAAGAATGAGAAATCCGCTGTCCAGGGCGCGGCACGTGGCCGCCCCGGCTACTCCCGTGAAGATGTCATTCGTGCAGCTGTCCGTGCTTTTACAGCCCGCGGCTACGACGCCACGTCGATGGATAACGTGGCGAGCGAATTGGGGATTTCTAAGTCCGCGCTCTATCACCACATCTCGTCGAAAGAAGAGATTTTGGAGCTCACGGTAGTGCAGGCACTGAGCCGTTTGGAAGCGGTCGCGGAAGAGATGGCCGCGGCCGATGTATCGGCGGGGGAGAGGGTGCGCGGGCTGTTGCGTGGCTCGATTGAGGTGCTGTGCTCCGACCCGAAGTCTGTCGCGCTCTTGCTCCGTTTGCGTGGAAACTCCGAGGTGGAGCGGAGCGCGTTGGAGCGCCGCCGTACGCTGACGCGTTCCGTGGTTCCGCTGGTGGAGGCTGCTCAGGAGGAGGGGGCTATTCGCTCCGATATTGAGGCTCCGCTGTTGACCCGCATGATTTTCGGAATGATTAACTCGACGTCTGATTGGTACGAGCCGGAGGGGCGACTTGGTGCCGAGGAGCTGGCCAGTGCTTTTGAGAGTGTTGTGTTTGGCGGCCTAGCTCCGCAAGCGACGGGCTAGTCGCGATGGGCAAGTAGTCGATCGGCTAGTCGGGGGCGAGCGTTTCGCTCCGCCGTTGGGGCTCCATATGGGGGTGGGGGCTTCTTTTGTCGGTGAAACCGCCGTGGCCTGCGATGATGTGTCGCGCTTCAAAAACTTGGCCTAATTGTGTTGTCTATCACCACAACGGCCTGTAGTGTACGTCACAAGACTTACCCAACCGAACGGTAAGTAATTAACGTACTTTTGTGCGTTGTCCCAGCTAACCAACTTCTTGCAGCACTTTCGAGGGAGCTTAAAGGGTGTGGTATTCCCCTCTCCTCGAAATGAAAGGCAACTGACGTGACCGCAACGTTTGATATCTTCTCTGACCACCACGGCCCCCAGATGGGCATTGAGTACGCCTCCCGCGATGAAATCATTGCGCTGCAGACCGCGCGCGCGAAGAACGAGCTTCGCCACGCGTACTACAACGTCCCGCACTACCGCCGTGCGTTCGATGAGAAGGGCGTTCACCCGGATGACTTCAAGGAACTCTCGGACTTTGCGCTGTTCCCGTTCACCGACAAGGAAACCCTTCGCGCGGAGTACCCCTTCGGGATGTTTGCTGTTGGCCAGAACCAAATCTCCCGCATCCACGCTTCTTCCGGCACCACGGGTCGCCCGACCGTCGTGGGATACACCGAGAATGACGTGCGTATTTGGGCCGAGCTCGTAGCCCGTTCGCTGCGGGCAGGCGGCCTGCGCAAGAGCGATAAGGTTCAGATTACGTTCGGTTATGGCCTCTTTACCGGCGGCCTGGGCGCTCACTATGGCGTTGAGGCCCTAGGAGCCACGGCGATTCCGACCTCCGGTGGTCAGACGGAGCGCCAGATCCAGATCATGCAGGACTTCCAGCCGGACGCAATTCTGGGTACGCCGTCTTACGTGCTCAACCTCCTTGACCGCATGCGCAAGGAAGGCCTGGATCCGCGCGAATCCTCCCTGCGCGCCGGCGTCTTTGGCGCCGAGCCGTGGAGCGAGGGAATGCGCCGCGAACTCGAAGAAGGCTTCGGCATTACGGCCACCGATATCTACGGCCTCTCCGAGGTAATGGGCCCTGGCGTGGCCCAAGAATGTGTCGAGACCAAGGATGGCCTGACCGTCTGGGAGGACCACTTCTACCCAGAGATCATCGATCCGGAGACCATGCAGCCGGTTCCAGACGGCGAGTACGGCGAGTTGGTCATCTCCTCCCTCACCAAGGAGGCCTTCCCGATCATTCGTTACCGCACCCACGACATCACCCGCCTGCTCCCGGGCACTGCGCGTTCGATGCGCCGCATCGACCGCATCTCCGCTCGCAACGATGACATGATCATCCTGCGTGGCGTGAACTGCTTCCCGTCGCAGTTCGAGGAGATCATCACCGAGGACCGCCTGCTTCGCCCGCGCTACCAGTGCGTGCTGAGCAAGCGTGGCCGTATGGACCACCTCACCCTGGTGGTTGAGCACTCCTCGGAGGCTACTCCTGATCAGATCGATGCCTCCGCCGCGTGGCTGAAGAAACAGATTAAGGAGCGCATCGGCGTCACCGTTGGCGTCGAGATTACTGACCACGTCGATTGCGGTGAGGGCAAGGCCAAGAGGATCGTCGACAACCGCGATCAGTAAAACACTGCAGCGTTCTCGGCTTCTTCGGCACGCCCCGCCTCACTCATTGCCCCTTTCGTTCACTGGCTTTAACTGTATCCACCGTGCTTCTGCACCCATAGAGAAAAGACTCCCACTATGTCTGCACCAGTCACCCAACAGCCTGCCCAAGGGCCGGGAATCACTACAGAGCACAAGCGCGTGCTCGCCGGTTCGATGGTCGGCACCACCATTGAGTGGTTCGACTTCTTCATCTACGCTCAGGCCGCCGGCCTGATCTTCGCTACCCAGTACTTCGATCCGGTCTCCAACGAAAGCGCCTCCCTCGCACAGATCATTGCCTGGGCGTCGCTGGGTATTTCCTTCCTTTTCCGTCCTCTCGGGGCAATTTTGGCCGGCCACTTGGGTGACCGGCTCGGACGCAAGCCGGTCCTCGTGGTCACGTTGGTCGGCATGGGCTTGGCCACCATGTTGATGGGTGTGCTGCCGACGTACGCCTCTATCGGCATGGCAGCGCCTATCCTGCTAGTGATCTTGCGCATCCTTCAGGGCCTCTCCGCCGGCGGCGAATGGGGCGGCGCGGCGATGCTGGCCGTTGAGCACGCGCCGCAGGGCAAGCGTGGACTGTTCGGCGCGTTCCCGCAGGTTGGTGTGCCTCTTGGTATGTTCCTCGCCACCATCTTCATGCTGGTTCTCTCCTCCGTCCTCACTCCGGAGCAGTTCCTTGCCTGGGGCTGGCGCATCCCGTTCCTGTCCTCCGTGGTGCTCATTCTCCTGGGCTACCTGATTCGCCGGGCAGTAGAAGAGTCCCCGGCCTTCGCGGAGATGGAGGAACTAAAGGAAAAGTCCACGGCACCGCTTGCGGTCCTGTTCAAGGGCCACCTCGGAACCGTCATCAAGTGCGCGGTCATCTTCGCCGCCAACAACGCGATTGGCTACTTCGTCATCGCCTACTTCACCGCCTATGGCACGAAGGTCGTGGGCTATACCCGCCCCCAGGCCCTTGGGGTAGCCCTGATCGCGTCGATTGGTTGGTTTATCGGCACGCTGTACTTCGGCCACCTGTCTGACCGTTTGGGGCGCCGCACGACGTTCATTGGCGGCTACATCGTTTTGGCGCTGTATATCACCCCGGTGTTCTGGGCGGTTGACTCGGGCAACGTCATGTTCTTCGGCGTGGCCGTGTTCCTCCTGGGTGTCATCCTGGGTGCGACCTATGGCCCGCAGTCAGCGATGTACGCGGAGATGTTCCCGGTGAAGGTGCGCCTGTCGGGCGTGTCCATCGGTTACGCCTTCGGCTCCATCATCGGTGGTGCCTTTGCCCCGATGATTGCAGAGATGCTGTACACGCGGTACGAGACCTCGATGGCCATCGCCGCCTACGGCATCGCGATTTCGGTCGTTTCCCTCATCGGTGTGCTCACCGTCCCGAAGGGTATTCAGGACCGCGATCTGCACGTTTAATCGCCCCGAGTTTGTTCACTCGCCACCCCCTTTAGCGCTTAACCCTTTCTCCGCTGGCTTTTGTTCCGGTTGGAGGGTCAGGCCCTAAAGGGGGTGTGGCGTTGTGGGGGTAAATAATTATTCAAAACGGTACCTATAGGTTGGCAGGTAGGCTAAGCTTCTCGCTAATACTCGTCGTACGCGGCCCGTATAAACAATTCCTACGGTCTTGTGGTGCGCGATATTTGCTCAAGAAGAAAGTTCTCTCATGACCACATCAACCCCGCATAAGACTCGCTCTACACGCGATACTTTTAATACGCGCTTCGTCTTCCTCATGGCCGCCATCGGCTCCGCCGTCGGCCTGGGTAACATCTGGCGCTTCCCTTACGTTGCCTATGAGAACGGCGGCGGCGCCTTCCTCATCCCGTACATGGTTGCCTTGCTGACCGCCGGTATCCCCATCCTGTGGTTCGACCTCGCCATTGGTCACCGCTTCCGCGGTTCGGCGCCGCTGGCATTCCGCCGCATCAGCAGCCGCTGGGAAGGAATCGGCTGGTTCAAGGTCGGCGTGAACTTCTTCATCGCCATCTACTACGCCGCCATCATTGCGTGGGCAGCGCTCTACACCATTAAGTCCTTGCAGCAGACGTGGGGCGAGGATCCTTCGACGTACTTCATGGTTGACTTCCTCCAAGCAGACGCGGAGGCAACCTATTCCGGGCACGTTGTCCCATCCATTCTGGGCGTCATGATCCTCGTATGGGTTGTCTGCATCGCTACGCTGGCCACGAGCATCAACAAGGGCATCGGTAAGCTGACCTCCATCTTCCTGCCGGTCCTGGCCGTCATGTTCATCATCTTGGTCATCCGTGCCTTCTTCCTCGACGGCGCCGCTGAGGGCCTCAACGCCTTCTTCACCCCGGACTGGTCCGTGCTGAGCAACCCGTCGGTGTGGATTGCCGCCTACGGGCAGATCTTCTTCTCCCTGTCCATTGGCTTCGGCATCATGATTACCTACGCCTCTTATCTCAAGCCGCGCACCAACCTCACCAACACCGGCCTGGTTACGGCCTTTGCTAACTCTTCCTTCGAGGTGCTGGCCGGTATCGGCGTCTTCGCCACCCTGGGCTACATGGCCGCCCAGCAGGGCGTGGCGGTGGATGAGGTGGCATCTTCCGGCATCGGCCTGGCCTTCATTGCTTTCCCGACGATCATCAACCTCATGCCGCTCGGCGGACTGTTCGGCGTCCTCTTCTTCGGCTCCCTCTTCCTGGCCGGCGTGACCTCCCTGATTTCCATCATGGAGGTCGTCGTCTCCGCCGTGGCAGATAAGTTCAACATCTCTCGCCGCGTTTCTGCCATCAGCGTTGGCAGCGCGATGGGAGTACTGTCCTGCTTCCTGTTCGCCACCTCCTCGGGCCTGGTCACGCTGGACATCATGGATAAGTTCACCAACAATCTGGGCATCGTCTTCGGCGCCATCTGCGCCCTCGTAGTCGTCGGCTGGGTTACCGGCCGCCGCCGCGAGATCCAGCAGCACATCAACGCCGTGTCGCAGTTCAAGGTGGGTGGCTTCTGGCAGTTCCTGACTTTCGTCGCGACCCCGCTGCTGCTCGTCTACTTCCTGGTCAACGAGATCATCACGATTGTCCGCGAAGGTTATGAGGGCTACTCCTCCACCCAGATTGGGCTCTTTGGCTGGGCAGTTCTAGGCGTTATTCTGCTCGTTAGCTTCGTCATGCCGCTGGTGGCCTACCGCGGAAACAAGTATCTGGACGGCTTGGAGACGTCTGATTACGGCGTCCCAGTGGGCGGCCGCCCGGCCGGCACACCGAACCCCCTCGCTGCAGGAAACTCCGCCGCACCAAGCACGGACGACAAGTAGCGGCTAGTAGGAAAGGAGAATAACAATGACTACAAGCGCAATCCTGCTCTTCATCCTCTTCGTCGTCGTCATCTGGGGCGGACTGGTGGTGTCCTCCATCTGGTTGGCGCGCAGCGACGATGAATTCACCGGCGAGCTGGGTAACGCCCCCGGCACCGACGACGAATCGCTATCGCACCGCGTGCACCACTAAAGGGGCCGGGCAGTAAACGGTTGCCCGTTCACACCTGCCCCTTCCTATATCTCGACTACCGTGCGCCCATGGCGGGAGCCGGCGCGCAGCTCTTGAGCGGCAGTGGCGACATCGGCCAGCGGCACCGTTTCAGTAATAGAGTTCAGCATGGTGAGGTCGAGGTGTTCGTCGAGAAGCTGCCAGGCCGCCTCGCGCACCTCGCGGGGCGCATCGACGGAGTTACCGCCGGCCAGCACGATGCCGCGCAGGATGAACGGAAGCACCGAGGCAGGAAGGTCCGGACCAGCCGCCATACCGGTGGCCGCCACCACGCCGCCCCAGCGCACCTGCGCCAGCACGTTGGCCAAGACGGTGGAACCGGCGGTGTCAATGGCGCCGTCGTACAGCGCCTTCTGCAGCGGGCGGCCGGTCTCAGACAGCGCTGCACGGTCAAGCACGTGATCCGCGCCGAGTGAGGTGAGGTACTCCGACTGGGATTCCACGCGGCCGGTGACGGCGGTGACCTCGTAGCCGGAAGACTTGAGCAGCTGGACCGCGATGGAGCCCACGCCGCCGGTGGCACCGGTGACGAGGATATGGCCCTTCGTCGTGCCGTGCGTGCGCAGCTGGTTCACGCAGATAGCAGCGGTGTATCCGGCCGTGCCAATCGCGGCGGCATCGTGCGCGCTGAAACGCTGGGGTACGGGGATGGTGGCTTCACCGTTGACGCGCTGGCGGGTGGTGTAGCCGCCATGGCGGAACTCGCCCAGGCCATCGCCGCAGGAGACGACAAGCTGGCCAGGGCTCAAGCGTGAATCGGACGTTTCCACCACGGTGCCCACCACATCGATGCCGGGGACGAGCGGATCGATGCGCATGACACCTTTATCGCCCTCCAAGGCCATGGCGTCTTTGTAATTGAGGGAGGAAAACTGCACATCCACGACCGTGTCACCTTCCCCGAGCAGGGGCTGCTCTTGGAATGAGTGCGTTACTCCGGAATCCGTGCGAGTGACAATCAGTGTGTTCATGGACACTATCGTACAGAGGATGTGAAGCAGTGTTTTCTGGCTTCTGCTTCAGCCGATTGCCAGCGAAAACCACTAGGGTGAGGCGCATGACTGGGATAGAAGCTCAACGCTCGCGCAATCGGCTGCGGCCCGCGCCGGATCCGTATCGCCACCTGCTTCGTGATTCCCTCCTTGTCGCGGCCCTGTCCCTAGTGGTCGTGGTGTTGGCGACGGTGGGCAAGCCCTTCATGGACATCCCCGGCGTGGTGGATGGTTCCGCGCACGCGGTGCGAAGGGTCAACCTGCAGCTCTTTGGCGGTTTTGAGAACGCCTCCGTGTGGTACGGCGGGTGGACCGATCTCCTGGGGAATATTGCTCTCTTCATGCCGCTGGGAGCGGCGATTTACGTGGCCGGGCGCAACCGCGTCAGGATTCGCTGGGGCTTGGGCGGGACGATGCTCCTTGGGCTCGTGATCAGCTTGTGCATCGAAAGCGCCCAGTACATCTTTGCGCTGGGCTTTAGCGATATCGACGACCTCTTATACAACACGGTGGGTGCTGTCCTCGGCGCCGCACTCATGGCGCGCGTGGGACGCGAAGAGCAGATGAAGATTCTGCGCCGCCTCGGATTCCTGCTTGCGCTGGCAGCGGTGGTGCTCCTCGCCATGGCGACGCTGTAGTGCCTAGCTGGGCGTACGCACGAGCTTGGCGACGTCCCCCGCCACCCGCCGCGCATAGGGGGAGACACCGGTAATCGTGGCCGAGCCCGGGCCCGTCCACGAGCCATAGCCCACGGGGAAGAAGCCTTCCACCGTGGGCTTTCCTTTTGCCAGCAGCCCAGGGAAGGGGCGCAGCGCTGGGCGGAAGCCGGTGGCCCAGATGAGATCGCTGAAGCCTTCGCGGTTCAACTGGTCCAGCGAGGAGAACATGCCGGTGGCGCGCAGCAGCCCATTATCACGGGCCTTGAGCACCGGCGGGACCATGACGATGTCTCCTAGCTCACTTTCCGGCCCCGGGTCCGGCTCGCCCCGAAGTTTTGCCAGCATGCGCTGTCTGTTGCGGCTAAAGAGCACGCGCCCGTCGACATCATCCGGCATCCAGCGCGGCGGGTGCGTGGTAAACCACGTGGTGTCCACGCCCGCGAGAGCTAGCTCGGCGGCGATTTGGGCACCGGAGTTGCCCGCGCCGACAACGGCTACAGGATTGTTGTGGCCGCGCTCTAAGAAAGGACCGCACCCCGGGTAGCTCGCCGTGTGCCATTGGCGCCCCTGGAATTCACCGGGGTAGAAGGGGATGAACGGCGCGGACCAGGTGCCCGTCGCAGCCACGACGGTGCGGGAGCGGAACTCACCGTGGGTGGTGAAGAGGTGGAAGAGGGGGTCGTCGTCAAGCACGCGCTCCACCGTCACCCCGTGCCGGACCGGCAGGTCATAGCGCTGCTCATAGCGGGTGAGGTAATCCACCACGTGGGAAGCCGGCGGGAAACCGGGATGGGCGGGCATGGGCCAGCCGGGCAGGGTGGAGGACTGGGCATCGCTAAAGAGCGTGAGTGAATCCCACACGTGCTGCCAGGCCCCGCCGGGGGAGGAGTTGGCGTCGAGGATGAGGAAATCGAGCTTCTGACGGCGCAAGTAATAGCCGGTGGCCAGGCCGGATTGGCCGCCACCCACCACGATGCAATCGTAGGCATGCATCTATTGGATGAGCTTTCGCTCGCGGGCCGCGGAGACGGCCGCCGTGCGGGTTTCCACGCCGAGCTTTTGATAGACGTGGATGAGGTGGGTCTTGACCGTGGCTTCGGAGATGAAGAGCCGCTGGGCAATCTGCTTGTTGGAATCTCCCGTGGACAGCGCCTGCAGGATCTCCAGCTCGCGCGGTGAAAGCGCAGTCTCCGGCTGTGCCAAGCGCTCCGCTAAGAGGTTGGTGACCTCAGGCGCCAAGGTCCGCTTTCCCGCGGCCGTGTCGAGCACCGCGGCGTGCAGGGTTTCCTCGGGGGCGTCCTTGAGCAGGTAACCCAGCGCGCCCGCCTCCACGGCGGCCAGGATATCCGCCTGCGTGTCATAGGTGGTCAGAATGAGCACCGGTGGACCGTCGAGCTCGCGCACGCGCCGAGTGGCGGCGATGCCGTCGACGTCCGGCATCTGGATATCGCAGACGACCACATCGATATGGGGAACATCAGCATCCGCCAGCTTTTCGACGGCCGAGCCATCGGAGCCTTCCAACACCACCACGATGTCGGGGAAGGCGTTAAGAATCGCGCGCAGCCCGGCGCGGACTACGGGGTGATCGTCGATGAGCATCACGTTGACCATTGCTGCTGCTTCCTGTTGGGATTCGCACCGCGAGTGCGGTGCCGGCGGGTGAAGATTCTACCTGGACGCTGCCGCCAACGCTGCGAACACGCTGCTCCAGGCCGGTCAGCCCGAAGCCCCGTGGTCCTTCGATGCCGCGGCCGTCATCGACGACATCGAGGATGATTCCATCCTCGAAAGAGCCCAGAGTGACCACGGCGCGGTCGGCGTCGGCGTGTTTCATGACATTGGTGAGACCTTCGCGCGCGGCGCGCAGGATGACGTGGGAAAACTCGGTGGGGACGTCGGCACTGCCGGTGAGCTTGAGCCCGAAGCGGGTGCGCAGCCCCAGGCCCTTAGCCTGGGCTTGGAGCTCATCCACAAGTGTGCGCAGTTCCGCGTCGATGGAGGAGGCAGGCGCCGCCAGCTCTTTGACGAAGCGCCGGGCCTCCGCCAGGTTGTCCTGGGCCACTTTTTCAATGAGCGCGAGCTGCTCGGTGACATCCTGTTGAGCGGAGGTGTTCTTGGCGGCGCGGCTGAGCAGGACGATGGAGGACAGCCCCTGCGCCACGGTGTCATGAATCTCGCGGGAGAGCCGCTCCCTCTCCTCGAGGCGCCCGGCTTGGTGCTCGCTGGCCGCTAGCTCCTCCTGGGTCTCACGCAGTTGCTTGGCGACGGCCGCGTGGTGCGCCGCCTCCGCCTGAACCCGGCGGGCGGCGTGGTAGACGCCCACGGCAAAGCAGGTGCCGATGAACGGCCCGATGGCTGCGGCCGCGGTCCAGAATTGCGGGTGGATCCATGCGGGGACGAAGGCGGCGACGGCCCACAGCACCACGCTGGCGACGATTCCCGGCCAGAAGGGAAGCGCATGGATAAAGACGAAGACCAGCGGGAACTCGAGCCACATGAAGTCTTGGGCGTGCACCATAAGCCCGATCCACAGCAGGCACAGGGCGGCGAGCCACAGCGTGGTGGGGACGGGGCGGGTGATGGTGCGGGAGCCGAAGATGGCAAACCCCGTGTAGACCACTGCGAGTGCGATGGAGAGGCCGAGGGCGCGGGCGTCAAGGCGGTCATCGGCCCACGCGCGGAGCACTCCGAAGACGAGGAGAAAACCGAACATGGCGTGCAGTCCCACGGTCCACAGTTTGTTGCTCATCATCACGGCGCTCCAGCTTATCCTCTGGCTGGAGGAAGGGGAATCAACCAACTGGTTGAGTGGAGGTTCAACTGGCTACTCGATTACTTTCTGCGCTGGCCACAGCAGGATTAAGAGTATGTTCCTGGCATTGAGAGAGATAGTCACCGCCCGCGGTCGGTTCTTCCTGATCGGCGGCGTCGTGGCTCTAATTACGTTGTTGCTCGTTATGTTGTCCGGCCTGACCCAAGGCCTCTCCAAGCAAAATACTTCCGCCCTCGAGGCGCTCGGGGAGCAGACTCCTTATGTGACCTTCTCGACGGAAGACCCGTCCTTCACCGAGTCGGAGATCTTCGCCGAGGATGTCCCCGCTTCTGGCATTCCGCTCGGTACTTCGCAGACCAAGCTTGAGGGCCACGGCGGCGTGGCGGTCTTCGGCCTGCCCGAAGGTACCCAGATCCCCGGCTCCAGCACCGTGATTCCGGAGGAAGGCATGGTCTTGAGCCAGTCCATCGACGAGGCCCTGAACGTGCCGTCCCGGGGCACCCTCGGCGGCGTGGACTTGGCCGTGAATGCAGTGGTTGAGGATGAGTACTACTCCCACTCCCCGGTGGTGTGGGTCTCCACCGAAACCTGGCAGAAGGTTTCCCATTCCCCCGAGGACATGGTGGGCGTGGCCGTGCTTTCCCACGAGCCGACCGACACCTCCGTGTCCATGGGCAAGGCCCTGTCCGGCCTGCCGGCTTATAGCTCGGAGCGCGGTTCCCTGCTGACCATGCAAGCCTTCCTCTACGGTATCTCCGCGCTGGTCACCATCGCCTTCCTGAGCATCTGGACCATTCAGCGCACCCGTGACCTGTCCATCCTGCGTGCCCTTGGCGCCAGCGTGAAGTACCTGCTCAAGGATGCTATCGCTCAGGCAGCCATCATCTTGGCGATTGGCGTTGGGGTGGGCGCGCTCGTCGGCTGGCTGCTGGGCCTTGCCGCCCAAGGTGCTGTGCCCTTCGAGGTCTCCGCCATGACCGTCATCGTCCCCGCGCTCGGCATCTGGCTGCTCGGCATCGCCGGTGCCTTCCTGGCCACCCGCCGCGTTTCCAAGATCAACCCGCTCGACGCCCTAGGAGGCAACGCCTAATGACTACCACCGTTACTCCCGCCCTGTCACTGCGCGACATCGTGGTGACCTACCCCGACGGCCAGTCCCGCACAACTGCGCTCGACGGCGTGAGCCTAGACGTTAAGCCCGGCGGGCTCACCGCCGTGATTGGTGAGTCCGGTTCCGGTAAATCCACCCTGCTCTCCGTGGCCGCTGGACTTATCGAGCCGGACTCCGGATCCGTTGAGATGCACGGCACCCGCGGGCTCATCTTCCAGCAAGCCAACCTGTTGGCAGCCCTGACTGCGCGCGAGCAGCTGCTCATCATTGACCACATGGAGGGCCGCAAGCCCCGCGGTGACCGGGCTGACGAGCTGCTCAGCTTCGTGGGCTTGGAGGGCTTTGGCAACCGCCGCATGAACCAGCTCTCCGGTGGGCAGCGCCAACGCGTCAACATTGCGCGTGCGCTCATGGGCCAGCCTTCCGTGCTGCTTGCTGATGAGCCAACCTCCGCCTTGGACTCCAAGCTCTCCCGCGAGATTGCCAAGTTGCTACGTGGTGTCACCGATGACTTCGATACCGCAACTCTGTTCATCACGCACGACCGCAGCCTGCTCGACTATGCCGACAACGTGGTCGAGGTCAAGGATGGAAAGCTCTCCGAATATTCCGAGCTAGCCGCGTAAGAACCCGCTCATCTCTCACATGTTCATACAAAGGGGTAAATTAATACCCCGTTATGATTCGACCCCGCAAACCCCGAGTAAGCCCGACTGACTACCCGCGCATGCAGCAGTGGACCGCATTGCATGCGCTTATGTTGAGCATCACCGTGGTGGCCTGCGGGGTCTTTATCGTCGCTGCCCGCAGAATCAAGGGAACCTCCCGCGAGACCTTCATCCGCCGGATGGTGGGCTGGGCCTTGCTGGTGGCGGGTACTGCGTGGACGGTTATCTCCCTGGATCCGAAGCAATTCGATATCCGCGAGTCTTTGCCTTTGCATCTGTGCGATGTGCTGCGCCCTATCCTGGCGCTGGGGCTCATTACCGGCAACGAACATGCCCTGACCTTGACCTACTTCTGGGGCATCATCCTCAACCCGCAGGCCATCATTACCCCGGATGTCATCTACTACTTCTCCCCGCGCTGGCTGCGGTTTGGTACCTATTGGTTCTTCCACATCGTGGCCCTTGCTGTTCCGCTAGCGCTGACCTTTGGTTTGGGCTACCGGCCGACGTGGAAGGGCTATCGCTTCGCCGTGAAGGTCACCCCTGTATGGATGGCCACCGCCATGGCGGTCAATGCGAAGACCGACGGCAATTATGGCTTCCTTAACCACGCGCCGGGAAGCCCCTCTATCATCAACCTGCTGGGACCCTGGCCCGGCTACATCGCGGCAGAGACTCTCGCCGTCGCAGCAGCATGGGCGGGGATGACGTGGCCCTGGGAGAACACTTCGCTGCGCCGCGGCACGGTGGCGGTGGGGCCACGCGGGCTCATGCGCAAGTCCGTCGGTACCGCGTCCGGGATCCTGCGCCGGGCCACGGTACGTTTTCGTAAATAGTGGCCCGCGAACCGCGAAATTCGAGGGCTTCGTTGCGAAAACGTACCCACACGGTGGTGGCTAGGTACGGATCGATCAAATAAGGTCCCAGATCTTCGAATTTCTGGGGTGCTATTTGATCGAAACGTACCTTGCTGCGGAGCTAGCGCCGGGCCACGGAGCTAGCGTTGCGCGTTGAGGAGCCGCGCAATGGCTTGCGGGATGGCTGCCGCGATCTGGGACGCAGAACAGGGTGCGAAGCCCTCGGGGGTCTCGGCCGCGATGGCCGCCGCGTGTGCGTGGATAGCGCCGGCGTGGAGGACCTCGGTGATGGTTCGGGCGGTGGTCGCGGCGGCGGTTTCGGTGGAGGTTTCGGCGAAGAGCTGGGCCATGACCGCGCCGAGGATGCCGGAGAGCACGTCCCCGGAGCCCGGGGTCGCGGCAAAAGAGTGACCGGCATTGAAGGAATAGAGCGGCTGGCCCGGGGCGGTAATTCGGGTGAGACGGCCTTTGAGCAGGATGATGCTGTCCAACTCTTCGGCTAGCTCGTGGAGGGCAGCGCCCCACCCAGCAGACGCATCGGGCGTAGAGCTGAAGGCGGCCTCGTAGAGGCGGCTGAACTCGCCTTCATGCGGGGTGAGGATGGTCATCGGGTGCTCGGTAGCTTTCTGGCGCAGGGAGGTGTTGCGCGCCAAAAGTGTCAGGGCGTCGGCATCGAGAACGGTGGGCAGGTCCTGCGCTAGCACCTTGCGCAGTTCGGTGGCCGCCGCTGCATCGGTACCGCGGCCGGGACCCACGACCCAGGCCTGGGCCTGACCGGCGGAGGACACATCGGGATGGCAGACCAGCTCGGGCAGAAGAGAAGTGATCGAGTTATCGCCGATGAACCGCACCATCGAGGGCGTGGCGCGCACCGCCGCGGTAGCGCAGAGGATTCCCGCACCCGGGTAGGTGCCGCTTCCGGCGGCCAGGGCAACGACGCCGCCGGAGTACTTATCGGAGCGCGCGCTCGGTGTGGGATCAACGATGGGGCCAGTGCAGCCAACTGGCCGGGGGCGGGAAGCGCGCCCGCCCGGCAGATCGAGTTCGCCCGATTGCCACGCAAAGGGCGTCGGCACGGAGGGCTCGTGGGCGATGAATGCCGCTGGTTCATCGAGTTCGGCGAGGGTCGCAGCGAAAGAAGGTGCGCCGGGCAAGAAGAGATCGGAGACCACAACCTGCCCGCATTCGGCGGCCAGCGCGTGACCGAGCCGTGGCGAGCCAAAGGTGACGGTGACATCGGCGTGGACGGCATCCGCGGCGCACACTCCCGTGTCGGCATCGACGCCGGTAGGCATGTCGACGGACAAAACTGCCGCCCCGGCAGAAGTGGCTTCGCGGTGGAGCGAGAGCGCAGCGCCGCTCAAGCCCCGGGCGGATCCGAGGCCGGCGATTGCGTCGATAAGCAGCGCGCTTCCTAAGGGCGCGCTGCCGTTAGGCAGCGCGTCGGAAGGAAGGACCGTGCCACCGGCGGCACGGAACGCGGCGAGGGCCTCCTCGTGGCAGCGTTCCGGAACCAGAGCATGGACCGTGACACCGCGCGAAGCCAGCTCCGCCCCGGCAAAGAGTCCGTCCCCGCCGTTGCCGCCGGAACCAGCGAGTATGAGCACCGCGCCGGGGCGAGCCTCCAGCATCACTGAAGCAGCGTCTGCCACCGCCGCGGCGGCCAGCTTCATGAGCTGATCCTCATGAGACTGCTGTTCCAGCAGGTGCTTTTCAGCGGCACGGACAGTGGCAACGGTATAAGCGGGGCGCATAACCCACACCCTAGCGCGCGGGTTGGCAGGTAGGGCACCAGAAGAGGTTGCGGCCCTGCATGACCTGCTCCCGGATTTCGGTGCCGCACACATGGCACGGCAGCCCGGCGCGGCGGTAGACATAGACCTCGCCGCCGTGGTCATCTTTGCGCGGCTCGCGGCCCATGGCCTCCGGTGTGTGCGCGGGACGGACCGTGTCGATGCGGCCGTGCTCGACGCCATAGTCCATGAGCTCCACCAGGTCCGACCAGATGGCATCGAACTCCGCGCGGTCGAGCTGCGTGCCCGGAATGAAGGGGGAGAGTTCTTGCCGGAATAGGGCTTCTGCGCGGTAGATATTGCCCACACCAGCAAAGAGGCCTTGGTCCATGAGCATCGCGCCGATGCTGCGCCGCGAGGCATGCACGCGGGCCCATAGGGCATCCGGGTCGGCATCCTCCCGGAGAGGATCCTGACCCACCTTCGCCACCTTGGCCTTGTACTCCTCCTCCGTAATGAGCGTGCAGAACTGCGGGCCGCGCAGGTTCGCGGCCATCGTTCCGTTATCGATGCGCAGCCGGATTTGCCCCCACACATCAGCGGAAGGCTCAAAGCGCAGGGACCCAATGAGCCCCAAATGGATGTAAATCACGTGGCGCGGGCTGTCCGCATCGAAGTGGAGGAAGAGGTGCTTGCCAAAGGCTTCGGCGAGGGAGAGGGGTGAGGCGTCGACAAGCGCGGCCTCCGCAGCAAACCTGCCCTGGGGGCTGCTCACAGCCAGCGGCGCGCCGCGAAAGTCCGCATTGAGTGTCCGAGCAAGGCGGTGAATAACGTGTCCCTCAGGCATGTCAGGAAGTCTACGCGGGGGCAGTGCTGCTGTAGACTTTCCGGGTACTACCCGTTGAACGGAAGGGCCATAAATACTATGGGGCGCGCAATCGGTTTTGACCGTGAAAAATACATTGAGCTGCAGTCGGAGCACATCAACGCTCGACGCAAAGAAATCGGCGGGAAGCTTTACCTGGAAATGGGTGGCAAGCTTTTCGATGACATGCATGCCTCCCGCGTGCTGCCCGGTTTCACCCCGGATAACAAGATTGCGATGCTTGAGCGCATCAAAGATGACGTAGAAATCCTCGTCTGCATCAACGCAAAGGACATCGAGCGCCAGAAGATGCGCGGTGACCTGGGGATCCTCTACGAAGACGATGTGCTGCGGCTTGTCGACGTCTTCCGGGGCCGCGGCTTCCTTGTCAATAACATCGTCATGACGCAGCTCGAGGACGGCAACAGCCAGGCGGAGGCCTTCATCGAGCGCCTCGAGCGCCTGGGGCTGACGGTGGCGCGCCACCGCGTCATCCCGGGCTACCCCGCCAACATCGACCTCATCGTCTCCGAGGAGGGGTTGGGCAAGAACGACTACGTGGAGACCACCCGTGACCTCGTGGTGGTCACCGCGCCGGGGCCGGGCTCCGGTAAGTTGGCTACCGCACTATCGCAGGTCTACCACGAGAATCTGCGCGGCGTGCAGGCGGGCTACGCCAAGTTTGAGACCTTCCCCATCTGGAACCTGCCGCTTAATCACCCGGTGAACCTGGCCTACGAGGCGGCCACGGTGGACCTCAACGACGCCAACGTGATCGACCACTTCCACCTCTCCGCGCACGGCGAATCGACGGTCAACTACAACCGCGACGTCGAGGCCTTCCCGCTGCTCAAGTCACTGTTGGAGCGTCTGACCGGCACCGTTCCCTACCAGTCCCCGACGGACATGGGCGTGAACATGGTGGGCTTTTGCATCACCGACGATGAGGTCTGCCGCGAGGCCTCCCAGCAGGAGATCATCCGCCGTTACTTCAAGACGCTGGTGGAGGAGGCCCGCAATGGCCTCGACACCACGCAATCCGAGCGCGCCGCCGTAGTCATGGCGAAGGCCGGCATCAAGTCCACCGACCGTCCGGTTGTGCTGCCGGCGCGTGAGAAAGCGGAGGAAACCGGCGGTCCGGCAGCCGCGCTGCAGCTTCACGACGGCACCATCATCACCGGCCGCACCTCCCCGTTGCTGGGCTGCTCCGCAGCCGCGCTGCTCAATGCGCTCAAGCACCTGGCTGGCATCGATGATGAGCTGCACTTGTTGTCCCCGGAATCCATCGAGCCCATCCAAACGCTGAAGACGAAGCACCTGGGCTCCCAGAACCCGCGTCTGCACACCGACGAGGTGCTCATCGCGCTGTCGGTATCCGCGGCGAAGGACGAGAACGCCCGCCGCGCGCTTGATGCGCTCAAGGAACTTCAGGGCTGCGATGTCCACACCACCACCATCTTGGGCTCGGTGGATGAGGGTATCTTCCGCAACCTTGGCGTCCTGGTGACCTCCGATCCGGTCTTTGCCCGTAAGAGCGCGCTGTACCAGAAGCGCTAAACCTCACCTGCTGGACCTTGGCTGGAAGCGCCTTCCCGCAGGCATTCCCCCAGACCTCGATCCCGAAACTCCCTGCTCGCTGACTCAGACGCACCACGCGCTTGACGACGCCCACCTGCAGGGTGCGGGTTTCAGGTCTGGGGCTTTGGGCTAAAAGCGGTTGCAGCGCTGGGCCCAAAAGATTGGGGTTTTACCTCGCAGCGGGCCTAGACTTGCGGGCGTGACTATTGGCAAGATTCTCCTCTACTACTGCTTTACTCCCATCGAGGACCCCACCGCGATCATGCTGTGGCAGCGCTCCCTGTGCGAGAAACTCGGACTCAAGGGCCGTATCCTCATTTCGGAGCACGGCATCAACGGCACCGTGGGCGGGGACATGGATGCGTGTAAGCGCTACGTGCGCGAGACCCGCGAGTACCCGGGTTTCAAGAAGATGGAGTTCAAGTGGTCCGAGGGCGGAGCGGAAGACTTCCCGCGCCTGTCGGTCAAGGTGCGCGATGAAATTGTGGCCTTCGGCGCGCCGGGCGAGCTCAAGGTGGATGAGAACGGCGTCATCGGCGGTGGTGTTCACCTCAAGCCCGAAGAGGTCAACAAGCTGGTGGAGGAGCGTGGCGAGGAAGTTGTCTTCTTCGACGGGCGCAACGCCATGGAGGCGGAAATCGGCAAATTCAAGAATGCCGTGGTGCCGGATGTGCGCACGACTCACGACTTCATCGCCGAACTCGAGTCCGGAAAATATGACTGGATGAAGGACAAGCCCGTGGTCTCCTATTGCACGGGTGGTATTCGCTGCGAAATCCTCTCCGCGCTGATGAAGAACCGCGGTTTTAACGAGGTCTATCAGATTGACGGCGGCATCGTCCGCTACGGAGAAAAGTACGGCAACGATGGCCTGTGGGAAGGCTCGATGTACGTCTTTGACAAGCGCATGCACCACGAGTTTGGTCAGGGCCTAGAGGATCCAGGCTTTATTCAGCTTGGCCACTGCGTGCACTGTGGGAAGGGGACGAATACCTTCCACAATTGCATTAATGAGGACACGTGCCGCAAGCAGGTGCTCATTTGCGATGACTGTATCCAGCACGTGGAAACCCAGCACTGTGGGCGTCCAGATTGCGCCGAGGTGGCTGCGGCCCAGGCGCAGGCCTAGCTTTCGCTAGTTTTCAAGCACCGGGGTGAGCAGGATCTGGATGTCGTTGATGCACCAGATCATGAAGTTGCCGGCCATGACCCAGAAAATCGCCATCCAACCGCGCCAGCGCACGTAGGCCTTGAGTTTGCGCACCATGATGACGGCGCAGCCGATCATGCCGATGAAGGGGATGATCAGCGTCGTCGTGGCGAACACCGTGCGCTGGGTCCTTGTGCACAGCCAAGCGGCGAACTCCACGCGGAGGCAGTCGGTCGTGGTTCCGAAGAACCTGAAGAATCCAGCGAGGAGGAGCGCGTACAGCGCCGAGCTCACAAGGATAGCCACCATAAACCACAGCGCCTGGCGCGAGGAGCGGCGGTTGGCCTCGGCGACGGCGAGGGGATCGGGCTCGTCGGCAAGCTCATCAAAGCTGCGGGGCTCGGGGCGAGGCAGGTTGGTATAGTCCGCGTCGGACGTGAGATCATTTTCGGGGTGCTCTGCTGCCATGCTGTGCAAGTCTAACGTGCTTCGGGGTCATAGGTGCTCGGGCAGACCAGGACTGGCACGCCCACGTGGGGGAGTAGTTCGGTGGCGGTGCTGCCGATGAAGACGCGCTCGATCGGTCCCATGGGGGAGGAGCCCAAGCAGAGCAGGTCGCCCTTCTTCCACTTGAGCGAATCCACCGCGCCGGACCAGCCGTGGCCGCTGCCGATGTCCGTCGTGACGGAAATCTCCGGGAAGGCCTCTGCGATGAAATCGTGGGCGCGGTCCAACAGCGAGAGCGAGTGCTCGCGCCAATTGGGGGCGTCGGAGGGAAAAGTGGGGGAGTATTCGAGGGGGACGTCGACCAGCCCCTTGGCGGAAAACGCCAGGATACGCAAGGGGATGCCGCCGCGCTGCGCAATGCAAGCTGCGTGCCGGAGGGCGGGATCGTCAGCGCGGCCAAGTTCGGTGAAGGCGAAATTGATGCGCGTCACTCCGTGCTTGGACAGCTTGATACCGCGCGGGGTGAGACCCACGGGAAGCGGCGAGTAGTGCAGCAGCGCATCGGCGGTAGAACCGGAGAAGAAACGGCCCTTCGGCGCGGACTGGTTGGCCCCCAGGAGGATGACGTGAGCGTTGAAATCCGTAGCCGCTTGCTCCAGCAGCTGCGGGCGGGACGGTCCCGCGATGAGAACGGAGACGTTCTTATCGAGCTGGGCCTTGTCCACCCCGGCTGCGTCCAAGGCCTGCTTAACGGCGCGTTCGCAGGTTGCGCGCTCCTTCTTGAACCACTGCTTATAGGAGCCGCTGAGCTTGCTGAGCGACGTCACGGTGAGGGGTTGCGAAATCGTGGATACAACCCGGATCTGAACGGGCGTGGAACGCGCAAGCCATGCGGCAAACTCGATGGCCTCGGTGCCTGTGGAGCTAGGACTCCACGAGACGAGTACGCGAAGCGGGGGGATACGGTCTTCCGAGGAGGACTGTCCTTCCGCGGGGTGTGAAGATTTCTTAGCCATTCATCAAAAGGATCGGGGTCGTTTCCTTCATTATCGACCCTTCACGCTTTAAAATAAAATCTGTTCTACCGGCGCTTTTTGGTCTATTTTCCGTCCATGGTGGGGCGGTACACATCCGCGAGTTTGGAAATCAGGTTGACCAAAGAATTGGCGTCCTTGATGTCCTCCGGTTCAAGCCAGCGCAAGATCTCGGCCAAAGCTGCCGCACGCTGGCGGGAGACGATGGTCAGCTCGGATTCGCCGAGCTGGGTGAGGGCGACGAGAACGCCGCGGCGGTCCTTTTCATCGCGGTGCCGTTCCACGAAGCCTTGGCGCTCCAATTGGTACAGTGCATTGGACGCGGTGGGCATCCGGATCAACTCTGCTTGGGCGATGGTGCTGACGCGAGAGGGCCCACGCAGGCGCAGTTGATTCATGATCGAGACCTGCGAGGTGGTTAGGGACGTGCCCTCCGTTGTGCGCTGGAAGATGAGCATGAGCTTATTGAGCGCGGGCTGGATTTGGCGGGCAACATCCAGGGCGTCCTCGTAGGGGATCGGGGATTCGATAGTTTCTTCACTCATGGAAAATAAGTGTAGCTACGATTCACTCGCGGCGGTAGTTAGCCGACTAAAAAATTAGGTTTTGCGTCGCGAAGTGCCCAAGGGGAGCCTAGATTGTTGACGCTGCCCGCACTACACTGTCCGGCGTGAATTCTCCGTCCAAGGCAGAGTCTGCAAAGACAAGGCCAGAAGTGGCCTACCGCAACGAAGTCTCCTATGAATGGGAGCGCGCACAGCATCTGCGCGAGCTTCGCGCGGGAAAAGTGACGCGCGAAGAATTGTGTGATGCTGATTTTCTCCTTCGCGCGGCGGCGGAGCACCACGGCGTTGACATGCAGAAGCCGTGCCCGGTGTGCGGCGAAGAGCTGCGACTGACCCGCTGGGTTTATGGCGACTCTTTAAAGCGCCGTGCGGGAAGCGCGCGTAGCGCGGCGGAAATTGCAGAAATGGCGGCCGAGGGGCTGGAGTTTACAGTGCATTTCGTGGAAGTGTGCCCGGCATGCCGCTGGAATCATCTGCTTCGAGCGGCCACGGTCTATGCTCGAAGGTAGTTTTGGCTTCCCAGTTCACGCCGGTAAGCTGCATGTATTTACAGTTTCTGTACAGGATTGATGAGGACACGGATTAGTGACCGAGAAGGAAACCTCCGGGCGAAAGTCAGGTAATCGCAAGAAGAGCGCCTCGCACAGGAGTAGGCGTTCGTCCGGCCGCACACGCCGCTGGCCGTGGATCGTGCTCGCTGTCTTATTCGTAATTGTCGGCATCCCCGCCTTGCTCTTTGGGTACGCGTATACGCAATACGACGTCCCCGAGCCCAAGGAGCTGCAGCCGAGCCAGATTTCCACGATTGTCGCCGGCGACGGCGAAACCCAGCTGGCCAAACTAGTTCCACCGGAGGGCAACCGCCGCCAGGTGACCCTGGATGAGATCCCGGATTACGTTGAGGATTCTGTCCTCGCGGCCGAGGACCGCGAGTTCTGGACCAACTCGGGCTTTTCCTTTACAGGTCTGGGCCGTGCCGTCTTGGGCAAGCTCACCGGTGATGCTTCCGCCGGTGGTGGCTCGACGATTACTCAGCAGTATGTGAAGAATACTCTCGTTGGTGACGAGTACTCCTACGTCCGCAAGATTCGTGAGCTCATCTACTCGGTGAAGATGACCAACGAATGGTCCAAGGAGGACATCCTCAACGCCTACCTCAACACGGTCTACTTCGGCCGCAATGCGTATGGCATCGAGGCTGCATCCAATGCGTACTTTAATAAGGACGCCAAGGACCTCACTAAGGAAGAAGGCGCGCTGCTGGCGGGTGTTATCCAGTCCCCGTCCGTCCTTGATCCGTGGGTAGATGAGGAACGGTCCCAAGCTCGCTGGAATTACGTCATGGATGGCCTCGTTGAGATGGGTGACTTGGATCAGTCTGAACGCGATCAGCTCGTCTTCCCGGAGACCCGCGATCCGTCTGAGTATTCTGCCTACACCGAAGCGCCGGGTGCCTATGGCCACATCAAGAACCAGGTCATCGATGAGCTGTCCCGTGTGGGCATCACTGAGGATCAGCTGGCCACCGGTGGTCTGAAGGTGACGACGACCATTGATATGACCGTCCAGAATGCATCGACGGATGCTGCCCACGCAGAGCTGGGAGTGCTGCAGGAAGATGCACGCGCGGCAGCAGTCACCATTGACCCGGCCACGGGTGCCGTGCGTGGCTACTACGGCGGTGACGATTCCAACGGCTGGGATTATGCCAATTCCCCGCTGCAGACAGGTTCAACCTTCAAGATTATGACCCTGGCCGCAGCGCTCCAGCAGGGCATCGATCTCAATACTTATTACTCCTCGGCGCCCTACCAGCTGCCTGGATCGCAGCTCGTGACCAACGACGTGGGTGCCGGCTGCGGCAGCTGCACCATCGCTGAGGCGCTGAAGAACTCCTACAACACCTCCTTCCTGCGCCTCCAGGATGACCTGGAAAACAAGATGCAGGACACCGCTGACATGGCGCATGCACTGGGTGTTGCGCGCAGCCTGCCGGGGATCGAGAAGACATTGACGGAGAACGGTGGCACGCCGTACGAGGGAGTCGTGCTGGGCCAGTACCAGTCCCGCCCGCTCGACATGGCGACGGCAATGGCGACCCTGACCAACCAGGGGGTGTGGCACCAGCCGCACTTCGTGCAGAAGGTGGAAAACGCCGCCGGCGAGGTTCTCTACGAGAACCCGACCGATGGCGGTGAGCGCCGCGTGTCCGCCAACGTGGCCAACAACGTGATCTCCGCGATGCAGCCGATTGCCGCATGGTCCAATGGTGCGCTAGCTGGCGGACGCCCGTCTGCCTCCAAGACTGGTACGACGCAGCTGGGCGATACGGGCCAGAACAAGGATGCGTGGATGGTTGGTTCCACGCCACAGCTGGCTACAGCAGTGTGGGTAGGCACGGCCGATAACACCTCCGCGATCTTTAATCAGTGGGGCGGAATTATGTACGGCTCGGATGCACCGACGAAGATTTGGAAGTCCATCTTGGACACCTCTTTGGCCAACGTGGAGCAGCAGCCCTTCCCGCAGGCCTACCCGATTAACTACGGCGTCGGCAGCTGGGGCTCGGGATATGTCTATGATCCGAGCCAGACCACCACGTGGAACCAGACGCCGGCAAGCCCGGAGAGTGACAGTCCCGAGGGTGAAGAGGAAGCACCTGCCGAGGGCGGCGAGCACCACGACGAGGGTCAGGGCGGTAGCCCAGAGCAGCCGGCCCAGCCTGAGCAACCTGAGCAACCCGCTAACCCTGAAGTACCTTCGCTCGATGACATCCTTAATGGAGATGGCCTCGACCAACTGCTTGGCCAATAGGAGATTGATCCCCCGGTGAGCCATCACACTTCTTCGCAGCTTGTCCCACTCTCATCCGAATCGATGACCCGTGGCGCCATCGATGCCCTCGGCGGGCCGACGGGGCGTTTCGCCCGCTCGTCCCACTCTGGTTGGTGGACGCCGCTGCGCGTCATCATCACGCTGGCGTGGACGTTCCTGGCGTTTGGATTCTTGAGTAAGGCAACCTGCGCGGGCAGCCGCCGGGGCGAGGACGGCCTCATCAGCCTGAACTGGGATGGTAACCGCCAGTACACGTCCTTTTGTTATAACGACATCGTGCCGCTCTATGGTGGGCGCGGCTTGGATCAACCTGGCTTTCCCTATGCCTACTCCTGGGCGGAGGGAGACCTCACGCGCTACATGGAATACCCCGTTCTGGCGGGCCTGTTCCAGGGCGTCGTCGGCTGGCTGGCGCGCACCACGTATCCGGCCGTCGAGTGGATTGGTATGGCCGAGGTCAGCTGGTACTTCGGGCTGACCACGCTCATCTTGTCCCTCGTGTGGGTCGGCACCGTGGTCATGGTATTCCAGCTCACGGGCAACCGGGCATGGGATACCGTTCTCATGGCGGCCAGCCCGCTCGTGGTTATCCACGCTTTCACCAACTGGGATATCCCGTCGGTAGCGTTCATGGTGGGCGCCCTTCTCGCAGTGAAGAAGCGCAAGAACTGGCTCGCCGGCATTCTCATTGGGCTCGGCACGGCATTCAAGCTGTGGCCTCTGTTTATCTTAGGCGCGTTTCTGGTGTTGGCCATCCGCCTCAAGCGCTGGGCGCCTTTCTTCAAGATGTTCGTGGCAACCGCCGCGACGTGGCTCGTGGTGAACCTTCCCGTGGCGCTGGCCTACCCCGAGGCCTGGCGCGAATTCTTCCGGCTCAATCAAGAACGCGGTGCCGAGTGGACCACGATCTATGCGCTCTTGAGCCGCGTCGCGGGCGTGAGTTTTGAGCCCGAATTCCTCAACACTTTCTCACTCGTGGCGTTTCTGGTGAGCTGCGGGGCGATTGCCATCATGGGTCTTAAGGCGCCGCGCGCGCCGCGAGTAGCCGAAATGATCTACCTCATCATCATGGCCTTCCTCATTTTCAACAAGGTGTGGTCCCCGCAGTACTCCCTGTGGCTGGTCGTCCCGGCACTCCTGGCGCTTCCGCGGTGGCGGCTCATCTTTAGCTGGGCGCTTGCCGACGCCCTCCTCTGGCCCATCCTCACCTGGCACATGCTCGGCTCGGAAAATAAGGGCCTGCCGCACGAGATGCTCGATATCGCGGTGCTGACGCGCGATGGCTTCATCATTGCCATCGGCGTGCTCATTATCCGCCAGATGTGGGGCAAGTCTGAGGACAAGGTCCGCGCCGCTCATGGCGGCAGGGACCCGTTGGCGGGGGATTTTGCACGATGACTATCACCATCGTGGGCATCGTCTCCATCACGCTGGGCTTCCTTTGTGTGTTGAGCGCCTACTACCTGTTTCAGCGCTCTCAAGACCGCACCTGGCCGGTTGTGCTGGGCTTGCTGGCTTTGCTGTTTCTCACGGTGATCCCGGCGGGATCGGCGATCTTCGTCGCGGCGACCCACTAGCGGCAGCCGAGGAGATGGCGGATTTCCTTTTCCGCCGGTCAGTGCGGTACTGTGTGAGGGTTGCTTGACGCAACAGACCCTCCTGCCATATCCGCAAAGGTGATATGGCCGATACCAATTACTAGACCATAGGAGGTGATGAGGTCCGTGCGTCACTACGAAGTCATGATCATTCTGGATCCTAACCAGGATGAGCGCACCGTAACCCCGTCCCTAGACAAGTTCCTCGAAACGATCCGCAAGGATGGCGGCAAAGTCGAAAAGGTTGATGTGTGGGGCAAGCGCCGTCTTGCATACCCGATCAACAAGAAGGAAGAGGGCATCTACGCAGTCGTGGAGCTGGAGTGTGAATCCCACTCGGTTCTCGAGCTTGATCGCCGTCTGAACCTGAACGACTCCATTATGCGTACCAAGGTTCTGCGCACCGACAGCAAATAGCGGATACTGGGTTTCGAGCAATCCACGTAACCGATATTAAGGAGTAAAGACATGGCTCAGGGAGATACCAACATTACGGTTGTCGGCAACATTGTGGCCGACCCGGAACTGCGCTTCACCCCAGCGGGTGCCGCAGTGGCAAATTTCCGTGTTGCCTCCACCCCGCGTCGCTATAATCAGCAGACTTCCCAGTGGGAGGACGGCGAGGCCATGTTCCTCACCTGCAATGTGTGGCGCCAAGCCGCAGAAAACGTTGCGGAGACCTTGACCAAGGGCATGCGCGTTATCGTTACTGGCCGTTTGCGCCAGCGGTCTTACCAGACCCGTGAGGGCGAAAACCGCACTGTTTTTGAAATCGAGGTTGATGAGGTCGGCCCGTCCCTGCGTTATGCATCCGCACAGGTTAACCGCAAGTCCGGCAACGGCGGCGGCAACTATGGTGGCGGCCAGCAGCAGGGTGGTGCTAACTACGGCGGCGGCAACCAAGGTGGTTTCTCCGGAAACCAGGGCGGTTTCTCTGGAAACCAGTCCCAGTCCTCTGCCCCGCAGCAGTCTCAGCAGCAGTCGGCTCCGAGTAACGATCCGTGGAATTCTGCACCCCAAGCGGGAAGCTTTGGTGGTGCGGATGCAGAACCCCCGTTCTAAGACTGTCACGCAAGTATTCATTTAACTCAATTGAAAGGCAGGGATCATGAAGCTGATCCTCACCGCTGCCGTTGAGAACCTCGGCGCCCCCGGCGAAATTGTAGAGGTTAAGGACGGCTACGGACGTAACTACCTGCTTCCGCGCGGCCTGGCAATCGTTGCTACCCGCGGTGCTGAGAAGCAGATCGAGGGCATCAAGCGCGCCCAGGAAGCTCGCGCAATCCGCGACCTGGACCACGCACGCGAGATCCGTACCCAGCTGGAGGAGCTCAAGGACGTTAACGTCCCCGTGAAGACCTCCGAGTCCGGCAAGCTCTTCGGCTCCGTGTCCGCTGAGGACATCGTGAACGCCGTTGCCGCCGCTGGCGGCCCGAAGCTGGACAAGCGCATCGTTGTGCTGCCCAAGGGCCTGGTCAAGAAGACCGGCAACTACCAAGTCGAGCTGAAGCTGCACGCTGACGTTATCGGCAAGGTGAACTTCTCGGTCGTCGCTGCCTAAGAATTAAGGCGCACGACGGTCACCCTCCGCTCGCCCGCGTGTGAGGCGCGGTGCCGGTACGCAGGACGTGACCTTAAGACAACAGCAAGGCTTTAAGGCCGTGCTCCTTTCACTATGTGAGGTGGTGAGAGGAAGCACGGCCTTGCGCCGTTTTACGCGGGGTCGCCTTTTGGGGATCTAGCACCGCAGGAGGCAGGGAAACGTCGCCAAGCGCGGCCTGTGGATAACTCGCCCAGCCTGTGGATAAACCTGCGTTCAGTTAACGGTGAATTCACTCATGCCGCCATGTGTTAACCCGCTGGTAGCGGCGATATCGGGGTAATGCTCCTACTTTTCCACGGGATGTGTGCGTATTTTCACACCTCAAAAAACGTGCCTTGACCTGCAGGAATAATCTGCGCTGGTCACAGCGGTGCAAAGTTATCCACAGCCCTGACCTCTGGCTTTGTACGCCATGTCTTTGCTGACCTGGGAATTCCACAGCTCTCTGTGGATAACTGTGAGAGTTATGCCCAAGGGGTAGTGTCTTGACCCTCGGCTACACTGTTGTGTACTACGCGCGGTTGCCGCTTGGCACTGCATCGAAGCCTGGCCGTCCGGCGCGGAGAAGAGTGAGAACTTCAGGCACGGCCAGGGTGGGACTAATGAACGGTGGGATTGATGAGCAATGACTAATGCCAGTTTTGACGACGACCACGTTCCACCGCCGCCGGAGCCGGTAGAGGAGGAACCTCGCCGCTCTTACCGGCAGGAAGAACCGAAGCGCTACGGCGAATTTCGCCAGCCGCCCGCGGACCGCGAGGCCGAACAGGGCGTTCTCGGCGCCATGCTCCTGAGCCCGAATACAGTCATGGAGGTCATTGAGGAGCTGGAGCCGGAGGACTTCTACTATCCTGCGCACACGCTCATCTACCAAGCCATGATCGATCTTTACGCGGCGGGCACGGATATTGACGCGGTGATTGTCGCGGCCCGTCTCGATCGCTATAACAACCTCGAGCGCGTTGGTGGTGCGCCCTACCTGCATACCCTGCTGGCCACGGTGCCCACTGCGGCTAACGCCCGCTATTACGCGGAGATTGTCGCGGAGAAGGCGGTGCTGCGCAAGCTGGTGGACGCCGGAACCAGAGTCGTCCAGCTCGGTTTCCAGGGCTCTGAGGACATGGAGATCGAGTCGGTGTTGGATCGCGCCCAGCAGGAAGTATTCGCCGTGGCGCAGAAGAAGACCACCGAGGATTACCGTGCGCTGAGTGATCTCATCGACCCCACGATCGATGAGCTCGCCGCCCTGCAACAAAACGGAGTGGAGTCGGGCGTGCCCACAGGGTTTATCGACCTCGACAACCTGACCAATGGCCTGCGTGCCGGCCAGATGATTATCGTCGCCGCCCGCCCTGGCGTGGGCAAGTCCACGCTGGCCATGGATTTCATGCGCTCGGCCTCTCTGCAGCACAACAAGACTTCTGTGGTTTTCTCCCTGGAGATGTCTGCCTCCGAGATCGTCATGCGCCTGTTGTCAGCGGAGGCGGAAGTGAAGCTATCGGATATGCGCGGTGGCCGCGTGTCCACGGAGGATTGGGCCAAGATCGATGACACCCTCAACCGCATCCAGGATGCGCCCCTGTTCATCGATGATTCCCCGAACCTCACCATGATGGAGATCCGCTCGAAGGCCCGCCGTCTGAAGCAGCAGCACGGGCTCGACCTCATTGTGCTGGACTATATGCAGCTGATGTCTTCGGGCAAGAAGGTGGAGTCCCGCCAGCAAGAGGTCTCAGAATTCTCGCGCCAGCTCAAGTTGCTGGCCAAGGAGCTAGAGGTTCCCCTCATTGCGATTTCGCAGCTGAACCGTGGTCCAGAATCCCGTACCGATAAGAAGCCGCAGCTGGCGGATCTGCGTGAGTCCGGCTCGCTGGAGCAGGACGCCGATATGGTTATGCTGCTCTACCGCCCGGACTCACAAGACCGCGATGATCCCCGTGCCGGTGAGGCGGATATCATCCTGGCCAAGCACCGCGGCGGCCCGATCGACACGGTGAAGGTCGCGCACCAGCTGCACTACTCCAAGTTCGTGAACATGGCGCACGGCTAAATTACAGGTCCACCACGGCGTTGGGGTCACCCAACCGTGGGCCGAGGATGACCAAGACCAGGAAGACCGCAGCCGCGGCGAGCGCCAGCCACCGCCACACCGGGAAGAAGCGCTCGCCGCACAGCCTGGCAAACCCTGCGCCGATGAGCGCACCCAGGGTATTGAAGATGAGGTCATCAATATCAGTGCGCCCGAGCGCGAAGGCATACTGCGCTGTTTCCAGTGCCAAGCTCAGCGCGAAGCCCCATGCGGCAGTGGCCTTGACTGACCGGCACATGCTGAAGACGAGCATGCCAAAAGGAATGAAGAAGGCGGTATTGCCCGCATACTCAAAAAGCGGGCCAAACCAGGTGCCGCCGGAGAACTCATCAAGTGGCACCAAGCGCAGGTCGCGGACCCGCTGGTTCTCCGGCTTCCACAGGTAGCCAATCTGGTAGAAGGGCTTGAGCGTGGTGAGCGCGACCATGACCGCGACCCACGCGCCAAGGGCGACCCTATTGAGCAAGGGCCCGCCCCTTGAATTCTGGCAGGGTCAGCGCCGCGAAGGCCGCGATGCCGAAGGCCGCTGCGAACAGCACGAAGAGCCAGCCCGCACCCGCCACCGCGATGAGCGGCGGAACGATGAGCGGCGCCAAGATGGATGCGAGCCTGCCGAAGCCGGCGGCGGCACCCGTACCGCGCCCGCGCAGGGCGGTGGGGTAGAGCTCCGGGCCGATGGCGTACAGCGCGCCCCACGCGCCGAGGTTGAAGAAGGAGAGCAGGCAACCGGCCAGGATGATCATGGCCTCAGTGTTGGCGAAGCCAAAGAATCCGGCGGACAGGGCGGAGCCCACGAGGAAGGTTGCCAGCGTCGAGCGGCGTCCCCAGACCTCGATGAGCCAGGCCGCTGCGGCGTAACCCGGCAGCTGGGCCAGGGTGATAATCAGCGTGAAGCTGAAGGACTTCACCAGGGAGAAACCGTCCGCGACAAGCAGCGACGGAATCCAAATGAAGGCGCCGTAGTAAGACAGGTTGACGCAGAACCAGATGGTCCACAGCGCCAGCGTGCGCCCGCGCAGGGATTTCGACCAGATGCTGGTGGCGGTGACGTCCTCCTCGGAGTAGGTCGGTGCCGGGGTCGTGCGGTCGATGTCCGCCTCATCCACCTCGGCCTCAAAGGAGGCGACGATTTCTTCTGCTTCCTCGTGGCGGCCCTTCGACTCCAGGAAGCGTACTGATTCAGGCAAGTGAAGGCGCACATAGAGGGCATAGAGGGCGGGCACCATGCCGAGTGCTAGGGCCCAGCGCCAGCCGCTTTCCGACGCCCCCACGACGAACGTTCCAATTACCGCAGCGAGGATCCAGCCCACGGCCCAGAAGGCCTCCAGCAAGACCACCATGCGCCCGCGGACCTTGAGGGGTGCGAACTCGGAGATCAGCGTGGAGGCCACCGGCAGCTCGGCGCCGAGGCCAAGTCCGATGAAGAAGCGCAGGATGATGAGGAGTGTGAGGCCCGTTGCTAGGGCAGAAGCGCCCGTCGCGAGGCCGTAGACCAGCAGGGTTAGCGCAAAGATGTGGCGGCGGCCGAACTTATCGGCCAAGAGGCCGCCGAAGGTGGCACCCAAGGCCATGCCGATGAAGCCCACGGACGCCAGCCACGAGGACTGGGTCGGCGTGATCCCCCAGTGCACGGCCAGAGCGGCCATGATGAAGGAGATGAGGCCCACGTCCATGGCATCGAGCGCCCAGCCGATGCCGGAGCCAAAGAGGAGACGTTTGTGTTTTCCAGTGACGGGAAGGCGGTCGAGCCTCTCCGTGCGTGAGACAGAGCGATGATCAAGACGATTCATGCAGGCTAAGCTTACTCCGCGGGGGTAAAGCTTTTAAGTCGCAAAGAATTGGTCACCACAAAGACTGAGCTCAGAGCCATTGCCAACCCCGCCAATAGGGGGTTGAGCAGCCCGAACGCTGCCACGGGAAGAAGAATAATATTATAGGCGAAGGCCCAAAAAAGGTTGCTCTTGATGATGCGCAGGGTACTGCGCGCGAGCCGCACCGCCTCTGCGACGGAGCGCAGGTCGTTGTTCATCACCGTGATGTCGGAGGCCTCGATGGCCACGTCGGCTCCCGCACCCATCGCGATTCCGAGGTCCGCCTGCGCGAGCGCCGCGGCGTCGTTGACGCCATCGCCCACCATGGCCACGGTCCGCCCCTGCTCCTGCAGTCGAGCGATAGTCTCTACCTTGTCTGCGGGCATGACCTCCGCTGTCACGTTGGCATCATCAATGCCAACGGCCCGCGCCACTGCATGTGCCGCGCCGGCGTTGTCCCCGGTGAGTAGGTGGGGTGTAAGCCCTAGCTTGTGCATTGCGGCGATGGCGGCGGCGGAGGATTCCTTGATGCGATCCTGTAGCTCGATGGTTCCTACCAAGTCATCGTCCACGTAGACGCCCACCTGCGTCCCGGTGCCGTCATAGCCCGCAGGCGGCCGGCCCACCCGCACCCGGGAGCCCTCAATCGTTGCCTCGATTCCCTGGCCGGGAAGCTCGTGGAAGCCCGCGGCCGCGGGGAGCTCATCGTCGTAGGCTGTGCGGATGGCTCGTGCGATGGGGTGCTCGGAACCCTGTTCCGCGGCGGCCGCGAGGCGGAGAACTTCCTGCTGCGTGCGTCCTGCCGTAGGTTGGACTGCTCCCACCGACATCTGGCCTTCGGTGATGGTGCCGGTCTTGTCCAGCACGATGGTGTCGATTCGGCGCGTCGATTCCAAAATCTCCGGACCCTTGATGAGGATTCCCAGTTCGGCGCCGCGCCCGGTGCCGACGAGGATTGCGGTGGGCGTCGCCAAGCCCATGGCGCACGGGCAGGCGATGATGAGCACAGACACGGCGGCCACGAAGGCCGGGGCGACGCCGCCGACCCAGAGGTGCGCTATGAGCGCGAGGATGGCGATGCCGATGACGATGGGGACAAAGACGGCGGCGATACGGTCCGCGAGGCGCTGGACCGGGGCCTTCGAGGTCTGGGCTGCAGTGACGAGCGCACCCATCTGGGCCAAGACGGTGTCGGACCCGACGCGGGTGGCGCGTACCTCGAGCCGACCCGAGGCGTTGATGGTCGCGCCCGTCACCGTGCTGCCGGGAGAAACCTCAACCGGCATCGACTCGCCGGTGAGAAGGGATTCGTCCACGGCGGAATGGCCGTTGAGGACCACGCCATCGGTGGCGATCTTCTCGCCGGGGCGGACCACAAAAACATCGTCCACGTGGAGCTCGCTGGCGGGAATGCGGGTTTCGGTACCGTCGCGAAGCACGGTGGCTTCTTTAGCTCCCATGGTCAGCAGCGTGGTGAGCGCTTCGGAGGAGCGCCCCTTAGCTTTGAGCTCGAACCAGCGTCCAAGCAGGAGGAACGTAATAACCATGCCGACGGACTCGAGATAAATATGGTCCATCTGCGCGTCATTGGAGCGCAGCGTCATGTGCATGGTCATGCCGGGCATCCCGGCATCGCCAAAGAAAAGCGCGTAGAGCGACCAGCCAAAGGCGGCGGTGGTGCCCAGCGTGATGAGCGTGTCCATCGTGGCGGCGCCGTGCTTGAGATTGGCCCAGGTGGCCCGGTGGAAGGGCGCTCCGCCGATGACATAGACGAGCGTCGTGAGCATCAAGCAGGCCCACTGCCAGTGCTGGAATTGCAGCGCTGGGACCATGGAGAGCAGCATCACGGGCAGAGAGAGCGCCGCGGAGATCAGAGTGCGCTGCAGGATATCGGAGGCTTCGCTCTCGCGGGCGTCCTCCGCCGTGCTAGTCGACGTCTCCCCCTCACCATCCAGGGTGAACGCTCCGTAGCCTGCGCCTTCGACGACGTCGATGAGATCGGCAGGCGTCGTCGTTGCAGGGTCATAACTCACGGAGGCGGACTCCGTGGCGAAGTTGACCGTGGCTTCAACGTTGTCGAGCTTGTTGAGCTTGCGTTCGACACGGGAGGAACACGACGTGCAGGTCATCCCGGTGATGCCGAGGGTGAGACTGGTAGTCATGCTGTTTAGGCCAACTCGTAGCCGGCTTCGACGACGGCGGCGGCGACTTGGTCGTCGCTAAAGCCCTCCCCGGTCACGGTGACGGCGCCGGTGGTGTGGTCGGCCGTAACGTCGGTGACGCCACTGATCTCTGAGATCTCTTCCTTGACGGAAAGCTCGCAGTGGCCACAGGTCATGCCGTTAACGGTGTAGGTTGTGGTGCTCATGGTGAATCCTTCTCCTTACCTTGGGGGTTAATGTCACTGTCGAGGATATACCCCCCTGGGGTATGTGGGCAAGGAATAATCGAGGTTTGTGTACCGTTGGGGGTTGATAGAACCGAGAAATATCCCCGAGACTGATAGGAAAAGACATGGCAACGATTGACATCACTGAAGACACGTTCCAGGAGACTGTTTCTGGCGACGGCATTACGCTCGTCGATGCTTGGGCGGAATGGTGTGGCCCGTGCAAGCGCTTCGGCCCAGTCTTTGAGAAGGCATCTGAAGAGCACCCCGATGCCACGTTCGCCAAGCTGGATACCGAGGCCAACCAGGAGCTATCCGCGAAGCTGCAGATTCAGTCCATCCCCACCTTGATGGTGTTCCGCGACGGTATCCTGGTCTTCCGCGAGGCTGGCGCTCTGCCGCCGGCGGCACTGGAGGATCTCATTGGCCAGGTTAAGGCCCTCGACATGGACGAGGTCCGCGCCCAGGTGGAGAGCCAGCAGGCGGAATAGAACTGGTTAGTCCTTGTCTGCGGTGGAGCCCCGGTGGCCCCGCCGCGCGCGCTTTCCTGTGAGTATCGCTACACTCGCAGGAAAGCGTCTTTTTATATAGGGCACCAATAAGAGCTGCATTAACTACTGCTGCAGGAACCACAAAGGAGTGAGTGCGATGGCAAATCCATTTAGCAAAGGCTGGAAGTATGTGATGGCTTCTTTCGATCAGAAGATCGATGAGAATGCTGACCCCAAGGTCCAGATCCAGCAGGCCGTGGAAGGTGCGAAGAAGCAGCATCGCGAGATTTCCGAACACGCGGCGGAGATTATTGGACGCAAGACCCAGTTGGAAATGCAGCTCAACCGCCTGGTGAAGACCCAGCAGGATTACCAGGATCAGACCCGCCGGGCGCTGGAGTTGGCGGATGCCTCTGAGGATCCGCAGAAGGCCGCCGAGTACAACCAGGCGGCAGAGGTCGTAGCGAGCCAGCTGGTCGCCGTGGAAAACGAGCTGGCTAACCTGAAAACGCAGCACGAGGCGGCTAGCCAGGCTGCCGAGCAGGCGAAGGCCCAGCAGCAGCAGTCGGAGGCCCGCCTGAAGGAGCAACTGGCGCAGGTGGACCAGTTGCTGTCCCAGGCAGATCAGGCAGCGATGCAGGAAAAGAACGCCGAGGCTTTGAACTCAATGAACGAGCTCAAGCCGGATGATTCCACGCCGACCTTGGACTCGGTGCGCGCCAAGATTGAGAAGCGCTACGCGGATGCGCTCGGCGCCCAGGAGCTCCATCAGGCGTCGGGGGGTAGCCGCATTCAGGAGATCACGGCTGCAGGCCACGACATGGCCGCTACGTCCCGCTTGGACGAGATTCGCGCCGAGATGGCCAAGAGCAAGGAGCTGGAAAACTCGCCCTTCGCCAGCGACCAAGCGCTTGAGGCCGGCGCCGATTCTGATGCTAGTGATGCCAACGCCGAATCGGACTCCGCCGAGGGCAAGCAGTAGCCACTGCGAAGCAAGCCACTACACAGAAAAGGGACCTTCTAGAGCGGGCCGCGCAGCGCGGCCGGGGTGTTTCAGAACCCCACGCTCTCCAAGGTCCCTTTTGACGATTTTCGGTTTAGCTATCTTGGCGGCGGATATTGATGAGCACGCCGCGGATGCCCGAGTGAAAGCCATCGCGCAGGTTGACGCGCTGGGTTTCTGTCAGCGTGTACTCGTGCAGCGTTTCGCAGGCGAACTGCAGCAGCGGGCGATCGATCTCCGGGGGCAGGCCGCCGCCCGAGAGCAGGTGGGCCTGGTCGCGCTGATCGGCGCTCGCGGCGTTGTCGAACCACCACGAGGCATATTGCTGCCCCACGTCAAAGGGGGACTGGAACCCGGCGGAGCTCCACACTTCTTCGGGGAGCGGAACATACTTCGACCGCAGCTTGCGGCGCGGCGCCATCATCGAAGGTTTGGGCGCAGCTGGCTTGGGCGTTGGCTTCGAGCTTTCGGGGGCTGCGTCCGCTTCCTCGCCCGCAGGCTCCTGCGAGTCGATGCCGGGCGCGGAAGGCTGCTCGCCGGAGGGGAGAGGCTCCTCTTCCTTGCGGGAGGTATCGGGCGCAGCCGATTCGGGATGAGAGGCAGTCGCGGCAACGTCCGTCGCGGCGGCAGAAGGTGTGGCCGGGCCGGGCTTGGGGGCGGAGGGGAAGGCGGCTTGCGCCTCGGTGGGCTCGTCGCACTCCTCTGCGTGCTCATCGGTGGCAACGGCTTCGCCCTCGCTGCCGTCCTCGGAGTGCTGGGGCTCGCGGATGGTCGGCGGCAGGGGCCCTTCGAGGACCTCGAGCTCCATTGCGTCGGCGAAGTCTTCCCGCGGATCCAGGATGGTGGTGGAGTCGCACGCATGGCGCAACGCCGAGGACATCGAATCCCAGCCAAAGCCATAGAGGTGCACGCGCACGCCGTTGTTCACGGCTTCTTGGACGCCGGGAATCATGTCGGCATCGCCGGAGACCAAAACAAAGTCCGTGACTTGGCCCTTCATGGCGGAGACGATCATGTCGGCGACAAGGCGGGTGTCCACGGCTTTCTGTGTGCGGCGCTCGCCCCACTCGATGAGCTGGCCGGTGCGAAGCTGGACGCCGTCGCAGACGCGCAGTGCGCGTTGGTAGCGGTGGGGGCCGGTATCCGGGATTCCGTCATACCAATATTGGCGGTGAACGCGGTTGCCCACCTGGGTTTCAATCATCGAACCGAGGGAGCTGACCACTTCGGGTAAATCAATCTCTAGCTGGGCACGGGCGCCCGTCTCCCAGGAGTTATAGAAACTGGCGAGTAGATATGACGTGTCAACGAAGACAAGTGTTCGTTCAAGCATGGCTCCTAAATTCCGTTCTATTTCTTCTAACTAATTTTCTTAGGTCACTTCTGTGAGGTCTTCCAGCCTACGGCCGGTGTAGTCCAGTGTGCCCCATTAGTCACAAAACGTCGATAACCTTGAGGAAATTCCCAGGTCAAAGATATGGAATGGGGAGGCCTTGCCCTGGCCGAAGGTTGGTTATATGGTTAGTTACATGAGTAACCAACCAACTAAGGGGTCTGCATGGACAACTCCGCGCAGCCGCTCTTTCGTCAGATAGCGGTGCTCATCGAGGACGCCATCATCGAGGGCACTCTCGCCGAGGGTGCCCAGGCACCGTCCACGAATGAGCTCGCCGCCTTCCACAGCATCAACCCCGCGACCGCCCGCAAGGGGCTGACCCTCCTCGTGGATCTCGGAATCCTCGAAAAACGCCGAGGCATCGGCATGTTCGTCACCTCTGGCGCCGCCGAACTGATCCGGGCGCGGCGTCGCCAGGAATTCGCAGCCGAGTACGCCGCGCCGCTTATCGACGAAGCCGTGCGCCTGGGCTATACCCGCCAGCAACTCCATGACCTCATCGACCTTGTCGCAGAAAGTCGAGGACTCTACTCATGATTTCTACTCCGCACTTCACCTTCGACGACGGCCTCACGCACGGCCTCGTCGGCCCCAACGGCATTGGCAAAACCACCTTGCTGCGTAAAATCGCCGGTCAGCTGAATGCTTCCGGCATCACCGTCGATGGTGACAAGCCCTACGACAATGAAAAAGTCCTCAACAAGATCGTGCTCATGGGTATCGATAACCCCCTGCCCGAAGGCTGGAACCTGAAGAAGGTCTTCACTGTATCCAGCCTGCGCTGGACCACCTGGAACAAGGAGCGCGCCGAGGAATTGGTCGAGCGCTTCGAGCTTCCGATGAAGAATTACTCGGGCCTCTCCCGCGGGCAAAAGTCCGCAGCGAGCTTCATCGTTGCCGTGGCCTCGGGGGTGCCGTACATGCTTCTCGACGAACCCTACCTCGGCCTCGACGCCGCCAAGCGGGAGGTGTTCTACGAGGTCTTGCGTGAAGAGCACGGCCGCACCATTATCGTCTCCACCCACCACCTCAACGAGCTTTCCGGTTTGCTCGATACCGTAGCCCTGATGGGGGACAACCCCTTGTCCGGCCCCATCGATGAGTTCATCGAGGGTGTCGTCCAGCTCACTGGCTCTGCCGAAACCCTCGATCGCGCGCTGGGGCGCCTGCAGCTCCCGGTGCTTGAGCGCGAAACCTCAGCCGTCGCTGACCGTGTGCTTGTCGACGCCCGCCCCAACCACACCGCCAACGTCTTTGCCATGGCCCAGGAAATGGGGCTTCGCGCCGCCCAGGTATCCCTTGAACAGGCAGTTCTGGCACTGGGGGAGGCATGATGAAGCTCTATAGACATATGGCGCTGAGCTGGAACAGCTTCTTCTACGCTTTGTGGATTGTCATCCTTCCGGTGCTGGGAATGGGCCGCGGGCAAGGGTGGGCCATTGGTTACTCACTCTTTATGGTCCTTATGGTTTACCTTTCGCAGCCTGACTTCACGCGTTACCTGACCTTTGGCCTCAGTACCCGTATCTGGAACGGACACCGGCGCATCAATGCCACCCTGACGCTTTTACTGATTCTTGTTAGCGCGCCCTTCGCCTTTCCGTGGTGGGTTCTCATTGCCCCAGCGGCAACGTGGATCGTGTGCATGGTGAAGCGCTTCGAGCCTTCACGACTGACAAGTAGCTCCCTTATTGCGGGCAGTGATGGTGATTCTTCGACGGGCTGGTTCTCTGCCTCCCCGGTTTCCCAGATTGTGTTGCGCCCTCAAGCTCGCGCGTGGATGTGGGCTGCATTCGGTATAGCCATCGCAACTGCGATAAACATCGTGGTGAGCAAGCTGTGGGATAAGGGTGTGGGCATCGTAGGCGCCATAGTCACGTTGATTGTCCTGCCGCTAGTGGCTGACGCGGTTCGCAGCTCGATGAAGGATGCGGTGACCTTTGGCGTTCCACGCGCGGCCTGGTCCACAGCGACGTTATTGTGTACCGCGATTCCAGTGGGCTTGGGAGCTGTCACTGATGTGGTGACGTTGATGTGGACCGGAAGCCTCGCCGGATTCACCATCGTTCCCCTTGCAATGGCTGCCGTTCTCGTGAGCTTTGCGATCACCGACAAAGAGACATGGCCCTATACGGCTGTCACGGTCGGAGCCATTGCTGCCGTGTTGCTTGCGTGGCTACTTAACTCTGAGATCTCTGTGTGGTGGACGCTCACAGGGATGGCAATCATCTACGTCGTGTGGGTTGCCGCATATCCCCGGATGGCTAAAAAGACCAACGTGTTTAGCCCGGGCCTCATGGGCTGGTTTGGGGCACACTGAGCGCCATCCAATGTCTGCGTTAAAAAGGTTGTTTTAGTGCACTTCAAGAAGGGGTAAAAACCTTCATTGAAGTGCATATTTGTGTTTTATCAAGGCCGTGTGTAACTTTATATGAGTCAGCGCGACCGACAGCGCCCCACAGGAACTCAGGTTCTTGAAGCGAGGCGGTAGGAAAACAGGCCCTGACAACAAATATTTTCTTTACTCGCAGTACTGCGTTTCGCTTAAAGCGGTCCGTATGGCTGTGTGGTGACGATGTTTGAGAACTCAATAGTGTGCCAATGTACTTTTTGTGTTGGTTGATTTTTATTGTTCTGGCCGTGATGCGTTGTATGTGTGTTGCGGTTGGTGTATGCCGGATGGCGCTTTTCCTTTAAGCGGCGTCATTGTAAATAATATTAAGTTGTTTGGGCGTATTGATTTAAATCTTCTGACTTTGCCAGCCTCCTTTTGTGCCCCGTCGGGTTGGGGGTTGGTTTTTGGATTTTTTCTTTATGTAATTTTGGATAGCCAGTCCGTGCTGTGCACGGTTTGGTTTGTCTGTTTGTTAGGTTTGGGCTTT